>NZ_CP045915.1:4770103-5088110 GCF_009650095.1 Gracilibacillus salitolerans | reverse complement strand
AAAAAACCCTCCTTTCATTAGGCAAAACTAGGAAGTATACATGAATAATAACTTGTGGATAGATGCACACTGATAAAAAAGCGGAAAACCTAAAAATTAAGTTTTCCACATTCATGTGTATAAACTAATGTACAAGTTGTGAACCTTTGTCCACACAATATCCACAAACTGTGGATAAGAACATTTTCTTATAATTTTATTCACAAACTAAAACACAAATATAATATCAAACAAAGACGAATAATGCAATGTTTTCTCCACACTTATCCACAACTTAGACAAAATGTGACTATTTTCTATTAACATGTTCTTATTTTGTGAGTAATATGTCGACAAAAGTTGAAAAAGTCATTTTGATCATTTATACTTATCCACACGCTTCTGTATTATAACAGATTTATAGGTGTTTTGTTATAATACAGATAGGGTGTTAATTTGAATTTAAAATTTGTATAATGAGGATTATTACGAGTTTTTAAAAACTAGGCATTGACATGAGAAATAGTTTATACGTATAATGAGTAAGACTGTCTAAATCGATTGTGATTTTTAGATTCCTCAGGGAGGTGCATATAAATGAAACGTACATTTCAACCAAATAATCGTAAACGTAAAAAAGTTCATGGTTTTCGTGCGCGTATGAGCACTAAAAATGGACGAAAAGTAATTGCTCGTCGTCGCAAGAAGGGTAGAAAAGTATTGTCTGCATAGGCCACTGATACACTCAGTGGTCTTTTTCCATGTAAGGCATAACTTTTAATTATGAGTATTGTTTTCTTTAATGGAGGCGCGCTAGTAATGAAGAAGGCATGGAGAATAAAAAAGAATAGTGAATTTCAAGAGGTTTTTAAGAAGGGCGCTTCTTTTGCTAATCGACAACTAGTGATTTATTATTTACATAAAGAACACCAACAACATTATCGTGTTGGGTTATCTGTAAGTAAAAAAATTGGAAATGCTGTAGTACGCAATCAAGTAAAGCGCTATATTAGACAAGCTTTTCTTGAATTAGATACAAATATAAAAAATGATTATGATATAATTATTATTGCTAGACAACCAACAAAGGAAATGGGTTTTCAAGAGATAAAAAAGAGTATCAACCATTTGCTTTATAAAACAAAGCTTTTAGTAAATAAATGAACTTTTTGTTAATAATCGTCTTTTTATACCATTATGACTAGCTTGTTGATAGATGGTAATGGTAAAATGAGATACTGTAAACAATGTGAATGTGAAGGAATTAAGGAGGATAACGATGCGTAAGAAGCTCCTAATATTATTGGGCCTAGTCGGAGTATTGGTATTACTATCTGGCTGTACCGAGATTGATCAGGATATCACTCCAGAAAGTGAAGGGATATGGAATAAATATTTTGTCTATCCTTTATCATGGTTAATCGTAAATGTTGCAGAATTTTTTAATGCGGAATATGGCTATGGACTTTCTATTGTTTTAGTCACTCTTCTAATCAGATTAATACTACTTCCGCTAAACGTTAAACAATTAAAAAGTTCAAAAGCAATGCAACAAATTCAACCAGAATTACAAAAAATCAGAGAAAAGTATAGTTCAAAAGATCAACAAACACAGCAAAAGTTACAACAGGAAACAATGGAATTATTCCAGAAAAATGGTGTCAATCCCTTAGCAGGTTGTTTACCAATCATTGTGCAAATGCCGATTTTGATTGCTTTTTACCATGCGATTATGCGTACGGGTGCACTTGATGGTCATCACTTTTTGTGGTTCCAACTGGATTCACCGGATCCTTATTATATCTTACCAGTTCTTACGGCTGGATTTACTTATTTACAACAAAAGCTAATGATGGCTGGAACAACAGCACAACAAAATACAATGATGCCTCAAATGACAATGATGCTTTATTTAATGCCGATTATGATTGGGGTGTTTGCAATTTTCTTCCCATCAGCATTGGCACTTTATTGGGTGGTAGGTAATATCTTTATGGTATTCCAAACATTATTAATTAAAAATCCAATGATGAAACGTGATGAGGCAAGTGCAGGAGGAAATAAATAGTGAGACAAATAACTGCTACTGGACAAACAGTAAACGAAGCGGTCCAATCAGCGTTAAGGCAGTTAAACATCACAGAGGACCAAGCAAAAATTGAGGTAATTGATGAGGGTAAAAAAGGGATATTAGGTTTATTTGGATCAAAGCCTGCAATTGTGAAAGTCGCGCAACATGAAGAACCAGTAGAAGAGGCTCCAGTAAAGGAAGATCAATCAGAAGATGATCCTGTGGAAAAAATCAAGAAATATACAGAAAAGATTGTAGCTGAGTTTCAGGTAGATGTAAAAGTTAGTGCGGAAGTAGAACAAAATGTTGTTACATTGCAATTGACTGGAGAAAAGATTGCGTTATTAATAGGAAAACGTGGTCAAACTTTAAATGCGATTCAATATTTAGTGCAATTAGCGATGCACCAATATGCTGATAAGTATTATACGGTTATTGTTGATGCAGAAGGTTATCGTGAAAGAAGAAAAGAAACACTTATTTCATTGGCAGAAAGATTAGCCGATCGTGCTAGTAAGACGAAGAAAGACGTAAGAATCGAGCCAATGCCGTCTTTTGAACGAAAACTAATTCATACAGCATTGCAAAAAAGAGCAGACGTCGAAACAGATTCACAAGGAACAGAACCAAAACGTTACGTCGTAATTAAACCAAAATGAATAATTTAAAAACGAGTAATCAACACGATTACTCGTTTTTTTATGAACAAAAAAAATAAAATAAAGCAAAAAAAACATAAACTGCGAAGTTATCCTTTTTAGGTTTGCTTTCTTCCATTTTGATTTATGTTGAGTGCTGTGATACGCTTCTGCAGAATACTGCGCTTTCCGTGGGCTGGCTTCAGCTAATTTTGCAAAGTGGATCTTCAGCTCTCACTGTCCCACAGGAGTCTCCGCATTCTGCCTACGCTATTTTTAGTGTTCTGCTTATTGATAGAGCAGACTTATGGAACTATATTCATTGGCTTTTCTGTCGATTTTTCCGCAGCGACGAGTTAGCACTTAACTTCAGAAGAATGGAAGGAAGCTTCATTCCAAAAAATTTATTAGTTCGCAGTTTTTAGTTACTTCGAATTAGTTGAGTGGGTGCGTGGGTTAAAGGTTTATATTTTGCTATTCTATTTATTTTTTTTGGAGCTTGTGAATAATTGGTTTCATAAAAAGTTATTCACATGTGGATAATATATAATAATGTCAAAATCAAAAACTGAGTGTGGATATCTTTTCAAGTGGTATAGTTTTGTGCTATTCTAATAAGTTAGTGACACTAAATCGAATGTATAGCCAATTGATATATAGAAAATCGGAATAATGGGGGTGAAGAAGTGGAAAAAGATACAATAGCAGCAATATC
This sequence comes from Gracilibacillus salitolerans, assembly GCF_009650095.1. Classification (GTDB taxonomy): domain Bacteria; phylum Bacillota; class Bacilli; order Bacillales; family Amphibacillaceae; genus Gracilibacillus; species Gracilibacillus salitolerans. Next base: position 5,084,707 of record NZ_CP045915.1, on the reverse strand, counting down.
GACACCGATAGGAGAAGGAGCAATTGCGATTGTACGATTGAGTGGAGAGGATGCAATTGCTATAAGTAATAAAATTTTTGAAGGGAAAGATCTCGAAAAAGTCGAATCCCATACGATACATTATGGAAAAATGATCGATACGGCAACTAATGAAATGATGGAAGAAGTAATGGTTACCGTCATGCGTGCGCCAAAAACGTTTACGAAAGAAGATGTAGTTGAAATAAACTGTCATGGTGGGCTGGCATCTGTGAATCGATTATTAGAACATGTCTTATTCCACGGTGCACGTTTGGCAGAGCCTGGAGAGTTTACTAAACGCGCATTCCTTAATGGACGCATTGATTTATCACAAGCAGAAGCTGTTATGGATTTAATTCGTGCCAAAACAGATAAAGCCATGAATATAGCGTTAAAGCAATTAGATGGGAAACTATCGAAACTCGTTCATCAATTAAGGCAAAAATTAATTGAAACGGTAGCACATGTGGAAGTGAACATTGACTATCCAGAGTATGATGATGTAGAAGAAATGTCGCATCAAATGTTAAAAGAACAAACAGAAGAAGTGTACCGAGAAGTAGAACGGTTATTAAGCATGGCGAAACAGGGTAAGATCTTACGTGAAGGTATTGCAACAGCCATTATTGGGCGTCCAAATGTAGGAAAGTCTTCGTTGCTTAACGCATTTGTACAGGAAACAAAGGCGATTGTAACGGATATTCCAGGTACAACGAGAGATGTGATAGAGGAATATGTAAATGTCCGAGGTATTCCGTTACGATTAGTTGATACAGCAGGTATTCGAGAAACAGAGGATATTGTCGAACGAATCGGTGTAGAACGTTCTCGTCAAGCGTTAAAAGAGTCTGACTTAATATTACTAGTGCTGAATTATGGTGAGGAATTAACAGAGGAAGACCGTAATCTTTTTAAAGCAGTTGAAGGCTTAGAATATATAGTGATCGTCAATAAGACAGACTTGGATCAAAAATTACAATTAGAAGAAGTGAAGCATTTAGCTGGTGATCAAAAAGTAATAACGACTACATTAATTGAAGATAAAGGTATGGATGCTTTAGAAGATGCTATTGCAAATACCTTTTTCGCTGGAGATTTAGACAGCGGTGACTTAACGTATGTTTCGAATGTACGTCATATTCAATTATTACAACAAACCTTAAAGGCATTGGAAGAAGCAATAGACGCGATGGATGCGGATATGCCTATTGACTTGGTACAAATTGATGTTACAAGAGCTTGGGAGTTATTAGGTGAGATAGTAGGAGATACGATGCAAGACAGTTTGATTGATCAACTGTTTTCACAATTCTGCTTAGGAAAATAAATAGGAACAAAAGAAGGAGGATCAGCGATGTCAACTTATGAAGCTGGCGGGTATGATGTGATCGTCATCGGAGCAGGGCATGCAGGGGTAGAGTCCGCTTACGCTGCTGCTAAACGTGGAGCGAAAACATTAATGTTAACATTGAATTTAGATATGATCGCGTTTATGCCTTGTAATCCATCCATTGGTGGACCTGCAAAAGGTATCGTCGTTCGTGAAATTGATGCATTAGGCGGATTAATGGGTAAAGTGATTGATAAAACGTACATTCAAATGAGAATGCTCAATACAGGGAAAGGACCTGCTGTTCGGGCATTACGGGCACAAGCAGATAAACCATTATATATTCAAGAAATGAAGAAAACTTTAGAACAAGAACCGAATTTAACACTCCGACAAGGAATGGTAGAGGAACTACTTGTTGAGGATGGTAAAGTAAAGGGAGTTATAACAGAGACTAAAGCGAAATACCGTGCTGAATCTGTTATTATTACAACTGGTACATTTATGCGTGGTCGTGTTATCACTGGTGATATCTCTTATGAAAGTGGGCCAAATAACCAACGAGCAAGTGTTAAATTAGCGGAAAACCTGGAAGAGCTTGGTTTTGATCTTGTTCGTTTTAAAACAGGTACACCTCCAAGAGTTAATAATCATTCGATTGATTATGATAAAACGGAAATTCAGCCAGGGGATGAAAATCCACAACATTTCTCCTATGAAACAACAGAGGAAATTCTTGATCAAATTCCGTGCTGGTTAACGTATACGAATGAAAAAACGCATGAGATTATTAATGAAAATCTAGGGTTATCAGCGATGTATTCAGGCATGATTAAAGGAACAGGACCTCGATATTGTCCTTCCATCGAGGATAAAATTGTCCGATTCCATGATAAACCGCGTCATCAAATTTTCTTAGAGCCGGAAGGCCGTAATACTGATGAGGTATATGTACAAGGTTTATCTACTTCATTACCTGAATATGTACAACATGAAATTTTACGGAGTATTCCAGGATTGGAAGAAGCGGATATTATGCGTGCTGGTTACGCAATTGAATATGATTCAGTTGTACCAACACAACTATGGCCAACACTTGAAGTGAAAAATGTAGAAGGTTTATTCACTGCAGGTCAAATTAATGGAACATCCGGTTATGAAGAAGCAGCAGGTCAAGGGTTAATGGCTGGTATTAATGCAGCTGCTAAAGCATTGGACAAAGACCCATTGATTTTAGATCGATCTCAAGCGTATATCGGTGTTTTAATTGATGACCTTGTAACAAAAGGTACCAATGAACCATATCGTTTGTTAACTTCACGCGCAGAATATCGCTTATTATTACGTCACGATAATGCTGACTTACGTTTAACGGAGATTGGGCACAATATTGGGTTGATTTCAGATGAGCGATTTGCAAATTTTGAAGAAAAGAAACGTTTAATTGAGGAAGAAAAAGAAAGATTAGGCAATATTCGTTTGAAACCAACAGAAGAATTACAACAGCTAATGGAATCTGTCGGTGGTACTAGGTTAAAAGATGGAATTCTTGCGTATGATTTAATGAAGCGACCAGAAGTGACCTATGATGTGATTGAACAAATAGCACCAGCTGAAAAAGAATTAGCAGCTGATGTAAAAGAGCAAATTGAAATTCAAATCAAATATCAAGGTTATATCGCGAAATCAAATCAACAAGTAGAACGCATGAAAAAAATGGAAAACAAATTAATTCCAGACAACATTGATTATGACGCGATCAGTGGTATTGCAACAGAAGCTAGAGAAAAATTGAAACAAGTACGTCCATTGTCAGTAGCTCAAGCATCAAGAATATCAGGTGTTAATCCAGCTGATATTTCCATTTTATTAGTGTATATTGAACAAGGGAATGTAGCGAAAGTATCGAACGAATAGAGGAGTGGCATGATGAATCTTCAGTCCTTTCAAGAACATCTAAAAAAAGAAGGCATTGAGATCACCGAAAAGCAATTACAACAATTTGAGACATACTTCCACATACTAGTGGAGTGGAATGAAAAAATGAATTTAACAGCAATCACAGACAAAGAAGAAGTCTATGCAAAACATTTTTACGATTCGCTTACTGCTGCATTCTATTTTGATTTTACTAATGAATTTCATTTATGCGATGTGGGTGCTGGTGCTGGATTCCCTAGTATTCCACTCAAGATACTTTTTCCACAAATACAGGTAACAATTGTAGATTCATTAAAGAAGCGGATAACATTTTTAAATCATTTAGCTACAGAGTTAGGACTTGAAGGTGTAAGTTTTTATCATGATCGAGCAGAATTGTTTGGAAAAAACGAGAAATTCAGACATAAATTTGATATGGTGATGGCTCGCGCTGTTGCCAGAACATCCGTTTTGTCTGAACTTTGCCTGCCACTTTTACGAACAAACGGTACATTTATTGCCATGAAAGGATCTAATGTGGAAGAGGAACTGGAAGATGCTGAGGATGCCATTGAATTACTTGGTGGAAAGTTACAGCGCGTAGAACATTTCTCACTCCCAGAAAATAATGGCGAAAGAAATATGGTGATTATTGATAAAAAACGTAAAACACCAAAGAAATTCCCCAGAAAACCAGGTGTTCCAAATAAAAATCCGTTATAAAAGATATTTTTAGCAAAAATAAGTCATATTTTTTATCGCTTTTCGAATTTTTATGATAAAATAAGAGTAACAGATTACTAGTTATGTTCCACGTGAAACATTTGGGATATAAAACGGCTTCTATGACTTGCTTAAATTCTAGTTTTAAGCAAGTTTTCCCTTTTATTAAATCGATAAATAGGAAAAAGTATTCGCTCTCATACAACATTTTTTGAATTTGTTTAAGCAGAAAAAGGTGGTGTTTATTATGTTACACCCATTTGGTCGTATTTTTGGATTAGGTGATAAGGTGGATGAGGAATTAGTAGAGGACCAAGAAAACTATCAAGATGAAGTAGTTTTCATCAATATTGATGCTATAGAAGCAAATCGGTATCAGCCTAGATCCATATTTAATGAAGAAAAAATTAAAGAATTAGCACAAACTCTACATACACATGGGATGATTCAGCCGATTGTAGTCCGATCTATTGATGAGGAAGAGGAAAAATATGAAATAATTGCAGGTGAAAGACGTTGGCGAGCAGCTAAAAGTTTAAATTGGGAAAAGATACCGGCAATTATTCGTGAGATGACAGATAAAGAGACTGCATCGGTAGCATTAATAGAAAACTTGCAACGTGAGGAACTTACAGTAATCGAAGAAGCGGTCGCATATGAGAAATTGATAGAAATGCACGAATTAACACAAGAAGCTTTAGCCCAACGCTTAGGTAAAAGTCAATCGACTATAGCAAATAAAATGCGCTTATTGAAATTACCAGAACAAGTGCAACAAGCTATCTTGCAGAAGACGATTACAGAAAGACATGCTCGTGCATTGATCGTTTTAAAGAGTGAAGAACTTCAATTAAAAATTTTACAACAGATTATTGAGCGAGAGTTAAATGTAAAACAAACAGAGGCACAAATAGAGAGAATGTTATCTGATAAGAAAAAACCTGCCAAAAAGCCTCGTTTAAAAGGTGTCAATAAAGATATGAGAATTGCTATGAACACGATCAGGCAATCTTTAGACATGGTATCTGACACCGGGATTAATTTAGAGACAGATGAACAGGATCATGATGACTATTATCAGATTACAATCAAAATACCTAAGAAAAAATGATTACATGATGACCCATCTTTATATGCTAGGAAGATGGGTTGTTTTTTGGCAAGCTAGAAGGTATCTGGTAAGTATAACTATTGAACCTTTTTAACTAAATATGATATTAATTTAAAAAATCTTATATAAAATAGAAGTTTAGTGATAGAATAATAGAAAAGATGCAAGAGGTAGGTGACATCATGGGTAAAGTAATAGCCGTTGCAAACCAAAAAGGTGGCGTCGGCAAAACGACTTCTTCTGTTAATTTAAGTGCGTGTTTAGCACACCTTAATAAAAAAATATTAATTGTTGATATAGATCCGCAGGGAAATTCCACGAGCGGGGTAGGGATTAATAAAGCAGATGTAAGTCATTGTATATATGATGTGTTAGTAGAGGATATTGAAACGAGTCAAGTATGCATACAAACAGAAATTGAAAACTTAGAAATCATACCTGCAACGATTCAGCTAGCAGGTGCTGAAATAGAATTAGTCTCTACTATTTCACGTGAAGTTCGCTTGAAGAAAGCAATTGATAGCATTAAGGATGACTATGATTATATTATTATAGATTGTCCTCCTTCCTTAGGTTTGTTAACAATCAATGCTTTAACAGCTTCTGATACCGTATTAATTCCAGTTCAGTGTGAGTATTATGCATTAGAAGGATTAAGTCAGTTATTAAATACGATACGATTAGTGCAAAAACATTTAAATAAAGAACTAATGATTGAAGGAGTTCTTTTAACAATGTTAGATGCAAGAACGAATCTCGGCTTACAAGTGATAGATGAAGTGAAAAAATATTTTCAAGATAAAGTCTATAACACGGTGGTACCACGTAATGTTCGATTAGGTGAAGCGCCAAGTCATGGACAACCAATCATATCATATGACTCTAAATCAAGAGGGGCAGAGGTTTATCTTGATTTAGCAAAGGAAGTGATTGCTGGTGGCTAGAGGATTAGGGAAAGGGTTAGATGCATTTTTTCCGGAAATTGAAGAAAAAGAATCTGACAAGATTGAAGAAGTAGAACTGAAAAAATGCCGGCCAAATCCATATCAACCACGGAAAGTATTTGAAGCAGATGCAATCGAAGAGTTAAAAGAATCTGTTTTACAACATGGTATCTTACAACCTCTGATAGTAAGAAAGAGTATTAGAGGATATGAAATAGTAGTAGGCGAGAGAAGGTTTAGAGCGGCAAAAGAGGCAAATTTAGAAACAATACCTGTTATTATTAAAGACTTAACAGATGAACAAATGATGGAATTAGCATTATTAGAAAACATTCAACGCGAGGATTTAACGCCAATCGAAGAAGCAACCGCCTATGATCGCTTAATTAATGAATTAGGTACAACACAAGATCAACTAGCTAAGCGATTAGGGAAAAGTAGATCACATATTGCGAACCTTGTAAGACTCCTCAGTTTGCCTGAAGATGTTATGGCCCAGATTAATCACGGAGCACTTTCAATGGGACACGGAAGAGCGTTGTTAGGTTTAAAAGATAAAAGTAAAATCAAACCAGTAGTGAAACGGATTACAACAGAGAAATTGAATGTCCGCCAAGTGGAAGCATTAATAAATGAACTAAATAATCAGCAACCAAAGAAAAAGCAAAAGCAAAAGAAAGATATTTTCATTACCGAAAAAGAAAATCATTTAAAAGAGTTTTTTGGAACGAATGTGAAAATTAACAAAGGTAAACGAAAAGGAAAAATCGAAATTGAGTTCTTTTCGGAGGAAGACTTAAATCGTATTTTAGATAAGATGGAATAACACTTGGTCTGATTGTTTGCTGGTGCAAATAATCAGGCTTTTTCATGTGAAATTAGGATGGGGATGGTGCAAAATGGCTTTATTAGGAACATTAGTAAATGGTTTATGTATTATTATCGGTACAATGATTGGTCTTATTTTTTCAAATATCCCTGAAAGAATTAAAAATACAGCCTTACAAGGAATCGGTTTGGTGGTGGCCCTTATCGGTATTCAAATGGCGATACAAGCAGATAATATTATTTTAATTCTATTAAGTCTGTTATTCGGTTCTATTATTGGTGCTGGTATACATTTAGAAGATAAATTAAATGTTATCGGGCATAAACTAGAAAAGAAAGTAAGCAAGAAAGGAAATGGCAATCTAACTGAAGGATTTGTTACTGCCAGCTTAATCTTTGTCATTGGTGCGATGGCTATTGTAGGTGCATTAGATGGTGGTCTGAGAGGAGATCATGAAGTTTTATTTACCAAGTCTTTCTTAGACGGTTTTATGGCAATGGTATTAACAACTACATTAGGTTATGGTGTCATTTTTTCAGTTATTCCAGTCATTCTTTATCAAGGATCTATTGCATTACTTGCAGTACAGATTAATAAGTGGCTACCTCAACATGTATTAGATGGATTTATAAATGAAGTAACGGCAATAGGGGGATTATTAATTTTAGCAATAGGATTAAATATTCTAAATATCACAAAAATAAAAATAGGGGACTTTCTTCCGGCTATTTTTGTGTTCATTATATTCTATTTTAGCTATGGTTTTATAGCACTATAGAATCTATGAAACGGAGCAAGGATTCATAAACTGTGAAATAACTTGGTCTTAGTTTTGCCTTCTTTTATTCTGAATATTGATGAGTAGTAAGATACGCTCCGGCAAGATACTACGCTTGCGAGTCATACTCTTTCCGTAGGAGTCTTCGTTTCTTGCCTCTCTAGTATGTAGTGAACCTGATTTTTAAGAGAACGAAACGATGGGAATCCATTCCTTTGGATCTCTACATTCAAAAGTTGGAACATATTTATTAGCGGAGTGTTCTGCCGGAGCGTTGTGCCAGCAGCACTCATCATCAATCAGAGATAGGTGGTCGATTTGCCCAGTATTTCGCTTATCACGGCGCTAACCGTCCGTCAGCCCCACACTGCAAGTGATTAATTCAATGAAGCTAAGTGGGGGATCAAGGATGCTAACAAAGTGATGGAAGTTTTTTTCATACCTTTGTCCCGAGTCGCATATTTTTAATATATCTAAAGCTTTTTTGGAGGCAAAGTTATGTGGAAATCGGGAATGAAGTGGATGTTCTTAATTATAGGAACCATGGTTGGAGCAGGGTATGCTTCAGGCAGGGAATTGTGGCAATTTTTTGGTCATGAAAGTGGACTAGCCATCATATTATTTACCTTATTATTTATAAGTGCTGTTGGTATTACAATGAAAGTAAGTTATCAAAACCAAACGTCCAATTATTTCGCATTACTGGAGATAATTCTTGGTAAACGTATTGCACGTTTTTATGATATTTTAATTTTTTTCTATCTAATGTCTACGACTGTCATTATGATTGCTGGCAGTGGAGCAACCTTTGAAGCTTTTCAACTATCAAAATGGATTGGTATTATATTTATCGTTGCCTTTATTATCATTATTTTTATAAATGGAATCCAGGGAGTTCTCACATTTAACGTCATTATCCTACCATTATTAATCGTTGGTTTATTATCAATATTAATGATTTATACAATGGATGAACAACTAACGTTTATTTTATCTTTAGATCATCAAGCAAACTGGACAGCTGCTTTTACATTTACAGCATTAAATATTTTATCTATTCTCGCAGTATTAGGAGCAGTAGGGGAAAAAATTGAATCAAATGGTGAAATTGTGATTGCAAGTGTTGGAAGTGGTTTGATTTTAGGCCTCACATCTTTTCTATATAATAATTCTTTAATGCAAATATCCGAAATTATCATTTTATATGAGATCCCTTTATTCGCTATATTGAAAAATTATCCCAGCTATACGTATATTATCATGTCTATCTTATTATGGTGTGCTATATTTACCACAGCTATCTCCAGTGTATTAGGACTTGTTACAAGAATTACCCGTTTTCTAAAGTATCATATGTGGCAAATAGCCCTAATCTTGTTAGTAATTTTAACACCTTTAACTAATATTGGCTTTTCTACACTTGTTGCATTTTTATACCCGATCTATGGAATGGTAAATTTATATTTACTTTGTGCTATCTTACTATTTCCTTTTTATAAAAGAATCTAATATAATAGTACCAGAACATCGTGTGAGATAGAGGTGATAACATGGAGCGTAAGGAATTTCAGTTAAATGATATAGTCGAAATGAAAAAGCCCCATCCATGTGGAGAGAATCGCTGGAAAATAATCCGCATGGGCATGGATATTCGAATTAAGTGTGAAGGATGTGGGCATAGTGTCATGTTACCACGCAAACGATTCGAACAAAAAATGAAACGAATACTAGAACATCAGGAATGAAATAATTTTCATGAAATTGTTTCACGTGAAACAAAATCGTTTTTTCTGGTATGCTATAAGGTAGGAAATCATTTTTTCAATAGGAGAAAATCGGAAAATCAAGGGGTTTTAGCCCTTGATTTTCGCTTTTTAATAACTTGTCAATTTGGACAAGTATCACTATAATTGTTATGACAGATACGTTCATATGGACGGAATCCTTAAGGAGTGAAGGTTAACATGGCATTAACAGCAGGAATTGTTGGATTACCTAACGTGGGTAAATCAACATTATTTAACGCAATAACACAGGCGGGTGCAGAGTCGGCGAACTATCCATTCTGTACGATTGATCCTAATGTAGGAATTGTAGAAGTACCAGACGTAAGATTGCAAAAGCTAACAGAATTAGTGAAACCGAAAAAAACGATTCCAACAGCTTTTGAGTTTACTGATATTGCAGGAATTGTAAAAGGTGCGAGTAAAGGGGAAGGGCTTGGGAACCAGTTTCTTTCTCATATTCGTCAGGTAGATGCCATTTGTCACGTTGTCCGTTGTTTCCAAGATGATAATATTACCCATGTATCTGGAAAAGTAGATCCTATTTCAGATATCGAAACCATTAATCTTGAACTTATTTTAGCGGATATGGAAACAGTATCTAAAAGAATCCAACGAGTAGAAAAGATGGCAAAACAAAAAGATAAAGAAGCAATGGCTGAATTTGAAGTTCTTTCTAAATTAAGAGATGCATTTGAAGAGGAAATACCTGCTCGTGCAGTCGAATTTAATGAGGAACAACAAAAACTGGTTAAAGGATTACATTTATTAACTAGCAAATCTGTCATGTATGTAGCTAATGTTGGTGAAGATGAGTTGCTAGAAGCTGACAGCAATCAATATGTTCAATTAGTAAAAGATTTTGCTGATAAAGATGAAGCAGAAGTCATCGTAGTTAGTGCAAAAGTAGAATCAGAAATAGCTGAGTTGGATGGCGATGAGAAAGAAGAATTTTTAGAAGAATTAGGGATAGCGGAATCAGGTTTAGATCAATTGATTAAAGCAACCTATCAATTACTAGGATTAGCGACATACTTTACTGCAGGTGTCCAAGAGGTACGGGCATGGACATTTAAGAAAGGTATTAAAGCACCACAAGCAGCAGGTATTATTCATAGTGATTTTGAAAAAGGGTTTATTCGTGCTGAAACAGTTTCTTATGATGATTTAGTTGAGGCAGGTTCTGAACAAGCAGCAAAAGAAAAAGGAAAAGTAAGATTAGAAGGTAAAGAATATTTGGTGAAAGATGGAGATGTTATGCATTTCCGTTTTAACGTATAGCAGGATCACTTGTAATAAGTAAAATATTGTTTGCATTAGTGGGAAAAAATTGATATAATATCATATTGTGAGTAATGAGACTATTACTCCTTGCTCTATTGCTTAAAATAGAGCCGCCAAGACCAAAAGGAGGTGTAAACGGATGAATAAATATGAAATCATGTACATCATCCGCCCAAATATCGAGGAGGAAGCACAAACCGCTCTAATCGAGCGTTTTAACGGTTACCTTACGAATAATGGTGCGGAAATTGAAAAAGTTGAAGAAGTAGGTAAGAAACGTCTTGCTTATGAAATCAACGATCACCGTGATGGATATTATGTAATCATTAATTTTACAGGTGATGAAACAGCTATTAACGAATTCAATCGTCAAGCGAAATTCTCTGATGACATTTTACGTTACATGGCAATTCGTGAAGACGATCAATAATAAGGAGTGGTTCTGATGTTAAATCGTGTCGTGCTTGTCGGCAGGTTAACGAAAGATCCTGATTTACGTTATACACCAAATGGCGTTGCCGTAGCTAATTTTACCATAGCTTGTAATAGACCTTTTACTAATCAACAAGGACAACGAGAAGCAGACTTCATTAATTGTGTCACATGGAGAAGGCAAGCGGAAAATCTTGCGAACTACATGGGAAAAGGAAGTCTAGTCGGTGTAGATGGTCGTATTCAAACTCGTAGTTTTGATAACCAGGAAGGTCAGCGAGTCTTTATGACAGAAGTAATGGCAGAATCGATTCAATTCTTGGAATCTAAGGGTGGATCAACTGGTGGACAACCTAACACACAGGGATCTCAAGGATATAATCAAAATCAGAACCAACCGAGTCAAGCAAACCAAAACCAAAATCAATTTAATCAAAACAATAATAATCAAAATAATCAAAATAATCAAGGAAATAACAATGGTGATAACCCATTCCAGGATAGTGGAGAGCCTATTGATATTTCTGATGATGATTTACCATTTTAATTTAAAGGAGGTCTTTGAATATGGCAGCTCGTCGTGGACGCGCAAAGCGTCGTAAGGTGTGTTTTTTTACAGCAAACGGTATTACACACATCGACTATAAAGATGTTGATTTACTAAGACGTTTCGTTTCTGAACGTGGAAAGATTCTTCCTCGTCGTGTAACAGGAACTTCTGCAAAATATCAACGTAAATTGACTAAGGCAATTAAACGCGCTCGTCAAATGGCGCTTTTACCTTACGTAACTGATTGATCAATAAATGATAAAAGGCTTGGAGCACTATTTTGTGTTTCAAGCCTTTTTTTATTGTCAGGAATTTATTACGGTACTGGAAAACCCCACAGATAGAAGTATCACTTTATAGCATGTTGAGTTGCGGATAACATGCTGAAATAGGAACTGCCACGTCCAGATGCGATCACAAAAAACTAGGCGACTTCTTGAAAGTGCCATTAGCCCTTGATGAAAGTCATCGTTGGCTCGCTTATTTTATGGAGCCATCTTTATTTTAATGTTCGTATTTTGATTTAAAAACATCACTATAACAGATGTATTGATACAAATTAACAATTAAAAGACGAACATTAATAAAGAATATTATGGTTTTGTATTGACAATCTCTCTTAATTTGCTATGATAGAGAAAACTTTAATAAAAGGAATATTTCAAAAAGTAAAAGTGTCAAAATTTTCTCAATTCAATTCTATTTATTAAAGTTCAAAAGTGCTATAATTATATTAATTAATAGAAAGTGTATATAAGTGAAGTATTTCACTAAATCTGTAGGTTCAATGCTTTTTAAAAGAAATATAATTTTTTGGAGGGGACAACTGTGACATTTAAAGTATTAATTAGTGATCCGTTAAGTGAAGATGGTATTAAACCGTTACGTGAAGCAGACAATATTCAAGTCGATATTGATACGGGCTTATCTCCTGACGAATTAACAGAAAAAATTGGAGAATATGATGCATTATTGGTTAGAAGTCAAACAAAAGTAACAAGAGATATTATTAGCCAGGCATCTAATTTAAAAATTATTGGTCGTGCAGGTGTTGGGGTAGATAATATTGATTTAAGTGCAGCAACAGAATATGGAATAATCGTGGTAAATGCACCGGATGGCAATACGAACTCTGCCGCAGAGCATACTGTTGCGATGCTTATGTCATTGGCTCGAAAGATACCACAAGCTTTTGTAGCATTGAAAAATGGTAAATGGGATCGTAAAAACCATGTTGGAGTAGAATTAAAAAGTAAAACACTAGGTGTAATTGGTATGGGACGTATTGGAGCAGAAGTAGCGGCTCGTGCGAAAGGCCAACGAATGAATGTTATAGCATATGATCCATTTTTAACAAAAGAAAGAGCAGACAAGCTTGGTGTTGACTTTGGCTCGGTTGAGGATGTTATTGTGGCGGCTGACTTCATTACTGTTCATACACCATTAATTAAAGAAACCAAACATTTAATTAATAAAGATGCATTCGCAAAAATGAAAGACGGTGTACGTATCATTAACTGTGCACGTGGTGGTATCATTGATGAGAATGCACTCTACGATGCGGTTAAATCTGGAAAAGTGGCAGGAGCTGCATTGGACGTGTTTGAAGAGGAACCAGCAACAGATCACCGCTTATTAGAATTACCAGAAGTGATTGCAACACCACACTTAGGTGCAAGTACCGTAGAAGCGCAAGAAAATGTAGCCATTGATGTTAGTCATGATGTGGTTCGTTACTTAACAGAAGATGTAGCAAAAAATCCGGTTAATTTACCTTCTGTACCGAAAGAAATCATGAATAAAATTGAGCCATACTTCTACTTGTCTGAAAAATTAGGTACGTTCTTAACTTATTTAACGAGCGGTGTTATTGAAGAGATCAACATTTCTTATTCTGGTGAATTAACGGAACTAGAAGTAGCACCATTAACACGTAATACTATTAAAGGTTTATTGAAACGTCATCTTGGTGATCATATTAATGATGTTAATGCTTCTTACTTAGCTGAAAAACGAGGTATTCAAGTAAATGAAAATAAAACTTCTTCCACAAAAGGATTTACGAATTTATTAAGAGTAGAAGTGAAGACAAAGGATGTTACTCGTTCAATTGCTGGTACATTGCTTAATGGCTTAGGTCCTAGAATTGTGCAAGTTGATGCTTATAGTGTTGATGTGGTACCTGATGGTAATTTAGTTGTTATTAAACACAATGACCGTCCAGGTGTAATTGGTAAAGTAGGTAGTTTGTTTGCGGAGAAAAATATCAACATCGCGGCAATGCAAGTAGGTCGTTCTGATGTCGGTGGCGAAGCAATCATGATCTTAACAATTGATAAATATTTAGAAGACGCAGATATTGAAGCTTTACAAGAATTCGAAGAAATAGAAAAATTAACGGCTATGGAACTATAATAAAACAATAGATGATTAAAAAGAGCTCTTTGATGTGAACTGACCTAGTAATATGAGACAAGAAAAAGCACCTAGGCTGCCTTTGCCCTGAATTGAACAGGAGAAAGGCAGTTTAATTTTGAAAATGGTCGTATATAGTTGTAATAATACATGTACAATTCCACTTTTTCTAGTACAATGGAATTTGTAAGACGCATCTTTTGATGTGTGTAGAATTCTTCCGACTTTATGGTGGAGTGGAAGGATTCAATGACGGCATTATCAAAGCAATTACCTTTCCGGGACATGCTTGTGATAATGCCTTTTTCTTCAGCTAATTCTTGAAAAGCGTAGGATGTGTATTGAGCCCCTTGATCACTATGAAGAATTAATCCCTTTGTTTCACGTCCATTACAAGCTGCTTTCAGTGTTTCTAGCACTAATTCTTCTTCTTGGTTATGACTCACTCGATAAGCGACAATTTCGTTATTATACAAATCCATAATGGTTGATAAATACATCATTGATTCCCCAAAAGGCAAGTAAGTAATATCAGTAACCCACTTTTGATTTGGTCTATCTGCCTTGAAATTTTGTTCCAATAAATTAGGAACGACGCATTTACTTTCACCGGCGATGTTCGATTTTCTCTTTGGTTTTACCCGACATTGGATTTTATATTTTTGCATGATCCTTTGTGCAGTAAGTCTGTTCACAGAAATGTTGTGTTCCTCTTTAAGTAACTTTTTAACCATTCGGTGTCCTACTCTGTAATGTAGGGATTTACAAATATCAATAATAAGTTGTTCTAGTTCTGTTGGCTCCCGACTTTTGAGCCCAACGATAGTAAGTGGACCTAGGAACTCTGATACAATCACAAATCATCGATACAGTATAAACTTCCTTTAACGACTCTACTAGTTCTATAACTATCTCTGGTACCAACTCCTTTCGATTTCCTGGTACTTTTTTAAGATTTCATTTTGGATTTCTAGATGTCTGATTTGCCTTTTTAACTGATCTACTTCGTTTAGTTCTTCAGGCCCTTTTCCAAAGGAATATTGTTTACCGATGGGTTGTGACAACCGATGTTCTTCTCCATCTCGAAACCATTTCATCCATCTTTTAATTTGACTTACGCTACGGATTCCAAACTTTTTCATAATCTGTTTATTTGTATATTTTTTAGACAACTTCATTTCAATGACTCTACGTTTCACTTCTTCAGAATAAACATTTTTCTTTTCCCCCATGAGAAAAGCACCTCCTAAAAGTCGTTAATTTTTATATACGACTCTGGGGGTGCTTTTTCCTCTGTCTCATTTAATTAGGTCTCCTCAATGTTGAAGAGCTCTTTTTTCTGTAGAAATTGCAATGCCTAAGCGGCTGATTTTTTGAAGTTGATAGTAAAGCCTTCGAAGTTGCCAGTAAATCGTTATATCAAAAAAAGGGACTAATGTCATCAGTCCCTTTTTCATGATGAATTATCCATTTAATATCGTAAATAATTCATCAAGATGTTTAATTTGATAAGTAGGCTCTACATCAGTTGGTTGTTTATTTTCTCGATTGATCCAGACACTTTGAATACCAGTCCGGTTTGCTCCGAGGATATCTGTCATCAAGTTATCACCGACCATAATTGCTTCATCTTTGGTCACACCAGCTGTTTCCAGTGCATGTTCAAATATACTTGGATCAGGCTTTCCTTTACCGAATCCACCGGAGATAATAATATGGTCAAAGTAGTCCTTTAGTTCTGGTGTGATTGTTAATTTAGTGTTTTGTAGATCTGGAGAACCGTTCGTTAGCATTACTAATTGGTAATTGCTCCCCAGTTTTTCCAAGACAGAAAATGTTTCTTCATAGATGAAAGGATTCTTTTTGCGGTTTTCAGGAAATTGTTCTGCCAAGTAGGTACCAAAATCTCCATCTTCAATCCCTAGTTGTTTTAAACCATTTGTCCAAGCATCTTTGCGGTAATTAGGTACGATTTCCGCCATTTTTTTAAAATATGTATGATCATCTAAGAAATTTCCCCAAAGTCCTTCAAAAGGATTAATGCCGATCATCTGCGTAAATTCATATGTTTCGTATCCTTGATATAACTTACGAGCTTCTTCCCGAACAGCTTCTTCTAATTTTTCAGGATCCACTCCATATTTTTGATTTGCCAATAGGCAAGTTTCTTCAAAAGCAGTTTTGACACTTTTTTTATCCCACAAAAGTGTATCATCAAGGTCAAAAATAATCGTCTTAATCATCCATGCTCCCCCTCTAGTTATTCTCCCTACATTATACTGGATAAAAGAAGTTCACGCATTTCTTTTTTTAGCGAATCCTTATTTAAGTCTCTTTAATTTGTCGCAGATATATTGTTCGTATATAATTAGAATAGAAAAAGTGTACGATGAAAAAGCACAGCGCTTGCTAGCTGTGCTTTTTCAATCAAATAGAGTGAGTAAAGGTGGTTTTTATGGATCAGCAGCCTGTAAGGAAAGACTTTTATATATATTTAGGTATCTTTTTACTTCTTTTGCTTGTAACGATACTTATCCCATTTTTACAAGTAGTTACCCTGTTTTTGCTACCTATTCCAGTTATATTGTTAATGAAAAATTATCCCATAAAATGGGCAATAGTAGGTATCCTGATTTTATTGTCTTTTTCATTATTTGTTGTACCAGTATTCTCATTTCCCATAACATTGTTAGCTTTGCTAAGTGGAGTGCTGATAGGATGGTCAATCAAACAGGAACAACACCCATACGAAACTTGGGCTAAAGGTACGGCAGGTTTTGTTTTAGGATTGACACTTATTTACGCTTATATAGAAGTGGTACTCCAGTTTTCGATTATGGATGCCTTTGAAAGTGCAATGGATGATTCCCTTCAAATGACAGAGGATTTATTCCAAGCAATAGGGATGGGGCAACAGGACTTTGATCTGATACGAGAAGAATTAATGAATATGTTACAGTTAATGCCAGTGATATTAGTAGTTGTTTCCATGGCTTTTGCGATTGTAACACAATGGGTATGCTATAAAGTAATCAATAAAGTACAACAAGAAAGTTATTATTTTCCACCCTTTCGCAGTTTTAACCTGCCTAAAATATTTTTGTGGATTTATTTCTTCATGTTACTTATTTCCTTTTTAGTTATGGGAGACTATTCTTCGATGGCATCTGTTATAATATGGAATGTGTATCATTTAACAGGAATACTAATGGCCTTACAAGGGCTGGCATTCGTTTTCTTTTATAGCCATGTAAAGAAGCAGTCACTTGCATTACCAGTTATTAGCATCCTTTTCATTATATTTTTTCCGTTTATGGGTCTTTATTTGATACGAATCTTAGGTATAATTGATTTAGGTTTTGAATTACGAAAAAGAATGGCAAAGTAAAGGGTACTTTAGTTAAGGAGCTGACAACAATGCCAAAAATTAAGGATAAACCAGTGGCAATGGGAAGGCATATCATAGGCATATATGTTTTATCCTTCATCTTATTAGTATTTCTATTTTATTACCATTGGATTATTGGTATCGTCATGACCGTTCTATTTTCTGTATCATTGTACTACAGTATTGTGCGGGAAAAGGAACTGGTAAACCAGACAGAGGCATATATATCAACACTTTCTTATCGAGTCAAAAAGGTCGGCGAAGAAGCCCTGTTAGAGATGCCGATAGGAATTATACTATACGGAGATGATTATCAAATAGAATGGGCGAATCCCTATATGAATGAGTTTACGGAAGCAGACTCCATACTCAGTGAGAAACTTGACGTCTTATCAGACGATATCCCTTCTTATTTGAAGGATGATAAGGAAACATTTTGGATAACGATTGGTCAGTATGATTTACAAGTATATAATAAAAAAGAAGAACGATTATTATATTTGTTTGATCGAACGAAACAAACAGAGCTTCATACGCTTTACCAGAATGAAAAAACAGTGCTAGGTATCATCTTTTTAGACAACTACGAAGAAATTACGCAAAACATGGATGATACAGCTAAAAGTCAAATAAATTCACAGGTTACATCTATTTTAAACAATTGGTCAAATGAAAATGGGATCTATTTAAAAAGAACATCCCAAGAGAGATTTATGGCGGTGATGAATCAGAATATCTTGTCTGATTTAGAAAAATCAAAATTTGAGATTTTGGATGAAGTCCGTGAATTAATTACGGACAAAAATGTACCTTTAACCTTAAGTATTGGTATAGGGTTAGGAAGTGAAGATTTACCTGGCTTGGGTGAGTTGACACAATCGAGTCTTGATTTAGCTTTAGGTCGAGGTGGAGATCAAGTTGTTATTAAAGATGATGATACGGGAAAAGTACGTTTTTATGGTGGTAAAACAAACCCCATGGAAAAACGAACCAGAGTAAGAGCAAGAGTTATATCTCACGCCTTGAAAGAATTGGTAAAAGAAAGTGACCAAGTGTTAGTAATGGGGCATAAAGCTCCAGACATGGATTCCATTGGTGCTTCCATCGGTGTGTTAAAAATAGCACAAGCAAATGAGGTAGAAGGATTCGTTGTCTTAGATGAGGATGATATTAATACAGGTTTACAGCGATTAGTAGATGAAATGAAAGATAGTGAGGATTTGTGGTCCCATTTTATTGATCCTGATTCAGCATTAGATATTGTGACAAAAGATACCCTTTTAGTCGTTGTAGATACACATAAACCTTCCTTGGTTCAAGAGGAGAAGTTAATCCATAAGACAGAACATATTGTAGTTATTGATCACCATCGTCGAGGCGAAGAGTTTGTCGATCATCCTACACTTGTTTATATGGAGCCATATGCATCGTCGACAGCGGAGCTAGTAACAGAATTGCTGGAATATCAGCCTAGTAAGCTTTCTTTAAATATGTTAGAATCGACAGCATTATTAGCAGGTATTATTGTAGACACCAACAGTTTCACATTAAGAACAGGGTCAAGAACCTTTGATGCTGCTTCCTATTTACGATCCAAAGGTGCAGATACCGTTTTAGTACAGAAGTTTTTAAAAGAGGACTTAGATATTTACGTGAAACGAAGCAGGTTAATTGAAAATACGAATATTTATCGAGGCAATATTGCCATATCTGTAGGGAACTCAAGGGAAAGATATGGGCCTGTGATTATTGCACAGGCAGCAGATACCTTGTTAATGATGACCGAAGTCGAGGCATCATTTGTGATTTCGGAGCGGGAAGATGGACGTATTGGTATCAGTGCAAGATCACTGGGAGATGTCAATGTCCAGGTTATTATGGAAAAAATGAATGGCGGCGGTCATTTGACGAATGCTGCTACTCAATTAGATGATATGGCTGTAATCGATGCTTATGAATGGTTGAAAGAAATTATAGATGAGTATTATGAAGGAGGAGAAACAGAATGAAAGTAATTTTTACCCAAGATGTAAAAGGAAAAGGAAAAAAAGGTGAAGTAAAAAATGTTTCCGATGGATATGCACGCAATTACTTGCTGAAAAATAATGTTGCAGTCGAAGCAAATCAGGCAAACTTGAAAGCACTCAACGCAAAGAAAAATAAAGAAAAGAAACTAGAAGAGCAAGAAGTAGAAGACGCAAAGCAATTGAAAGAAAAATTGGCTAATTTAGAAGTGAAATTAACAGCAAAATCTGGTGAGGCTGGTCGTTTATTCGGTTCTATTACAAGTAAACAAATTGCTGAAACATTAAAGAAAGATTATCAAATTAAAATGGACAAGCGAAAAATTGAATTAGATCAGCCAATTCGTTCATTAGGTTACACAAACGTACCAGTGAAAATTCACCCAGAAGTCACAGGTACTATAAAAGTTCATGTTGTAGAAGCTTAAATAATGGGAAGTTTACGTTGCTTCCCTTTTTCTTAAGTAAACATATGGAGAATGGAGCTAACTTCAATCGTTTGTCAGAAGTAATATCTTGGAGATACCAAACAATAAAATACTAAGATGTGATGCAGGATTTTAATATGGCGGACATTTAGTACGTAATTTCTTAGAATAATGCTCAATTTTAGGTGTTGGCGGACATATAATCCCTTATTATACGAAAATAGCTAGAAATTAGCTTTATTTTGGATAAATAACGGAATAAATGTCCTCATACATCCTAAAACATTAATTTTGTCACAAATAGAGGAACGATTGTCCGTTTCCAATATAAAAATACGATTAGGGAATATAATCTATCTTAAGAACCGGGCGGATCATGCCTGGTTTTGTATGTATGATGGTGAGAAGGGGGGCAGTAAGATGACGGAAATGATACAAGGGCGAACACCACCTCATAATATAGAAGCAGAACAAGCGGTACTTGGTGCCATTTTTTTGGAGCCGGATGCTATTTCCAGCTCCTCGGAAATATTAATTCCGGAAGATTTCTATCGAGCAAGTCATCAGCTGATTTATCGAGTGATGTTAGAGCTCTCAGATAAAGGGGAGCCTATAGATATTGTCACAGCTACTACTGCCTTGGCAAATAATCAACAGTTAGATGATGTAGGTGGAGTTTCTTATTTAAGTGACTTAGCCAATGCTGTACCTACTGCTGCAAATATTATTTATTATTGTAGGATTGTAGAAGAAAAGTCGATCCTTAGAAGACTTATTCGTACAGCAACCGATATTGTAACAGACGGTTATTCCAAAGAAGATGAAGTAGAAGAAGTGCTTAACGAGTCTGAAAAACGAATATTAGAAGTATCGAATCGAAAGAACGCTTCTTCTTTTAAAAATATTAAAGATGTTTTAATGGAAGTCTATGATAATATCGATCTATTGCACAAAAACAATGGTGAAGTTACTGGAATTGCTTCTGGATTTCGTGACTTAGATCGTATTACATCAGGGTTTCAACGTAATGATCTAATCATTGTTGCTGCACGACCATCTGTGGGGAAAACAGCTTTTGCCCTAAATATTGCACAGAATGTAGCGATTAAAACGAATGAAAATGTCGCTATTTTCAGTCTCGAGATGGGGGCAGATCAGCTCGTATCACGTATGGTTTGTGCAGAAGGAAATATTGATGCACAACGGTTAAGAACCGGTTCTTTAGAAGAAGAGGACTGGGGAAGGTTATCGATGGCAATGGGGAGCTTATCCAATGCTGGTATTTTCATCGATGATACACCAGGGATAAGAGTGAGTGAAATTCGCTCTAAATGCCGTCGGTTAAAACAGGAACACGGCCTTGGTATGATTTTAATAGATTACTTGCAATTAATTCAAGGTAGTGCTAATTCACAAGAAAACCGACAACAAGAAGTATCGGAAATTTCAAGGTCATTAAAGGGATTAGCAAGGGAATTAAATGTGCCATTAATCGCCTTATCACAGTTATCTCGTGGTGTTGAATCTCGTCAGGATAAACGGCCAATGATGTCCGATTTACGTGAATCTGGAAGTATTGAGCAGGATGCGGATATTGTTGGATTCTTATATCGTGATGATTACTATGATCAGGAGTCTGAAAAACAGAATATTATTGAAATCATTATAGCAAAACAACGTAATGGTCCGGTTGGAAACGTCGAACTAGCATTTGTCAAAGAATATAATAAATTCGTAGACTTGGACCACCGTTACCAGTCCAGTGATATACCACCAGGATAAGGATATTTTCATCCTTATCCCTTTTTTTGTCTTTTTTGCAAGGAACATAACCTTCACGGAGGACTCGCTATGGAATTAATCATCAGAAAATGAATATTTTTGCCGGAGCGATATGCTAGCACTCAACAATAAGATCAGGAGGAAGCAAATTTGTATTTTCACATTTGTCACGATTGGTATAGTCTGAATAATGGATGTTCATAATAGAGTATGAGTATTATTTTGGTTATTTCACGAACGATAATTATAAAAGTTAAAGAAATGTTCGTCATTGAATTGACATTGCACGGTAAGATTGGTAGAATTAGTTCGGAATGAATAAATTGATAAGGCGGAGGTGCCGTTTATGTCTTCAGTAGTCGTTGTTGGAACACAATGGGGAGACGAAGGAAAAGGTAAAATTACAGACTTTCTTTCACAAAACGCAGAGGTAGTAGCACGTTATCAAGGTGGAAATAATGCAGGTCATACCATAAAATTTGATGGTATTACATATAAACTACACTTAATACCTTCAGGAATCTTTTTTAAGGATAAAACTTGTATATTAGGTAATGGTATGGTTATCGATCCAAAAGCAATGGTTGAAGAGATAAAATATTTACATGACAAAGATGTTAGCACTGATAATTTACGAATTAGTAATCGCGCACATGTTATTTTACCGTATCATTTAAAACTAGATATTTTACAGGAAGAAGATAAAGGCGTAAATAAAATCGGTACAACACGCAAAGGGATTGGACCAGCTTATATGGATAAAGCGGCTCGTGTTGGGATTCGTATCGCCGATTTATTAGACAAAGATGCTTTCCGTGAAAAATTAGAAAGCAACTTGAAAGAGAAAAATCGTTTCTTTGAAAAAGTATATGAAACAGAACGTATGGAAGTAGAAGATATATTAGAGGAATACTATGAATATGGACAACAATTGAAACAATACGTGGCAGACACGTCCGTTGTATTAAATAATGCATTGGATGAAGGGCGCCGTGTGCTTTTTGAAGGAGCACAAGGGGTTATGCTTGATATTGACCAAGGTACGTATCCTTTTGTTACATCATCCAACCCAATTGCTGGTGGAGTTACGATCGGATCCGGTGTAGGGCCTTCTAAAATTCATCATGTAGTAGGTGTGTCAAAGGCTTATACAACTCGTGTTGGAGACGGACCTTTCCCAACTGAATTACATGATGAAACGGGAGAGCAAATCCGTGAAGTAGGTAATGAATACGGAACAACAACAGGTCGCCCACGTCGTGTCGGTTGGTTTGACAGTGTTGTAGTACGCCATGCTCGTCGTGTGAGTGGTATTACTGATTTATCATTGAACTCTATTGATGTATTAACAGGTATTGATACATTAAAGATTTGTACAGCTTACAAATATAAAGGCGAAGTAATGGAAGAATTCCCAGCAAGTTTAAAGGTCCTTGCAGAATGTGAGCCTATTTATGAAGAATTACCAGGATGGACCGAAGATATTACTGGTGTAAAAACCTTACATGAATTACCGGAAAATGCGCGTCACTATTTAGAACGTATTTCACAGTTAACAGGCATTCCATTATCTGTTTTCTCTGTAGGACCAGATCGTTCACAAACGAATGTTGTAAGAAGTGTTTATAGTAATTAATCGCAAAAAACACCGATTAAATGATAGCCTAGCGGGCATAAACTCGTTTCATTCATGTTGAAACGGGTTTATGCCTTTTTTACATGGTAAGAGAGCATAATCGGGGCCGTCTTAATCCGAGTAGGAGTATGCCATTTTTCGTACGAATGAGACATTTTCACTGTCTTCTTGTTACCCTATTGTTACAAAAGATGTAAATTTATGGCTTTTATTATACAGTTTTGTTACATTCCTATTAAAAATGTTTAATGCTGTTTTGTTTTATGGTAGATTGGGTAAGGTAGAAGATTTGAATTAAAGATAAATAGATAAAATAGATAGATAAATAGTTTTTGGGGTTATAGGAGGAAGTTAGCATGCGATTAAGTATGAAAGGATTCGTTAAGCATCTGACGGTTGCTGGTGTTGTGGCATTGGGACTTTCATCACAAGTTGCTTTTGCGGATGATGAGGCATTAAGCAAAGTCTATCATGTTTATGTAGACGGAGAGCACGTCGGAATTGTAGAAAATAAAGACGTAGTAGAGAATCACATTGCTGAAAAAATCTCTGGTCATCAAGATGAGAATGACTTTACATATACAGTAAACGAAGAGATTGACTATGTTACAGAGACCGTTTTTTCTTCAAAGGTAGATAATCAGGAAGTAATTGATTATTTGGATGAAGAACTAACAATAGCAGTAGAAGCACAAGCTTTAGAGATTGGTGACGAAGTCGTTGGTTATTTTGCAGAGAAAGAACTAGCAGAACAAGTCATCCAGGAGTATAAAGAAAAATATGTTAGTGCAGACGTATTAGAAAAAATAGATAATGATTCAGAAGAAGAATCTGAACCATTATCAGTAGGGGAGTCTCATATAATAGACGTTTCACTAACAGAAGAAGTTTCAATAAAAGATAAAAAAGTTTCAGACGATGAAATTTTAACTGTTGAAGAAGGAATTACCTTGTTAGAGAAAGGTACATTAGAAAATAAAAAACATGTGGTAGATGCTGGAGATGTCTTAGGTAGTATTGCCAGCCAGTATGATCTATCATTAGATAAATTATTAGAACTAAATGAAGACCTAACAGAAGATTCGGTAATAAAAATTGGTGATGAGTTAAATGTAACAGCATATGAGCCATATGTAGAAGTTGTTGTAACGGAAGAGAAACTCGATGAAGAAGAAATCGCTTATCAAACAGAAGTAGAAGAATCAGAAGATATGTATAAAGGCGAAGAAGAAGTGAAACAAGAAGGCGAAAATGGTACCGTGGAAACACATTATCGTATGGAAAAAGTCAACGGTAAAACGGTAGACATGGAAGTCTTAGATGAAAATGTAACAGAAGAGCCAACAAACAAAGTTATTGTAAAAGGTACAAAGGTAGTTTCATCACGTGGTAGCGGGGAATTGGACTGGCCGGCTGTAGGAGGTTCTATCTCCAGTCATGTTGGAGAACGTTGGGGTTCTTACCATAAAGGTATAGATATCGCTGGTGTAAGTGACCGCTCGATATTAGCTGCAGATAACGGAACAGTTAGTTCTGCTGGCTGGGATAATGGCGGTTATGGTAACAAAATTGTAATTGATCATAACAATGGTTATCGTACGATTTATGCCCACTTATCATCGATTGACGTTTCGTCAGGTCAAACAGTAGAAAAAGGGCAAAAGATTGGTGTAATGGGAACAACAGGTTTTTCAACAGGTATCCATTTACACTTTGAAGTATACAAAGATGGTTCATTAGAAAATCCAGCTGACCACTTCTAAACACCTATAAAGCGAGACGTAGTGCCGTGATAAAAATTTATACTCAAAATTAGATAGAACCAAACCCTTGTTACTGCATTGTAGCAAGGGTTTTTTGCTAATAGAACATGATGAATGGAACTAGTTATAGTAGCGATAAGACATTTTTGTTAATTTCGGTTAGAATAGAACATAAGGGAAAAATTAAATGGAAAAAGGACGTGCTTTTTATGAGTCAAAAAATATTAGTAGTAGATGACGAAAAGCCAATTGCAGATATATTAAAATTCAACTTAGAAAAAGAAGGCTATGAAGTATTGTGTGCATATGATGGAGCAGACGCGATTGAACTTGCAACCAATGAGGATCCGGATTTAATTTTGTTAGACATTATGCTACCTAAAAAAGATGGTAATGAAGTGTGCCGAGAAGTAAGAAAAACACACAGTATGCCAATCATTATGCTTACTGCAAAAGATGCAGAAATTGATAAGGTTTTAGGTCTCGAGCTTGGAGCAGATGACTACGTGACCAAACCTTTCAGTAATAGAGAGTTAATTGCAAGAGTGAAGGCTAATTTAAGACGCCTGGAAGTAGAACCTGCTAACCAAAAAAACGAAACAAGAGATATTGCGATCGGTTCATTGGTGATTCACCCAGACGCATATACAGTTACAAGAGATGGTGATTATATTGAGCTAACACACCGGGAATTTGAGTTACTCCATTACCTTGCACGCCATATTGGTCAGGTCATGACGAGAGAGCATTTGCTAGAGACTGTTTGGGGTTATGACTATTATGGTGATGTCCGTACGGTTGATGTAACGGTAAGAAGGCTCCGGGAAAAAATTGAGGATAATCCGAGTAATCCATTGTGGATTGTAACAAGAAGAGGTGTCGGATATTATTTACGAAATCCTGAACAGGGGTAATGTTACATGAATAAAGTTAGTTTTTTTCAATCAATTCGGTTAAAGATCATTGTCATACTTAGTTTGTTTCTTTTATTGGCAATCCAGGTGATTGGTACGTATTTTGGCCAAAAATTAGAAGATAGCCTCTTAGCAAATCACAGAGAAAATGTGGATGATCGATTACAGGTATTAGAAACTAATTTAGAGGAAGCGTTTGGCAGAGAGCGATCAGATGATGGTGAAGGACTAACGCTGCAAGAAGAAGTTCGGGATATTACGGCCAGATACTCCGGTGAAATGTTTTCTGATCTGCAAGTGATTGATTCACAATTCCGTGTTTTAGGTTCCAACAAATTTGATATGATCGGAAAGAAGATCTCAGGAAACAGTGATATACGTCTTGCTTTGGTACATGGACAAGCAGACAAAGGAGACATCAGAAGAAAAGAATCAACATCAGATCGCGTATTTGTCCGCACATTACCTATTATGGATGGTGATGTAGCTGTAGGTGCGATTTATTCTGAAGCTTCCGTAGAGGAAGTATATAAACAATTACAGGAGATTAATCAAATTTTCTTAAATGGGACAATCCTGGCAATTATTGTATCCATTGTCTTAGGTGTTCTGGTAGCACGAACGATTACCAAACCTATTACAGAAATGCGGAAACAAGCTATGGGAATGGCCAGAGGAGATTTCTCCAAGAAGGTAAATGTATATGGTCAAGATGAAATTGGACAATTAGCAACCACCTTTAATGACATGAATGACCGGTTAAAGCTAGCCAATCAAACGACAGAAGAAGAACGTAGAAAGTTAAGCTCTGTTCTTTCCAATATGTCCGATGGTGTCATTGCTACTGATGAAAAAGGCAATATTACGCTAATGAATGACCCTGCAACCCACTTAATCGGCGTGTCTTTACATGAAGCTAAAGGTGAGCCGATTGCGGAAATATTACAGATTGAAGATAAAGTGATTGATGTGAAGGAGTTAGAAGAATTAGGTTCTTTAACGGTAGACTTTAGTGATGATGAGCAACTCTTTTTAATAAAAGCTAACTTTTCTATCGTACAAGATGAAGAGGGTCATTTTATGGGATTGATCACAGTAATTAGTGATGTAACCGAACAGGAGAAGGTAGACAGAGAACGTAAGGAATTTGTCTCCAATGTATCGCATGAATTAAGAACCCCATTAACAACAATGAGAAGTTATCTCGAAGCATTAGCAGATGGTGGTGCATGGGAAGATAAAGAGTTAGCACCGCAATTTTTGAGAGTTACACAAACGGAAACGGAACGAATGATTCGATTAGTAAATGATTTACTGCAATTGTCGAGGATGGATCATAAAGAAAATGCGATGTACAAGAAAAGAATTGATATTATTCCAGTTTTCCACCATATTTTAGATCGATTTGAAATGAATAAGACGGAATTAATACATTTCGATCGTAAAATTCCCAATGAGCGTATATTTGTTTGGGTAGACCAAGATAAGATTACGCAAGTGACAGATAATATTATGTCAAATGCCATAAAGTATTCCCCAGAAGGTGGAAAAATCACATTCCAGGTTGTGAAAGAAGCTCATCGCCTGCGGGTAAGCATTAGTGATCAGGGATTAGGTATTGATAGGGAAAAAGTGGAGAAGATTTTTGAACGCTTTTATCGTGTGGATAAAGCACGTTCAAGAGAATTAGGTGGAACCGGCTTAGGTCTTGCTATTTCCAAGGAAATAATTGAAGCTCATCATGGTCAAATTTGGGCTTCCAGTAAAGAAGGAAAAGGAACCACCATTTATTTTACGCTACCGCTCACGAAACGAAAGCGAGGTAGTAGAAAATGAAAATAGATTTTGAGATCGTTAAAACGGCATTACTCGTTTTCTTAGTGTCATTGAGCTTATTGTTAACCTTAGGTATCTGGAATTATCAAGGGGATTATGAACCTTCTAGCAGTAATTCAGCAGCCGATGCCGAGTTAAATGGATCAGATGAAACAAAGAAAAATTTAGTACAGCCATCACAAATCGTTATTCGCGATAATGGATCGCTCTCAGGATTCAGTGAGAAACAGGATGAATTAGAAGTGTTCCAAAACATGGCAGAATGGGCCTTGTATGATTTTGAAACCATTCCGGCAGATGAGGATATTGATGTAAATGAAACGGCACATATGATAGAGCTTGTTTTCCCTACTTCTATTCCATCCACGCTTATCAATGAAATTTTTACGACTGATGACAGTATGTTGATTGATAGTAAATTCAAGCATGTTTATGTATTCATTGATGAAAACAAATCTAGTCAGCAGATAGTCTTTAAAAATCACGATCAAAATGGAATTGATATCCGAGCGAGTGTGCAAAACATGACCCAGGTGGTGGAGTATTTCAATCGGATGCAGTTAACCTATGAATTGATTCCTTACTTGGAAGAGGAACTTGCAAATGAGCATAAAGTTTATTTGCCAAGGGATGAGGCCAATATTGTAGGAGGAAATTTCCGTTACGAGACCATTAATCCGGACAGTACTAATTTTCGAACAATCTTTTTCCGTAAGCCATCTACGATTGCCATCTCAAGAAATTCACTGGGGGATCAAATATTTAGTGATTATCAACGGGAAGTCGTGATAAATGGTTATGCAATGGAATATACCAATTTTTATACATCAGAAAATCAGCAAGAACAGGATTCCTCATTTGAACGAACGGGAAATACAGGCAATTTCTTGATTTCTAGTTCAATAGATTATATCAATTCACATAACGGCTGGCTCACCGGACAAGGCATTCAGTATCGTTTATATAATCTAAATGAAATTTCGAATAAGGTGGATTACCGAATGATTTATCAAAATTATCCGGTGTTTTCAAAAGATAACGAAGGCTTATCGTCCATGTCAGTTATGTATAAGAATATGGATGAATATCAATATATCCGGCCATTAATGCAATTAACATTTCCATATGAGCGTGGACCGACTGATTTAATGTCTGGTCAAGAATTGATGGAGTATCTTCATCGTACCGAGCGTATTTCATTTAACCAAATTACAGATATTCAATTAGGGTACCGCATTCAACAACACGATCAATATATTGATTTGATTCCAACGTGGTGTATTGAGACTTATGCAGGTTGGGATTATGTAACAGGTGATGCTAATGCTGTTACACAAGGAGGGGAGACAAATGCAATGGGGCCAAATTAAAACACTGTTCATTCTTTGTTTTCTTATCCTTGATATTTTCCTGTTACATCATTTCATTAATAATCCAAATAATTATGAATTTACAGAGGATTATTCAAGAGAAGAGAATGTACGAAACAATGTTAATGGTTTAAACAATTTATCAGAAGAGCCTCCATCTCAAGAGGGGATGTTACATGCCGAACGGAAAGAAATTTCTGATGCAGATTTAACGAAAATTGGTGAACTGCCAAATCAGACAAGCATTATTCTTGATAGTCACTTAATTTTATCTGAATTTGATCAGCCATTAGCCATTAATGTCGAGGAAAACACAGCAGCATTAGCTGAAAATATATGGAACTTTGATCAATACCAATACTTCGGAAAAGAAGAAGAGTCCAATACGTATATTTTTTTCCAAGAGATAGATCGGCCTATTTATTTTAATCTTAGTGGGGTACTCTTGGTTCAAGTTAACGAAAAGGAAGAAGTTATAAGGTATGTTCAAACCATACTGGAAAAAGCAGACGAACAACAGGAACCAGAGGAGATTAACACACCTTTTGATGCGCTATCGGGATTGTATTTCAGTGAAGGTTTCATCAGTTCTGGTGATGAAATCACACAAGAAGTGACATTAGGTTATCACAACTTAATGCCATTACCAAATGGCGTTCAAGTGCTTGCGCCAACTTGGGAATTTGAAGTAAATGATGAGCGCTATTATTATGTGAATGCAATAGAAGGCCATTTAACTTCTAGAAATAACCAAGAATTTATTCAGGAAATGAAGTCTCAGATTAGTGCCTATTTTGCAGAAGATAGTAGAGCGGTAATTGAAGCGACAGATGAAGAATGGGACGAAGAGGATTTGGATTTATTTATAGAACAACTGTTAGAAAACCAAGAAGAAACAAATGGAGTGGAGTAAGATGACCTTACATTTTAGTGTACTAGCATCCGGTAGTACGGGGAATGCTTTTTATATAGGAACGGAAAAAGAGAAGATCTTAGTAGATGCAGGATTGAGTGGGAAAGAAATGACTCGTTTATTCTCAGAGATCAATGTCGATCCCAACAGCCTTTCCAAAATACTAGTGACGCATGAACATAGTGATCATATTAAAGGTTTAGGGATTTTTGCCCGAAAGTATAATTTACCAATTTACGCCAATGAACAAACATGGAAAGCAATGGACGGTGCAATTGGGAAAATCGAGCTTGATCAGAAATTTATATTTAAAACAGAAGAAACAAAAACCTTTGGTGATATTGATGTAGAGTCTTTTGCTGTGTCTCACGACGCAGCAGAGCCAATGTTTTACACCTTCCACCACAATGGCAAAAAAGTAGCACTGGTAACCGACTTAGGCTATGTATCAGAACGAATTAAGAAAACCATACATGGAGCAGATGCATTGATCTTTGAAGCAAACCATGATATTGAGATGTTAAGAATGGGCCGTTACCCATGGAGTGTAAAAAGACGTATATTGGGAGATAGTGGTCACGTTTCTAATGATGATTGTGCCGTTGCATTGAAAGATATTATTGAAAATGAAACAAAGCGTATTTATTTAGCACATTTAAGCAAAGATAATAATATGAAAGATTTAGCGAGAATGTCAGTGGAAAATGGTTTGAACGATTATGGTTTTTCGGTGGGAGATCACGTGACATTGCATGATACGGATCCAAAATCACCGACACCTATTTATGAAGTAGTTTAAGTCAAGAAAGAAGGTGAAGTAATGGGCTATTATGATGACCATTACATATCCAGGAAAACACCGAAAAAGAGAAATTGGCTGACTCCTTTTGTCATTGGATTGGTTTTAGGTGCTTTTCTATTTGCCCTATTACTGCCATCGTTAGTCAATAATAATCTTTTACCGTATCAAATCGTGATCAGCGATAATACGGCAGCCAATCAACATCAATCAGACACTACAGGAGAGAATGTACAACCTTCAGATATCCGTAATGTACAGGTTGATATTTCCACAAGAATTTCAGAAATAGTGGGAGAAGTATCACCAGCTGTAGTAGGTGTTATTAATGTGCAAGGTCAGTCAGATTTTTGGCAACAAGAGGAATCTGGTGAAGCAGGAACAGGCTCTGGTGTCATTTACAAGTTAGAGAATGACTCCGCATTTATTGTAACGAATCATCATGTTATACAAGGGTCAGATCAAGTAGAAATTGTCTTACCAGATGAAACACAAGTAGAAGCTCAGTTGGTAGGTAGTGACTTGTATACAGATTTAGCTGTGATAGAAATGGATGCCAGCCATGCCGAAAAAGTAATTGAAATTGGACAATCAGCAGATGTCCATGTAGGAGAACCTGCGATTGCAATTGGTAATCCATTAGGCATGCACTTGTCTGGTTCTGTCACGCAAGGAATCATTAGTGGAAAACAACGTGCAATTCCGCAAGATTTTGATATGGATGGTCGTGCCGATTGGCAAGCGGAAGTTATTCAGACGGATGCAGCAATCAACCCTGGTAATAGCGGTGGAGCATTGTTAAATATGGAAGGGCAGTTAATTGGTATTAACTCGATGAAAATTGCACAATCCGCAGTAGAAGGGATCGGTTTTGCGATTCCAGTAGATGATGTGATTCCTGTCATTGAAGAGTTAGAACGTAATGGCGAAATGATGAGAGCCTACTTAGGAGTGGAAGCTTACTCATTAAATGATATTGCAAGGGTAGAATGGGAACGTAGCCTGAATCTGCCTGATCAAGTAGAAGGCGGCATCTATATTCGGAGTGTAGAACCTATGTCACCTGCTGACAGTGGCGGTTTAGAGTCTTACGATGTCATTACCGAGCTTGATGGAGAAGCCATCCAGAATATTATTGATTTACGAAAACATCTATATACGGAAAAAACTGTCGGTGATGAATTAACCATTACCTACTACCGGGATGGAGAAGAACAGGAAACAACTGTAGAATTAACGTCATTATCGTATTAAATGGATGTGGATAAGAGCTTTCAGGAGTTTTTATCCACATTTTTTGTTAGTTATTCACATCTTGTGGATATAACTCTGGATAAATGTCTATATATGGTGTAGAACATAAATTCTTATACGATATATACAAGAAAAATGTGAGTATGTTGATAACTTTGTGGATAAAACGTTTGTGTTGCGGATTAGTTGTGTATAATTGATAAAATTCGTGCATTGTGAACAAAATTGTGGATAAATCACAGGCTATAGATTGATTTTGCTTGTAGAAGATAGTATCTTTTAAGAAGTACACTTATAGAAACGATAGGGGAGAGTCTATTTATGTATCAAGAACCAATTTTCCTCCAACCGATTTTTCAGGAACGGATATGGGGTGGGCAGAAATTACATACAGAATTTCACTATACTATTCCTTATGAAAAAACAGGGGAAGCATGGGCAATTTCTGCTCATGAGAATGGCCCAAGTAAAATTATAAATGGTGAATTAAAAGGTCAAACCTTATTACATGCATGGAATAATCATGGTGAATTATTTAATAAAACTGTGGATAACAAGGAAGCTTATCCACTGTTAATTAAAATTTTGGATGCGAATGACAATCTTTCTGTACAAGTACACCCTGATGATCAATATGCAAGAGAAGTAGCTAATGAAGCTTATGGAAAGACAGAATGCTGGTATGTACTAAGTGCGGAAGAAGAAGCTGAATTAATCATCGGCCACCATGCACAAACAAGAGAAGAATTAGAAAATATGATTGATCAGGGCAAGTGGGATGATTTATTACGTCGTGTCAAAGTTAAAGCAGGCGATTTCGTCTATGTACCAAGTGGAACGATTCATGCCATTGGTAAAGGGATTGTTATTTTAGAAACACAGCAAAGCTCGGATATTACCTATCGAGTGTATGACTACGATCGAACCGATGCAGCAGGTAATACAAGAGAATTACATTTAAAAGAAGCGAAAGAAGTAACGACTGTTCCACATGAAACACCGCAATTAACCCAAGAAGTTGTGGATAAACAAGGACTAACAGAGAAAAAGTTAGTAGAAGAAAAATATTTTACCGTTTATCATTGGGATTTAAATGGCGAAGCGGAGTTGGAAAGAACGGCAGACTTCCTGCAAGTGAGCATCGTAGAAGGAGAAGCTACTATTACGACAGATAACCAAACACACAACATTAAAAAAGGTGATCACTTCATTATTCCGGCAACGATTCAGTATTATAAATTAGCAGGTAATGCAACATTTATTGTTTCACATACGTCTTAATTCGAT
Source organism: Gracilibacillus salitolerans (assembly GCF_009650095.1). Classification (GTDB taxonomy): domain Bacteria; phylum Bacillota; class Bacilli; order Bacillales; family Amphibacillaceae; genus Gracilibacillus; species Gracilibacillus salitolerans. The sequence goes on along the minus strand of NZ_CP045915.1, from coordinate 5,051,192 downwards.
TTATCATAATGAAGTTTTAAATAGAATAACAAGTGAAATGGCATACCAAAGCATAGTGCGTTTGGTATGCCATTTTTAATAGGACATTTATGCCGTTATTTCAGGTAAAAACGAAGATTTTTGCCTGTTTACGGACATCTATTCCGCTATTAGCCAAAATGCAAGCCATTTTCCCAATAATTCTTGTGAATAGCGTACTAAATGTCCGTCACCACTAGGAAAAGCGTTCGATTCAAGATAATAGAGGATTAAATGTCCACTTTAATACTGCTTATTCAAACTGATGAGTGTTGCACGATGTCATGTTTAATTTAAAATATCATTAATTGTATCCAGTTCTTCCTGCGTAAAAGTAGTGTTATTTAATGCTTTTACATTTTCTTCGATTTGGCTGACACGACTTGCGCCAATTAATGCAGAAACAACTGATTTTTCCTGTAATACCCAGACGAGAGCCATTTGTGCTAAGCTTTGTCCACGATCGTGGGCAATCGTATTTAATGCTTTGATCTTTTGTAGTTTATCAGAAGATACATCACGTTCATTTAAAAAAGGTATAAATTCCTTTGCTGCACGAGAATCTTTTGGAATGCCACTTAAGTATTTGTCTGTCAATAGCCCCTGAGCTAATGGTACATATGCAATACAGCCAATCCCATGTTCATCCAGCACATCTGTTAAGCCATTTTCTATTGTACGATCAAGCATGGAATAAGCGGCTTGATGGATGATAAAAGGTGTACCTTGTGCTTTTAATATGTCAATCGCTTGCTTTGTTTGTTCAGCGTTATAGTTGGAGATGCCGACATAAAGTGCTTTTCCTTGTCGGACTGTTTGATCGAGAGCGGCCATTGTTTCTTCAAGAGGTGTCTCTGGATCAGGACGGTGGTGGTAGAATATATCCACATAGTCGAGGTTCATGCGCTGTAAGCTTTGATCAAGGCTCGAGATTAAATACTTTCGAGATCCCCAATCACCATACGGCCCATCCCACATTCTGAAGCCCGCTTTTGTTGAGATGATCATTTCATCTCGGTACTGAGAAAAATCCTCCTTGAGAATGCGGCCAAAGTTTTTCTCTGCTGCCCCTGGAGGTGGCCCATAATTATTAGCAAGGTCAAAATGAGTGATACCTAAATCAAATGCTTTCATTAACATTCTACGCTGATTCTCTAATGTATCCTCTCCACCAAAGTTGTTCCATAGGCCAAAGGAGATGGCCGGGAGCTTGATACCTGAGTTACCACAACGGTTATACGGTATTTCATGGTAACGTTTTGGATTAGCAATAAACGTCATAAAATTCCTCCCTAATATTTTTAATAGCCTACTTCTACAGCTGCATTGACAATATACATCAGATCGTTCTTGTCTTCTTTTTCTTCGAGAACAATACCAGATGTGGTCGCCATACCGCCATCAATCACTTCAACTGTCACGGTTCCATATGGTATTTCTTTTTTGACTAGCTCTACATCTACTTTTTCTTTGTCGATGGGAACGGCTAGTCTAACATTAACTTTCATGTTGTGAAGGTTGTTTTCTGGCAGGTATTCTGCAATTCCAGGCATGGAATTGTAGTGGATGGCATTTTCAACAGCACGAAGACAGGCTTTGGTCACATTTTGTCCATGTACATCTATTCCAGTTCCTGTTTCAATAAATATGATTTTTTCCACGAAATCGCCTCCAATTAATAATGATAGAGACAAAAGATGTAATCATCCCCATATTTAATGGTAAGGTAAAATGGTGCGTAAATCAATTATGAACAACTCGTATCAAGGTCATGGATTTGATAAAATAGTAATAATGATAGTTTTCGGAAGGATGACACACATGAAGATTTCGATTGTAGCGGTAGGAAAGTTAAAAGAGAAATATTTAAAACAGGGTATACAAGAGTATATGAAAAGATTGGGCGCTTATGCCAATATGGAAATAATTGAAGTGCCAGATGAGAAAGCACCAGAGAATATGAGTGAAGCGGAACAAGAGGAAGTAAAACGAAAAGAGGGCGAACGAATCCTGTCGAAAATTTCCCCAGATGCTTACGTTATTTCCCTGGAAATAATGGGACAAATGCCAACATCCGAGAAATTTGCCGAAAAAATAGAGCAATTAATGATTCATGGCAAAAGTAAGATCGTTTTTGTTATCGGTGGTTCGTTGGGATTGAGTAAGGAAGTTAGCGATCGAAGTGATTATGCGCTGTCTTTTTCTAAGATGACATTGCCTCATCAGTTGATGCGATTGGTTTTGTTGGAGCAGGTTTATCGGGCGATGAGGATTATGAAGGGGGAACCGTACCATAAATAGAGTCAAAATAGTTTAAGATAAGCTGGAATTTTGCCTTCTGAATGGTGAATTGATGAGGAATCTTTCTCTGTGTTATCTGATTCATGATAAAGTATGTGGATAAATGCCAATGTCTTAGCAAGGTCAAATGCTTCTATATATTTTCTTGCATAACATTAGCTTCACAGAGCTCTGTTTTAAATTTCTCTGTCTGACCACCTTTTAATTCCACATTTGATTGAATAGCAATTATCATTTCATGTTATTCTGTACATAAGTAATAGACACTTCACGGAGGAAAGACAAAAATGGCTAAAAAATTTTCATTAAAAACAAAAATTTTAACCTTAATCATCTCCCTTTTATTATTTGTGACTATTTTGGTTACAGGTATTTATGGTTACATAGAATGGAATCAGACGAAGAACGCAATGGGTGAACGTGCTTTAATTGTTGCAACGTCCATCTCGTTGATGCCTGAAGTCATTGATGCGTTTGAATTAGACGAACCATCTGAAGTCATTCAGCCGATAGCAGAAAAAATCAGGGATAAGGTTGGTGCAGAATTTATCGTTGTTGGTAACAAGAATAGTATACGTTATTCACATACCCAAGAGTTTAAAATTGGTCGAAAAATGGTCGGAGGCGATAATGATCAGGCACTTATACATGGTGAGTATTATAAATCTGAAGCCGTAGGGTCATTAGGTCCATCACTTCGAGGTAAGGCACCTATTTTTAACGATCAAGGTGAGATTATAGGTCTTGTTTCTGTTGGGTTTATGCTGGAAGATATCCGTGGAACGATTTATGATCGGCTGAAAGTTTTATATATAACCGGATTAGGTGTTTTAGGCTTAGGGATTATCGGAGGAGTATTTTTAACCCGAAGTATACGTAATGATATTTTAGGGTTAGAACCTCATGAAATTGTGTCTTTATATCGTGAACGTAAAGCCGTATTGCGCTCAGTAAAAGAGGGTATTATTGCCATTGATTCTGATGGTATTATCACGATTTTAAATTATTCAGCTAGAAAGATGTTAGGTTTGACTGAAGATGTGAAGTTTAAACATATTAATGAAGTTCTACCAAATACCAAAATGTTTACAGTACTTCATGAAGGAAAAGCAGATGTAGATGATGAGATGATACTAAGGGATCGGGTAGTAATCGTTAACCGCACGCCGATTTATGAAAATGGAGAAGCGGTTGGGGTGGTTGCTAGTTTTAGAGATAAAACTGAAATCCAACAGATGTTAAATGCTCTATCTGAAGTGAAAAGTTATTCCCAGGACTTACGTGCTCAAACACATGAATATACAAATAAACTATACGTTCTATCGGGGTTACTACAGCTTGGAAATTATCAGGAAGCGATTGATCTAATTCAAGAGGAGTATGAACAACATCAACACCAAACGAAAACACTATTCAAATATATTGAGGATCAAACGGTCCAAGCTATTCTTTTAGGAAAGATAGGCAAGGCATCAGAGAAAAAAGTAGAACTAATCATTGATGAGAATAGTTCATTATCTCAGTTACCTAAACACATTAATACATCTAAAATGATTACAATCTTAGGCAACCTATTAGATAATGCCATTGAAGCAGTAAGTGATGGTGAAAGTAAGAAGGTTAATTTCTTTGCAACAGATATAGGGAATGATATTATTTTTGAAGTAAGCGATGAAGGTTATGGCATCCCAGCTGATCTCCAGAGTAAAATTTTTGAAAAAAGTTTTTCAACTAAGGGAGCTGATGACCGAGGTTATGGATTATCTATTGTGGAAGAAGTTGTAGAAGAACTACGTGGAAATATTGAAGTGCAAAGTAAAGAAGGAGAAGGTACGGTTTTCACTGTTTACTTACCAAAGCAAGTAGAAGAAGGTGACGATGCGAAATGTTGAAAGTAGCGATTACGGAAGACGATTATCGTGTGGCGTCTATTCATGAAGGTTTTCTTAAACATATTGAAGATTGTGAAGTGGTCTTTAAATCACTGACAGCTGACGATACATTGGACAAACTCCAGGGTACGGATGTTGATTTGATTTTACTCGACACTTATATGCCTGATCGATTAGGAACAGAAATTATTGAGGAAATTAAAGAAATTAAACCAGACATCGGGATTATTATGATTAGTGCGGGAACTGATAAAGAAATTGTCCGAGAAGCCTTAAAAAAGGGTATATTCGATTATATTATTAAACCTGTCAGTCTGGAACGTTTTGTTGATACGGTTAAAAAGTTCAAACAGTTTTATGAAGAGATAGACAAAAAGGACGAGGTTGACCAAAAGTTACTAGATACGTATTTCGGGCGAAGTAGTACAGTCTTTAGTGAACCTGATCAAAATACTCCTAAAGGAATCGATCCCTTAACATTGAAAAAAGTAAAAGAGATTCTAAAGGACGCTAAAGGTGTTACAGCTGAAGAAATGGGGCGTCAAATGGGGGCATCTCGAACAACAGCTAGAAGGTATCTAGAATATTTAATCTCAGAGGGTGAGTGCCAAGCGGAATTAGAATACGGAATTGTTGGCAGACCCGAACGGAAATATTATCAGAGCTAGGACCATTTATATGGTTCTAGTTTTTTGTTTAAAAAAATTGGCGACTAAACATACTTACTGTAGACCAGACAGCACTGGCTGAATTTTCGTTATACCCCAACCTTAATGAATCCCCTGCTATTCTGGGCAATAAGTAGACCGTGACACCTTATTAGTTGATCATTACATATCCATCTCGTGAACAAAATGAACAAAAAACATTTAAGGTTTTTAATGTGAGTTATTTTGAAAACGGTTACATTTAAAAGATTAACAATTATCATAGTAATCAACACTTTGTAACACTCTTTAAATGAGGGGTGGGAATACCTCCTTAGCATTGCTCCTTTTCGTTAAGTTGGGTTTTCCTTATCAAAATTAAAATTATTAGGGGGTTTATCATGAAGAAATTATTAGCATTATCCATATTTGTATTAATGTTAATGTTCTTAGCTGCATGTGGTGGTGAAGACACGTCATCAAATGATGACAATGTAAACGATGAAGATACTAAAGAAAACTCTGGTGAAGACAATGGTGAATGGACACCTTCAGAGTCTATCGAAGTTGTTGCTCCAGCAGGTGCTGGTGGCGGTTGGGATACAACGGCTCGAATGTCAGCACAAGTTTTAACTGAAGAAGGTCTGATCGATCAAGACATGGGTGTTGTTAACAAAGAAGGTGCTGGAGGTGCTATGGGTTGGGCTTACATGGCTGAACAAGAAGGTAGTAACCACAACTTATTCGTATCATCTTCACCAATTTTATTAGTTCCATTAAATGGCCAGTCTGAATACGGACATGAAGATTTTACTCCAATTGCAAACGTGATTGCTGACTACGGTGCTTTTGCAGTTGCTAAAGATGCAAAATGGGATAATTTAAATGAACTATTTGAGGATATGAAAGAAGATCCGCAAAGTGTAACAATTGTTGGTACATCTGCTCCTGGCAGTATGGACCACATTCAGTTCGTACGCTTCGCTAAAGCAGCAGGTGTAGATATTACAAAAATTAAATATGTTTCTGCTCCAGATGCTGGTGGTGTGACTCAAGTATTAAACGGAAGTGCTGATGTATTCTCAACAGGTGTAGCTGAAGTTGCTGAGCAAGTTCGAGCAGATAAACTTAAAGTTCTTGCCGTAACATCTGAAGAACGTTTAGACGGTGAAGTGCTTTCAACGTTCCCAACGGCTAAAGAGCAGGGAATCGATGAAACATTCGTAAACTGGAGAGGCTTCTTTGGTCCAAAAGATATGGACCCGGCAGCTGTTGAATATTACGAAAATAAATTTAAAGAGTTAAGTGATTCTGAAGCGTTCGCTAATGTTCGTTCAAACTATGGTTGGAACGAAATGTACATGGGCAGTGAAGAATACAAACAATTCTTAGATGAAGAAAAAGAGAATCTAAAAAGTATTCTTGAAGAATTAGGTTTATTAGAATAATGTCTTTAATGGAAGTCAACAGGATGCTTGTTGACTTCTGATACTTTTAGCGAGTTATTAAATGAAAATAATGCCGAGCGGGTTTTGACTAGGAAGGGGTGAATTCCAATGTTACAAGGGGTTAATCGTAAAATTGGCTTAATCTTAGCTCTATTATCAATAGGTTATTTATATATGAGTTATCAATTGCCAACCTATCCATATATTCCAGTAGATGCGGATGCCGTTCCAAAGACATTGGGATGGGTTTTATTAGTATTATCGGTTGCTCTAATTTTTTCTAAAGATAGTGATTCAGAAGAGCAAAAGGCAAAGCGTCGAATTCCTAAAAAAGATGTTAAAGCCTTATTGGGTGTAGGTGCATTACTCTTAATCTACATTATGTTATTTGAAACACTTGGTTTTATCATTATGACTGTTTTGTTCGTTTATTTTTGTTCATGGTTTTTAGGTTATAAAAACCATATTGTGAATGCAATTGTATCAATTGTGTTTCCGATAGCTCTATATAGTATTTTTGTTTTTATGCTTCAAATTAAACTACCACAAGGAATACTACCGTTTTAAGAGAGGAGGGGAAGCATGGGAGCTATTGAAGGAATTTTAACAGGTTTTGAAGTGGCCTTTAGTTGGGAAGGTATTCTATTCGTATTATTAGGTGTGTTTGTAGGTACATTTATCGGAATGCTACCTGGACTTGGTCCTATTAGTGCGATTGCGATAATGATTCCGATTACGTACGGAATGGATCCGACTTTAGCGCTGGTTATGATGGCAGGTGTTTATTATGGTGCGGTATTTGGTGGTTCGACATCCTCTATATTGTTGAATGCGCCAGGCATTTCAGGAACTGTTGCATCATCATTTGATGGATACCCGATGGCGCAGCAGGGTAAAGCAGGGAAAGCACTAGCGATTGCGGCTATCTCCTCATTTGCCGGTGGAACCATTAGTGTTGTATTACTGATGATTTTTGCACCGATGTTGGCGAGTGTGGCGATCTCGTTTGGACCACCTGCTTATTTCGCTTTAATGTTACTAGGTCTTACTGCCATTGCTAGTTTATCAGAAGGCTCAACGATTAAAGCACTTATTTCAGCAGTTGTTGGTTTTATGATTGCAACAATTGGAATTGATCCTCAAACAGGAACAGGTCGATTCACATTTGGTAGCATGAATTTATTAGATGGTATTGATTTTCTAGTCATTGCTTTAGGGTTATTTGCCATTGCAGAAGTTTGTTATTTAGTTATGAGTCGTCATAAATCTGCAACTGGTTCTGGAAAAGAAATTGGCAGCTTAAAATTATCTAAAGATGATGTGAAGGAAATGAGTGGTCCGGTGGGCCGCCAATCTTTACTTGGATTTATCTTAGGTATTTTACCAGGTGCCGGTGCAACTATTGCATCGTTTATTAGTTACATTGCTGAGAAGCGAATTGCTAAGAAGCCAGAAGAGTTTGGAAAAGGATCGGTTAAAGGGCTAGCTGCTCCAGAAGCATCTAACAATGCTGCGACTAGTGGTGCGTTTGTACCGTTATTAAGTCTTGGTATTCCAGGTTCAGGTACGACAGCCGTTATGTTAGGTGCATTCTTAGTATTAGGATTACAACCAGGACCAATGTTAATGGGAGATCGCCCTGAAGTTTTCTGGGGTATTATTGCTAGTATGTATATCGGTAACATTTTTCTATTGGTCTTAAATTTACCATTAATTCCTTATATCGCTAGAATTTTAACCATTCCTAGACCACTATTAATTTCGTTAGTCTTAATGTTTAGTTTAATTGGGGTATATGCAATTAGTTTCAGTGTTTTTGACTTGTATTTATTATTAGCATTCGGTGTCATCGGTTTCTTGATGCGAATGTTTGCATTCCCAGCTCCACCTTTTATTTTAGCGTTTATCCTAGGTGGTATGATGGAACAATCTTTTAGACAATCGATGACAATTTCCAATGGAAGTATTTCTATTATGTTTGAAAACAATATTTCACTCGTTTTAATTATTTTATCTGTGCTTTCATTTGCCTTCCCGATTGCCAAAAGTATCTGGTCTAAGAAAAAAGCTAGTTAAAGGTAATTGCATATGAGAAAGTTATAGCTATTGTTCGTGATAGTACTGGCGGTCAGGCTATCAAAGAGGAAGTGGGGTGGGAAATATATTATTTAATATTAGATGTTTTCGCTTGCAGTAATGGGGAGATCAGATAAAAGTTTTAGCCTGGTATGATAACGAATGGGCTTACTCCTGTCGAGTAGCAGAGCTTTCTGCTTATATGAAGGCGAGGATAATTGAAAATGAGAAATTACTAAAGTCTTCCTAATAGGGGTGTTGTTGTCTGTGTATATTGTGAAAGTGTTGTAGAAACGTTCCCTTCTTCAAAAGTAACCACTCTTTATGCTATGTGCAGCCCGAATTGCATAGAACAAGAGAACGAAAGGAATGAGAAATATGAAGACGCTTAATGAGATGGATGCGCTTTATTCTAGAAAGGTATACAATAACTTATCTGTATCAGAGCTAGTCGAAAAGTCCATTTCGCTAAAGGAATCAATACTAACAGAGAAAGGGGCGCTTCATGCCTATACAGGAGAGTTTACAGGTAGGTCACCAAAGGATAAATATATTGTAGAAGATTCCGTTACAAAAGGACGGGTGAAGTGGGGGAAAATCAACCAACCGATTTCTGAGCAAACATTTGATTCACTTTACAAAAAAGCGTTAGCCTATATGTCTGGTCGAGAGCTGTTTATGTTTGAAGGAGCAGCCGGTGCTGACCCAAACCACCAAATCTCCATTCGGGTGATCAATGAATTAGCCTGGCATAATCTATTCGTGAAGCAACTATTAATTCAACATGAAGAGCATGATTCAGGAAAAAAGGAACCTGATTTTTCAATAATTTGTCTGCCTGGATTAAAAGCCGATCCAATGAAGGATGAGCTTCATTCAGAAACATTCATATCTATTTCATTTGAAAGAAGAATCGTGCTCATTGGCGGTACTGCCTACGCAGGTGAAATGAAAAAATCTGTATTCAGTGTGCTTAATTTTTTGTTGCCATTTGAAGGCATATTGCCTATGCATTGTTCTGCTAATATGGGTGACAGTCCTGACGATGTGGCATTGTTTTTTGGCTTATCAGGAACAGGAAAAACAACACTGTCAGCAGATCCAAATCGTAAGCTTATCGGTGATGATGAGCATGGCTGGTCCGATACCGGTGTCTTTAATTTTGAAGGGGGCTGTTATGCTAAATGTATCGGGCTATCTCAGGAACAAGAACCACAAATATGGAGGGCAATTAAATATGGTTCTGTTTTAGAGAACGTAGTGATTGATCCTGAAACTAGATTGTTAGATTTTGATGCTAACACATATACGGAAAACACCCGTGCTGCTTATTCGATTGAAAACATCCCTGGAGCGGTTAGCCCGAGCATTGCTGGTCATCCGAAAGTGATTATTTTTCTTACAGCGGATGCATTCGGTGTACTTCCGCCGATTTCGAAGTTGAAGAAAGAACAGGCTATGTATCATTTCTTGAGCGGGTATACATCGAAACTTGCTGGTACGGAGAGGGGCGTTACGGAACCGGAAGCTACTTTTTCCACCTGTTTTGGTGAACCGTTCCTACCGCTTGACCCTAATATATATGCTGAGTTACTTGGTAAAAAAATTGATGACCATGATGTACGTGTTTATCTTGTAAATACTGGGTGGTCCGGCGGTGCATATGGAGTCGGTGAAAGAATAAAATTAGCAAACACTCGTACCATGGTTCGGGCAGCAATTAATGGTGATTTGGAGAAAGTTAATTACCAACAAGATTCTCATTTCGGTTTATTTATTCCAGAAACAATAGCAGGGGTTCCGACAGAAATATTAAACCCTCGTCAAACATGGGGAAACAAAAACGCTTATGACAAAAAAGCACAAGAGTTAGCAGAAAGGTTTATTTCCAATTTCGAACGCTTTTCTAATGTAATGCCAGAAATAAAACAAGCAGGACCGAAAATTTAATCAATAGGTAGAACAGGTAGAAATATATATAAATGTGATAATAAAGAGTTTTAAATAATTAGAGTTGTGTAAAGGATTTTAACTTTAAGTGGAGATATAAAATCAAGAAGCTCTACAAGACGAACATAAATTAATACAAAGCCGCTTCAAAAAGAGAATAAAAATGTAATAAAAGCGTAAAAATTTATTACCGTCAAAAAAATAACAAGTCATTATTCTGATGAACAAGGAACCTTTCTCTACAGTAAAAGGGCTCATTGCATTACCCGTAGACGTTTATGAGGTGAGTTTGGTAGTCTGGTTGATTTTGAATGGATTTCATAAGCAAAAAATTGAAAAACTGAAAGCGAATTAATGATTTCAAAAGATAGGAGTTCAGAGGTTTGAGCTCCTTTTTTGTTTTATACAAAACAATATGGAATAGTTGTTTACCATAAAATGACAACATATTGTTAAACAAGCAATTGACCATAACTTTTATGCCTTCTTATATATTGTAAGCACAAAGTTCCTTAAGCTAAGAGTTTGATTTATACCCACCATTTCATTTATATTCTTTTCATTGTCTTTCTCTTTATAGGAAAAAGTACCCATTTACCTAAATGTTAAATGACAAGATTTATAAATATTTTTATTAAACTAAAGGGTGTCGGGTGTCTTGAATTCAACAAGGGAAATGACGGTAATAAAATAAGATGTAGAAGTAACAAATGCTTGATTCCTGCTTGTCTCTAGAGGAAAGGTGCAGCAATTCTCCTAAAGAATGTTCCTTGCTCAAGAACGTAAATCATCATGCTAAGATGGAACCTTTTATTATTAATCCAAATTCTCTTTTGGTTTTTCTATATGCTCTCTATTTTTAACCTCAGTAAATATGTTATCTGGAACACTTGCGTTGGTTTGCCCTCTTTCATTAGGAGGGTTAGATTGATTTGATTCGATCAGCGATTTCAGCATCTCAATATCCTCTTTCGTAGCATATTGTTTATTAGACTTTAACATATATCCTAACTGTCCGTTCGATTCGATTGTAGCCCATTTTAAATCAGAAAAATGCTGAATGTTTTGTTGTCTCAGACGTACTTCAAGCATATCAACCGTTAACCGTAGCTTCTTTAAATTGCTTTCATTAATTTGGCCGTCTTCGACTACTATAAGTGATTTACCATAAATAAAAGTCTCAAGCGTATCCGATTTCAAAACGATATACTCAATAAAGAGAAGAGTACTTACCATTAGAAAGGTGATCACCATTGTAATCCAAATGTTCCTGTCGCCAACAGGTTGAATAATCAATGAACCAACAGCTATCATCATGACAGTCTGAGCAACGGTAAGCTGTGAGATTGATTTTCTTCCAGCTAACCGCAAAATCAGGATGCCTCCTATGACGACGACAATAGCTTTCCATATGAAATGTAAATCCACAAACATCCCCTCTTTTCAAACGTTGCTAAAAATATATTTACGATCTATTGCTTATTGTGGATGATATTCATTACTTTATTCTTCAAATGACAACCATTAAAGCTTTTTCCTATTTTCAACGTTTTCAATCGTTTCTCCGAGAAGAATATTATATAATCTGCTCTTAGGCTCATATATTTTTTGAGAAGGCCATAGTCCATGATGTCCTGAGAATAGATAGCTGACTAAACAAGCAACAAAAAAGTATTCTAATCCTTTTCCATCAAACATCTCCATGGACAGCAGGAAAGCTGCTATAGGAGTATTAGCTCCTCCACAAAAAACAGCGATTAATCCTAATGCAGCGAGAAATGATATCGGTAAATCAATGAACGTGTGTAAGGCATTACCTAATGTTGCCCCGATGAAAAATAAAGGGATAGCTTCCCCGCCAACAAATCCGCTGCCAAGGGTTACCGCAGTAAATGCTAGCTTGGCCAGAAAAGCAAATGGTGGAATGTCTTCATTAAAAGATTGCTCCAACATCTCTAATCCCCGGCCGTTATAGTCTTGTGAACCAATAAGCAATGTTAATACTACAATGATGATTCCTCCAAAAAAGGCTTTTTTCATGTGATTTTTTTTGAAAAGCTTCTCCGAGATTTTTTCTATCCCATGTCTCAATTGACAGTATAAAACACTTATCAGGCTAAAAAGGACGGATAGCAGAATAACGATTATAAAGGTAGTAATAGTTATTTCCGGTACGGTTTGTATGATAAATTCCTCATGTTTATGTCCCCAGGCTACTGTAGTTATATAATGGCCAACAAAGCTTGCGGTAAGACAAGGAACAAATGCTTCCAATTTCATTTTTCCTAAAGTAGCCATTTCCATGCCAAAAACAGCCCCGGTGATTGGCGCTCCAAAGGCAGCACCAAAACCAGCACTTATACCGCTCATCATAAAAATTTTCTTATCGAACTTGCTTACCTTAAAGTATTTGTTGACCGCTGCAGCTACACTCCCTCCCATTTGGACAGCAGCACCTTCCCTACCTGTAGAACCCCCAAAAAGGACGGTAATAAAAGTCGCGAAATAGACGATAGGCCCCATTCTCAGCGGTACCTCTTTTTTTTCATGAACGGAGTCTATCACGAGATTATTTAGCTTAGAAGTATCATTCAACGTATTATTCGAAAATACCTTTCCGTAGTTCATATAGATGTATCCTATGATTATTCCACCAAAGGGAAGAAGGAAGATAAGCCAATCTCTTTTTGCTCGTATCTCATCACCTAGATAATCGTTTGTCTCTAAAAGGAAATAGGTTGTTGAGCCGACAACTGTACCAATTATGCTTCCAAAGATAATCCATAGAACCAGAACGGAAAAAAAGTTTTTATACTTTAACAACATTCACCCATTCGCCTCTTTTCTTTCTCTTAGGGGATCTCATTCTATAGTTTCCTGTCGTATTAAAATTATTAAAAGAAATGGTGAATAGCCAATTACGAAAGAAGCCAAATGGGATCAGAAGTAGAAGGCACGTTGTTTGAAGGAAGCGGATCAGTTAAGGGTGATCTATAATCTTTATCTATAAGAAAAATATTAAATATGGAAGACCTTGCTTCTTCAACCGAGCCAGAGTCGGAGCCATGGGATACGCCAGATGCAGGATATGACTAGTGGGATCGTTCAACTTTTGCAGCAAGTTCTTACGGTATGAAGAAAGTAAATGTAGAATGGTGCGAAATCTACTGCTTCGTACAGTTTGTGGAGCAAGATAATCGCTATTATAAAGTCGACGTGAACAAGTCTTCGAATCAGAGGTATCCATGTTTTCGGTTAAATCGATTTCCTTCTCAAATGAAGCGGACATCAAGTCAGTTCTTGATCATTTATGAGTTTCGCTGTGGCTGTTTGAATACATCGTCCTGCCACAGTTGATACAGATAGATGATAAGCGAAAAACCGACCATCATAGCAACAATAGCTATTGTAGGCAAAGTCGATTCACTCGAAACAAGCCCCATCCGTTGCCCTACCGGATAAACGAGGTACATATATAACCCGTCCAAAAGTATATTGACAGTCAAATACACCCAAAATTTCCCGAAAGTAAAGTGGAATACCCAGATAACTATAACTAAATATGCTCCATACACCCAAGGAACCGGGACGACTTTATCCCATCCGAAAAGACTGGAATCCGTCTCTTCCCACCATCCGTAATGGTAAGCCGCTTGATATGCCAAGGTATGTATAACGGTCATAAATAGAGCGACTGGCATGTACCTGCGCACCGTTTCCATTTTCAAAAAAAACAAGGACGCCCAAGGCAATATCAAAAGTGACCATAGAATAATCTGGTTCATGTTAGTAATACCCCCAAATAGTTTTATGTGTAGTGTTAGTCTCGGTTCATATATTTATGCAATTTATCCGATGAAAAGTAACTGAAACACCGAGTTGGTTAAGCAGAATAACTCTCTGACTTCACTGGATAATACCTTCTCTTGACTGGAAATGAAGACTTATCCTGTGAAGCGGACCCATTATCCCGTCTACAGCGTGGCATATCCCGTGAAGATAATTGAGAAATCGCAATTTCACACCATCACATGTTAGAAGCAAAATCGAACTAAGCCACCCTTTTCTATCTATTCTTATGGTTACCACTTTTAATTAAAAATGTGGTAAGATTATCACCGAATTAACTAAATGTAACCGCTAAATATTTTGGAAAATAGCCGATAGGAGAAATTTAATGTGAAGCCGAAAATTTCAGATGTTGCTAAAGTTGCGGGTGTTTCACCAACAACTGTTTCTAGAGTTTTGAATAATCGAGGTTATATAGGAGAAGAGACTAGAAAAAAAGTAGATGAGGCGATGAAACAACTTAATTATTTTCCTAATGATGTGGCAAGGTCGTTGTTTATCAAGAAAACATTCTTAATTGGTGTTATTTTTCCTACTACAACGAATCCATTTTATGGACAACTTATTTTTTATATAGAAAATATTGCAGCATCTTTAGGATATAAAATTTTGTTGTGTAATAGTCAAGGGCAAGAAGATAAAGAGAGAAGTTATTTGAGGATGCTTCAAAGAAATCAAGTGGATGGAATCATAGCTGGAGCTCATAATCGAGGCGTAAAGGAATACGATATACCAACTCTCCCAGTTGTTGGAGTTGACCGTTATTTGTCGGAAAATATTCCTGTTGTTTCAAGTGATAATTATGATGGAGGAAGACAAGCCACCCAGTTATTAATTAACAAAGGCTGTCGAAACATTATTCATATTAATGGTCCGAGTTATTTAGAGACTCCAGCCAATTTAAGAAGAAAAGCATATGAGGATGTTATGAAGGACAATCAATTGACCCCTATTACCTATGAAACAGAGGGAGATAATCAAGCAGTCATCAAACAATTATTCGATGAAAACCCACTAGTAGAGAGTATTTTTGCCAGTGATGATCTAATTGCCTCAGCGGTCATGAGAGAAGCTAAAATGAGGAAAAGAAACATACCTTCTGATTTTAAAGTTATTGGCTATGACGGGACAGAGACAACTAGATTACTACTACCTGAATTAAGTACGATCCAACAACCGATAAGAGAGATTGCTGAAAAAACGATTGATATTTTAATGAAAGAAATAAATGAAGAAGGGGATCATAGTCAGATGGAAACCATCTTACCTGTTAGATTGATAGAAAGCGAGACAACCTAACACAGTGGGGTGGTCTATTTATTTGAATTATATGTCATCCGGTTGACATATGAAACCGGATGACATATAATTTCGGTGTAGGCGGTTACATATTAATGCGAGGAGGTTATTAGAAATGAAAAAGGTTATGTTTTTAACTGTTTTAGTTTTGATGGCAATTATTATTACAGCTTGTGGTGGAGAAGAGGAATCATCAAATGCTAATGATAATGAAGTATCTCTTTGGGTCCACACTTCAGATGAAACGCCTGAAGGGGAAGCAATGCAAAGTATTATTGATCGATTTAATGAAGAGAATGAAGGAACATACTCCGCTAAGATTGAGTTTATTCCGAGGAGTGGAGCTGGAGGCGGATACGAAGATAAAATTAATGCCGCTTTAACAACAGATACATTACCAGATGTTTTAACCTTGGATGGACCTAATACAGCGGCATATGCAGAGGCCGGAATGATTGCGCCAATAGGTGATTATATAACAAATAAAGATGACTTATTACCAAGTATTATTCAACAAGGTACCTATGACGATCAATTATATGCGGTAGGGTATTCAGAATCTGGTGTTGGAATCTTCTATAATAAACAAATGCTCGAAGAAGCAGGTATTGATTTATCTACGTTACCAACCGTTGAAGAACCTTGGGATTGGAATCAATTTATGGAGCTTAGTGAAACGTTAGTTAATACTCACGATACTGCTGCAATTGATATGGGTTTTGATGATAAAAGTGAATGGTTAATGTATGCCTTCTCACCATTTTTATGGTCGCAAGGTGGAAATTTAGTGTCTGAAGATGGTTCGACAGCGGAAGGTCATTTTAATGATGAAAACTCAGTCAAAACATTTCGTTTTATTCAGGAAATGGTCAAAGAGGGATACACGACAATTACTCCAGTTGAAAAAGGATTCCATACGGCTGAGTACCCAATGAAGTTCGGCGGATCATGGACAATTGCTGAAATGGAGGACTATCCAGATGTGGAATATGGTGTTATGCCATACCCGACATCTCCGGATACAGACGAATTAGTATCTCCATCAGGTAGCTGGCAATATGCGATGGCTGCTTCATCTGAAAAGCAGGAAGCTGCTGGTGCATTGATTGATTTTATGACATCCACAGAATCTTTAACGGAAATTACTTTAGCGAATAGTGTTCTTCCGGCAGCTCATTCAGTTGTTGAAGAGGTGCAAGATAAAGTTTCACCTCAAATGAATGTCTTAATTCAACAAAACCAAAATTCGGCGCATGCTAGACCAGTTTTACCTAACTATCCGCAGGTAAGCAGAGTTTTCCAACAGACGGTCAGCGATGCCGCTTATTATGAAGAAAATAGTGATGTACAAAAATTGTTAGATGAAAAAACCGGTCAAATGGAAAAAGCGTTGAAATAAGATAGGTTACTCCGGCTTGGTTTGACCCAAGTCGGAATCTTTAAAAGGAGTTTTGACTGATGAATACTAATAAGAGAGAGAATTTAGCAGCATATGCGTTTTTAACACCTGCTCTAATATTATTAGGAACCTTCCTAGTTATACCTGCCTTAATGGCCATTTATTATGCTTTTACGGATTATTATTTATTAACACCAGATCAGCGTCAATTTATTGGATTGCAAAATTTCATTGAAATCTTTAAAGATCCAATTTTTATTCAAAGTTTAAAAAATATCGTCCTATTTGTTGTTTTCGTCATTCCCATACAAGTAGGTGCAGCTTTAGGATTAGCGTTATTAATTAATAAACCGAGAAAAGGAAATATATTTTTCAAGATTGCCTACTTTTCTCCAGTAGTTTTGTCATTAGTTGTTATATCCGTCCTGTGGTTATATCTATTAAATCCATCAGAAGGTTTGATTAATAGCTTATTAGCAAATATCGGAATAGAAGCTCAGCCTTTCTTAAGCAGTCCAAAGCAAGCGATGATAACCATTGTGTTTGTGTCCGCTTGGCAGGGTGCAGGCTATCAGATGTTAATTTTTCTAGCGGGGCTTCAAAATATCCCATCTACCGTGTATGAAGCAGGTAAAATTGATGGGGTTAACAAATGGCAGAACTTTTTTCATATTACGTTGCCTTTGTTAAAGCCCACTTCTGTTTTAATTATGATTACGACCTTAATCTCAGCATTTAAATTAATCATCCAACCGATGGTGATGACACAAGGTGGACCAATGAATTCTACCATGACACCGGTCTATTATATTTACCAATCGGGATTCTCCGATCGAATGATAGGATACGCGAGTGCGATGACGGTTATTTTTGGAATAATCATTGGAATCATAACATTGCTGCAAAGCAGGTTAACAAAGGAGGATGACATGTAATGAACAAGAAGCTTAAGAAATCAATTGAATATTTTTTCCTGATTTTGTTAGCTTGTATATTTATCTTTCCTATGTTGTGGATGGTCGTTTCTTCCATGAAACCTGAAGCAGAGATTTATCTTGATATGGGCGGCATACAATCCTTACTTCCTTCACTTGATGTTTCTCAATGGTTTCTAACATATAAAGAATTATTTTCAAGATTTAATGTTCCTCAATATGTAATCAATAGTATTATCTATGCATTAACAATTACGGTGGGTTCTATTATGGTTAATGCGATGGCAGGGTTTGCTTTTGCAAAATTTGAGTTTAGAGGGAAGAAGTTGTTATTCGGTGTATTACTAGTTTTGTTAATTGTCCCAGTGGAAACAATTATCATTACCCAGTTTACCGTGGCACACACGTTAGGCATTCTTAATACACGATTAGCGGTTGTGTTACCGATGATTGGAAACATGTTTTTCATTTACTTGTTTAGGAACTTTTTTAAGGCGGTACCAGATGAAATTATTGAATCGGTCAAATTAGATGGAGCAAACAATTGGGTTGTTTTTTGGAAGATTATATTACCAATGTCTAAACCTGCAGTGGCTACTGTCGGAACACTATCCTTTATCGCTAGTTGGAATGATTACTTATGGCCATTAATGGTATTAACAGATACAGATAAGTTTCCACTCCAAGTAGCTATTACAAATATTAATACAACCCAGCCTGTTTATACAAATCAGGTAATGGCAATCCTTACGATTTCAACGATACCACTAATTATCGTATATATATTTGCTCAGAAGTATATACTTCAGGGACTTGGTGGATCTGGAACGGGAATTAAATAGAGAAAATTATTTACAGGGGGATAATGATGTACACACTAAAACAAGCGAATACTTATATTGAGGAAAATAGGGAGCGTGTCATAGCTGACTATAGAAATGACTATCATGCAATGGCACCGATTGGGTGGATTAATGATCCAAACGGATTTATATATTATAAAGGTGAATATCATTTATTTTATCAATATTATCCGTATAAAGCGGTATGGGGACCCATGCACTGGGGTCATTCAAAAAGTAAAGACTTAGTAAACTGGGAAACTGTTCCTGTCGCACTAGCCCCAGATCAATCATATGACAAAGATGGTTGTTTTTCTGGAACAGCTATCGAAAAGGATGGAAAGCTCTATCTAATGTACACGGGTCATATCGAGGGTGAGACAGAAGAAGATATTAGACAAGTGCAATGTATTGCTGTTTCCTCAGATGGTATTAATTTTGAGAAAGTGGAACAAAATCCGGTTATAACGGAAGCTGATTTGCCGGAAAATGCAAAACCACAGGACTTCAGAGACCCGAAAGTAGTGAAGAAGGGTGATTTCTATTATTCCTTAATTGCTTCCAAAAAAGAAGATGGTGGAGGACAAATTCTACTATATAAATCGAAGGATTTACTTGATTGGGAGTTTGTTTCTGTCATGTTAAACGGGGAAATAGATGAGGGACCGATGTGGGAGTGCCCTGATATATTCGAATTAGATGGTAAGGATGTTCTGCTGTTCTCAGTCGAAGGATTGCCTAAAAAAGAAAATAATTTCCTGAATACGCACTCCGTTCTCGCTATTGTTGGAGAAATGGATTGGGAAAAAGGAATTTTCCATAAAGAAACGGTTGAAGAATTGGATTATGGTCTAGATTTCTATGCTCCACAAACGATTGAAGATGACAAAAATAGAAGAATCATGATTTCCTGGATGCAAATGTGGGGAAGAAACATTCCAACGGAGACGGAACAACATGGTTGGGCTGGTTCGATGACATTGCCTAGGGAACTTTTTACACAAAACAATCATGTCTATCAAAGACCTGTTGCAGAAATCAAAAATTACTATACCAATAAACAAAGTTACAAGACGATTAAATTATCAGATGAAACAAAAGCGTTTGAGGAATTATCAGCTGAAGTTAGTGCTATTGAATTAGTATTAGATGTAAAAGCTGGGAAAAGATTTGACCTAGAAGTTCGTTCCAATCAGGTTGAGAAAACACTAGTAAGCTATGATTGTGAAACAAGCTTTCTAGAACTAAATCGGATAGACAGTGGTATCGAGCTTGTCGGTAATGAAGAGGAACATGTGTATAAACGCTCCGTTTATTGCGAGCCAGAAAATAATAAAATTGAATTAGAGATTTTCCTTGACCGGGCCTCAATAGAAGTTTTTGCAAATCATGGCAAATACACGTTAACGTCTACTATTTATCCAACACAAAAGGCGGATCATATAAAAATCATCGCTGAAGGTGAAATAGAGGTTGATCGTCTGGATAAATGGGATATCGAGGTTTAACGATGAAAAAGGTATATACAATTGGAGAGGCTCTCATAGATTTTATTCCTCACGAAGTAGACGTTTCTATGAGTGAGGTCGAAAGTTTTAAAAAGGTACCTGGAGGCGCACCTGCTAATGTTGCAGCTACCATTGCAAAACTGGGAGGAAAGAGTGCTTTCATTGGTCAAGTTGGTGAAGATATGTTTGGCTACTACTTAAAAAATGTATTAGCTGAGAATAGAGTAGATGTTACCCACATGTTACAAACGAATAAAGCCAACACGGCATTAGCATTTGTTGCGTTAAAACAGGGCGGCGAACGAGAATTTGCTTTTTACCGGAAACCTAGTGCTGATATGCTTCTAGAAAGGGAGTATATAAGAACGATTCCCTTTACGGACCATGATATCTTACATTTCTGCTCTGTCAGTTTGATTGAAAGTGAAGTGAAATATGCCCATATCGAAGCAATCAAAAAAATAAAGGAAGAAGATGGATTAGTAGTTTTTGATCCTAATGTAAGACAAAACCTTTGGGATAATCAAGTATTATATGCTCAAACGATTCAAGCATTTATTCCTTATGCGGATATTTTAAAAGTAAGTGATGAAGAGCTAAGATTCATTACAGGAGAAGATACAGAAGAAGAAGGAATTAACCATCTATTGTCTCAACCTATTCAGTTATTAATTCTAACAAAAGGTAAAAAGGGTGTGACGTTCTTTATAGGTGGAAAGAAAATAAGTGTGCCAGGATTTGATGTTCATTCCATGGATACAACGGGAGCAGGAGATTCTTTTATCGGCGCCTTCTTATATCAATTCTCATTAATGGATAAAAAACTTACAGACTTAACTCGAGATGAATTAGTTTCTATGGGTACCTTTGCTAACGCTGTAGCAGCAATGGTCACAACGAAACATGGTGCAATTAGTGCTTTGCCAACGACAGAGGAAGTAGAAACCTTTGTTTCCGGAAAGTAAGAGATTATAATTCAGAGCTTGTTATCATAGGGCCAGGAATTACATTAGACAAATGTTCTTTTGTAGTATCTGGGCTCTTTTGTATTATTGGTACTTACATAAGAGCTAACAATAAAATAGAATCGACAAATTATCACAATTTACGGGCGGTGACAGGCATTATTAGCCACAACACTTCTTATTGAATCTATTGAGCAAGAACAACAACGCAGGATTGTGGAAAAGGTAAATGCTACCCTTATCAAAAGAGAGTCTTGTAAAGCTATAAATCCTATTTTGTTGGTTTTATTAGGTGTACCTTAAGATAAAATTAGAATTATGAAATGGTTTTGGGACGTCACAAAACAGAGAGAAGAGAAATCGTCTAATGATGATGATTTCTCTTCTCCTTTATAATTTAATGGACCTATAAAAAAGAGCCAATGAAGAGATGTACGGCTTATTTCGTTATTTTTACCAGCATCTATTAGAAAATTTTTTGCACAATCTCCTGTTACATTAAAAAGGAAGAATGTTTTAATAGGGGAGTGTATGAAATGAGAATTGCAATATGTATAAAGCAATTCAATTCTTCACTTAGGCAATTACACACATTCCTTTCTAGAAGAATACAATAAGTAAAAACAGGAGAGGATGGGTGATGATGCCTTACACATTTCCAGTCCATATAGAAACGCACAAAATCAGTGACGGTTACAATAAAACCGTTTTTTACCCCCAAGTGGCAGCGTTGCAAAATCAGGAATTGGAAGGGTTGATTAATCATGCGATTATTGATCAAACCCAACAGCTGATAAACGAACAAATTGGAAATATGCCAACTGCAGTGGAAGAAATGATTGGATTATATGAAATAAAAAACAACCAGCGTCAAGTACTGAGTTTATCACTTTCCAATTATACGTATCACTGCCAGGCGGCACATGGGATAACCTATATAAAGTCGCTAACATTTGATCTGGAAAAAGGGGAGAAATGTGAGCTGAGTGAATTATTTAAGCCAGGAAGTAATTATGTGGAGAGACTCTCCAGCTTAGTTGATCAACAAATAAAGCAGCGGGATATCCCTCTTTTGGGCGAATTCACCGGTATTCGACCTGATCAAGACTTTTATATTGCGGACAAAACCCTTGTTATTTACTTCCAACTATATGAAATTACTCCGTATGTTTTTGGGTTCCCTATGTTCCCTATTTCGGTATATGATCTCCAGGATATTATAGTTGAAGATGGTCCACTCGGACGATTGGCTGTTAATAATTAATGTTCCTATTATAAGGATAGGTATAGGTCAAGATAGACGATAGCTGAGAGTGGTTCATTAAAAATGCTTTATTTGTTCTTTAACTTTACTCTGAAATTTATTAATATGACTGGTACAAACCCCAGTAAATGAAAAAACAAGCGTGGTCTCCACCATAATAATGAAGCACCACGCCATCTTTCTTGTCTCATCACGTTTCTTATTTCTGTGAGATGTTTAGATAGATAATTAGATTAAATGTTTTACCGCCCGTACACTGACATATCAAACCCGTCATCTGTAACATAGCCTTCAATACTCCAAATTTTTAATTGTTCTTGCTTCGCTTCGTTCTCAGCTTCTATGAACTCGTCCAGATACTTTGTGTTCGGTTCAGATAAATTCGACACTTTTGCAAATCCTCTTTGAACAAGCAGTTTGTTAAAGTTAACGTATTCAGATCCGTTTTTCATCCAAATATAACCGAGAGTGTGCCCGTTCTTATTTCTTTCTGGATTCCCTCGTTCTAATTTCAAAGTAGCACCTAGTAAATTCTCTAAATTACTACGCGCTCGCGATCCGAATTCTTGTGGGTCCACAGATGGGTCTACAATCTCTGGCGTGTCAATAAGCAATAACTGCACGGTTTCTTCGCCATTGTCACCTTCTACGACTACAGTTTCACCGTCAGTCACGCTCTTTAGCGTTACTTCTTCGGTGATAGCTTCGAGGTCGTACTCTGTCGTCCCTAACTCACCGTACTCAGCTTCTAATTCTTTGTTTTTGTCTTCGATACTTTTATTATTTTCTTCCTCTTCTAGTTCCTTTTCCACTTTTTCCTCTTGTTCCTGTAATTTTTTCTCTTCTTTTTCCATTTCTTCAGCTATATTACCCACTTATTTATGGGATTCTCCATGGAGTGATGGATTCCATAAGCAGGTAAGAGGATATAGTGAGGTTGCAACATTTTTGTTTGAAAGGTTTAAGGACTCGAAAGATGAAACGTTATTTTATCCTATAGCTTTTTTAATGAGAAATGCAATTGAGATAGGGTTAAAAAGACTTCTTCACATGAAGATGGAGCAAGGTGTTGAGGTGCGTAAAATTAAAGGCAAGAGGAATTCACATAGATTGCATAAAGACCTATGGCGGTCAATTAAACCAATGTTGGATTATTATTCCAAAAAAGATAATCAGGATGAAGAGACACTGAGTACATATTGTCTGTAATAAGTTTGGATAAGAATGGGATATATTTAGATATCCGTGTTCATACAGTAGTGAATACAAATTTAATGATGAAGAGGTTGATGTTGAAAACTTTTATAATTATCTGTTAGGACTTTTCCATTTTATCGAAGGGTGTGATGCATGGTTAGATCATATCAGAGACTTTGAAATGGAAATGAGGCAAGAATATGAATTTGAGATGCGCAGTGAGGAGTAAGAAATGAGTACGGCAAGGATTTCAACGAAAGGGAAGAAGCAAGTCGTAAACAGAGTATAGCCAGTGATATATTGGATGCTACTGTCCAGATAAAAAATTATTTCAAAGAATGGATAGATAATATAACAGTAATTGGTATAGAGCTTAAAGCAGACTTCAAAGATTTAATTGATAATAGTAATCGCTTGTTTTTATTATTCAATTATGCTTTAACACTTGAGGGAACCTATTATGTAGAAAACATATGTTATATTCATGGTATGCAAGATTCGGATATTTTATTTGGTCATGGTAACGATGATGATTATATAGATTACTACTTAACTCTCACCACACTGGAGTAGAGATTGAACTCTGTCCACTAACTAAGATGTGAGACTTAGAAAGGATGCTGATAATGCCATCGAATTAAACAAAACCTTTTTTGAAGTAACTTTATACTAGGAGCATACTCTATGTACCAACCCGAATCACAATCTATTACATTTTCAACCTTAATACATGACATTTTTTATAAATACCCAGTCCAAAAAGGACATCGATTAATCATTCCAAAACAACATAAACCAACTATTGTGAAGCAACATCAGAAGACATCATCGTCATTCACCAATTGATCGAATAAGGAAAAGCTTTGATTGATTACCAATATCAACCTGATGGCTACAATATCGGTCTCAATATTGGATAGTTTGGTGGTCAGACGATTGATCATCTTCATTTTCATTTAATTCCACGATATAAAGGGGATATAGATGATCCTCGAAGTGGCATTCGAAAAGCGGTTCCATCGATTAAACAGTGAACATTTTTAATTTTTGCCCCATAATTAAACCTTTTTATGCTTAACTTAATCTGCCCACCTGTTGTTACAAATATCTTAATATTGACTATAAAGATAGGTAATATAAAGGTTTAAAATAAGTTAATGAATATAAGAATTTCCACTGAAACGATTTGTTCCTAAATATAATCATCTTATATATGCTGGAGAAACAAAATCATACAATGTTATCATTTAAGGTAATAAATTTTTTTGGAGGTACGCTATGAATAAAGTTGTGAATACACAAAAAGAAAAATATAAAGCTTGGGTGACGGAAAATTTAGGTGAAAAAACAGGTATATGGTACACGCCATATCTTGAAAAACTTGGACATCTGTTAGAAAAGTTTGGTTTGGCTAGCGGCTATAAGGAAAATTTCTTTGAATATCAATCCTATTCGGAATTTAAAAGGAACTATCAACAAATGACAGAACAAAGTGATGAGGATATTGAGAGATTAGTATCTGGTAAAAGTACACCTCGATATCCAGAAAAGTTTGGTAAGACAAGAATTCAATTTAGAAAAAAATATGCGGAAGAACAATATAATCGCGGGGAAAGAAGTAAGCCTGATAATTTAGGTGGGATACCTGACTGGGGCGTTTTAATGCGATCCTATTTAATATTCTTATATTATGATGAAAACCCTACTTTAACTTATCCTAAAAAAGAGAAGAAAATTAAGAATCAAGAAGATGAAATTGATAACAGCATTAATTATTGGGTCATTTCACCAGGTGAAAATTCGAGATTATGGGATCAGTTCTCCGCAGAAAATATGATTGCACTTGGTTGGGACTATTTAGGGGATTTAAAAAACTATGATTCAAAGGAAGCTGTTGAACGAAAAATAGCTGAGCAAAGAGCGGATGGGGTACGCCCTGTCAATGATACTAAGGCTGTCTGGGATTTCTATCGTGAAATTCAAACAGGCGACGTTGTATATGTAAAAGAAGGAATGAAGAGAATCCTCGCACGTGGAGTTGTTACGGGAGATTACTATTTTGATGATGAAGCATCAGAGTATAAACATAGAAGAAAAGTAGATTGGCTTCAAGTTGGAAATTGGGAACTACATCAGTCATTTGCTCAAAAAACGTTAACATGTTTAAATGCTTATCCAAATTTTATTCAAGAAATTGACCAAGTAATGAACGAAGATTTTATTGACCCGAAAATTGCTGAAGTAAATGAATTTCGAAATTGGTTATCCAATCAAGTTACTGATACCGGAGCTAGCTTGAATGATAAAACAGTTACCCAAAAAGTAAATGCGTTAAAGGATATAGAGCAATATTTTGATGCTCCAATTTTTGGTGAAACTGATATTGAGCAACTAAAACGGTTGAAAGATGCTGTCGTTTCAGATGAAGCCTACAAAAAATATAAAGGCGTATCGGGAAGCTCAATTGACTACTACATTCGTTTTATTGAATCTAAGCCGACTGTTCAAGAAAATGAATCCTATACAATGGATGAATTTCTTTCGGATGTTTTTATCGAGGAGAAAGAGCTTAGACGTCTAATTTCTCTTCTTGAAAATAAGAAGAATCTTATTTTGAAAGGTGCACCGGGAGTAGGTAAAACGTATATTGCCAAACGTTTAGCGAATGTAATGATGGAAGAAAAAGATGAAACACGAATCCATATGGTTCAGTTCCACCAAAGCTATAGTTATGAGGACTTCATTGAAGGGTTCCGTCCAAAAGCTGCAGGAGAAGGGTTTGAACTGAAACAAGGTCCGTTTGTGAAGTTTGCTAGAAAAGCAGCACGAGATCCAGAACGAGACTACTTCTTTATTATTGATGAAATTAATCGGGGGAATATGAGTAAAATATTTGGAGAATTAATGATGCTTATCGAAGCAGATAAGCGAGGCGAGCAAATCAATCTACTATATTCTAATGATATGTTTTCTGTGCCATCGAATTTATACATAATTGGGATGATGAATACGGCAGATAGAAGCTTAGCTTTATTAGACTACGCACTTAGAAGAAGATTTTCATTTTTTGAAATTAAACCAGCATTTCAAAATGAGACATTTAAGTCGTATGTAAACGAATTAAATAATCCAGAAGTTCTAAATCGTATCATTAATGAAATTAAAAGCTTAAATAATCAAATTGTTGAAGAGCTAGGGACAGGATTTCTAATTGGGCATAGCTACTTTGTAGGTGATGCTTATAAAGTAGATACTGCAACTCGTGTAGAAGAAGTAATCGACTATGAAATTATTCCACAGCTATTCGAGTATTGGTTTGATGATGAACAGAAAGCAAACGATTGGGCTGAACGACTAAGAGGTTGTTACGATGGAGAGAAATAATAATATTCCAATTCGTAATATATACTATATGCTTTCCTATGCATATCAAACGTTAAATCTTACCGAGTATAAACAAATTGGAACAGAAAAGTTTGAGAACGTTAAAGAGCTTTACGCAAAAATTTTATCCATTGGTATACCTATTTTGATTCGCGGAGGATTAAGTAAAGGTTATATAAGTGTTGAAGAGACTTCCAATGTTATTAAGGGGAAAATTGATATCAATTCTACGATAAAGAAAAATGCATTGGTAAATAAAAAAATTGCAGTAGTTTATGATGAATTCTCTGAAAATATATTGTTGAATCAAATTATTAAAGCGACACTCGTTTACCTATCACGTTCAAATAAAATAAGTCAAAAAATGCGTAGATTATTTTACGGTTTGCTGCCTTATTTTACAGAGGTATCAGATGTAGAGCTAGATTTGAAGCTATGGAATAACGTTAGATATAACCGCCAAAACATTCGTTATCAATTTATTGTAGACGTGTGTAGATATCTTTATGAGCAGTTATTATTTGATGAAAGCTCTACATCTCAAATGATGAAAGAAGTTCAAGACGAACAAAGATTATCGTCTTTATATGAAAAGTTCATCTATGCATTTTTCAAACGTGAAACGAAATATAAGGTATCCCATCCTCAAATTCAGTGGAGTGTTGATGATGAATTCACAGATGCATTACCGATTATGCAAACAGACCTCGTACTTCAAAAAGATAAAAAAACATTGATTGTGGATGCGAAATTTTATTCTGAGAATATGGTAGCAAGGTTTGAAGGTGGAATGACAAAACAAAATTCAGGAAACCTTTATCAAATATTTACTTATATAAATAATTGGAAAGCAGATCCGGAAGAAAAGGTTGCAGGCATGTTACTTTATGCGAAAACAACGGCATTAAATCAACCTAATCATATTTATCAGATTAAAGGTAATCAAATTTTTGTTGTATCTCTTGATTTACAACAAGATTTTAGCAACATAAAGGAGAACCTATTAGCATATGTCAATCAATTTTTTACGTAGTTTTATCAGTTAGCGACAAATAACCTACACCTATTATTCAGATCTGGGAAAAGGCTGTAATTGCTAGACTATAATAGACAGTCTGAACAGTAAAGCGTTGTTTGAGCATACTAAGAGGTCGATATATTTGTCATAGCAAGTACGAGTAACGTATTAAAAGCGCATACAAGCGGATAGATCAAGCATTTAAGTTCCCTACTGAATAAGGTCACTCATATTTTACCTTAAAAATAGGTACTGATTAGATAAGATCGCTAACATTTTTGTGGAAAGGGGTAACTGAGAGACCTCCTATAGGCAGAAACCATCAAGGGGCCCATCAGTGTGTAATGCTGCAAGTCGCAATAGAGCGGTATGTGATTATTTTCGTTCCATTACTGCGAAATAATTTCCTTCATTATCTAAAAAATTAAATACCCTTCCAGAAAGTGTACTGACAAGCTCTCCGACCGTTATGTGCTTGTCACCTTTTATGTGATGGTAAGAAGGTAAGCTTTACATTAGAAAAGAGTGAAGGAACTATACAATTGGTAGTGTGAGTCGGAGAAACATACTAACCACATGGTTTTAATATGAACCCACTTTGAAGCAATTGCCAATAACATATTTAATCTATTCATAGAGAAATGGGAATGATGAAATAAATCATTCCTTTTTCTTTCTATAATGATAAGCGTTATAACTATAACTCTCATACAGGACAGGTGTCGTGCCAGTCCTTCCACATTCTTCCACTGTTTTTATATTCCTCACCTTGTATTCTTTTTGGTGGCAGGTAATAATAGTAAATTATACCTTATCCGTATCTAAAACGCTTCACACTTTTCTAATTAATACCCTGAAAAACTCCTAAAAATGAAGAGATCCAAATATAATGTAAGAAATCCATTTTCTATTTTGTGTAAAAGGAACTTATTAATGTGTTCAAAACCCTCATGTCTCGTTATACTAGTATTTAATGGAATTAGAAGAATATCTCCATTATCCCATGGTAAATGAATACATGGATTTTACAGTAAAAAAGGAGTTTGCAAGATGACGAGTTTTAAATTAAATTATGAAACTGTGAAAAGCGGAATATTACCGCCGATTTCCCTCAGCTTACATGAATCATATACCACTGCAATTTATAGTGATACTGATATGCAGGCTGAGTTGATAGATACACTTCTCCATAATGGAGAGATCACCGTGTTTAATCGGAAGGAAGGATTATATGATCGTTTGACAGTAATGGATAATGTCACTTTCTATCATAAATGGTTCGGTTGTTCGATACCATTACCTGAAATTCTCGTAATGTTTGAATTGCAAATGTGTGCCAAAAAGCGTTTACGAAAATGCTCGCAGTCTGAAATTGCCCGTGTATACTATGCAAAATATTTTATGATGGATACACATCCGATGGTATTCCAGGAACCGATTCATGGTGTCGATATTAAGACGATTAATACCTTTATCAATATGCTTAAAAAAATAACAGACAACAAGACGCCGGCACTTATTTTAGTATCTAATATCGAACATGCACTGCTTCTTAGTGATGTTGCCTATAAGTTACAGGAAAAAGGTCTGCAGAAATTAGAAGTAGATACCGGGGAAAAGGATAAGAGTATACCTGAAGCAGAATCAGCTGCTACTTTATCAACAGCAAAGCTATTTAAAATCCCTGCAAAGATAGATGATAAAGTCATTTTGTTCGATCCAATGGAAATTGATTATATTGAAAGTCAGGAAGGTAAAGCCATGATTGTAATCAATCATGAATCGTTTTCACTGGATTCGACGCTTGCAGAAATAGAAAAGAAATTAGAAGTCTATGGATTTTATCGCTGCCACCGATCGTACATCGTCAATCTGCAAAAAGTACGGGAAATTATTACATGGTCCAAAAATATATACTCACTCCGCGTGGATAACCAAGTCAAGTCGACCATTCCATTATCACGGACGAAAATACAAGGTATTCAGGATATGTTTAACCTGAAATAAGTACACTTCAGCACTTGCATGCAACAAAACGCTTTCTGGGAGATTCATTCAAGTAAAAACAGGTACAGTTCGGTCTTCATTTAGTACATCTCGCCTTGATATTACTGCATGCACAAGCAATCTGGTATACGATAAGCTCAGATCATTAAAGGAGGAGTTCAATTGGAACATGCAATTAAAGTTACTGGGCTTAGAAAGGTATTTGGTAAACATCCAGCCATTGGAAATATCAGTTTCGATGTGAAGCCAGGGGAGATTTTTGGCTTGCTGGGACCAAGTGGTTCAGGTAAAACAACCACGATAAAAATCTTAACAGGCGAACTTGGACAGACAGCAGGGGATGTACATGTATTAAATACAAATGCTCGATCATTTGGAACGGCTGATTTTAAATCCAGAATTGGCATACTATCTGATAATAGTTCGTTGTATGAACGTCTTACCGTATATGATAACTTGAAATTGTTTTGTAAGTTGTATGATACACCACTGGAACGAATCGATGTCATGCTGGATGAAGTAAATTTGAAAGACGCACGCAGTAAAGTCGTATCCAAATTATCAAAAGGGATGAAGCAGCGTGTTCTGCTGGCAAAAGCACTTATTCATCAACCAGAACTCGTATTTTTAGACGAACCTACCTCTGCTTTAGACCCGGGCAATGCTGCACATATTCATCGCGGCTTGCAGAAACTGAATGAAGCAGGGACGACAATTTTTATAACGACACACGATATGGAGGAAGCAACAGAATTGTGTGATCGAGTAGCTTTTTTAAACAATGGGAAAATACAGGAGCTAGGTAGCCCGGATGCTCTACGATATAAATATTCCACACATGCCTTTCATGTGGAAACATTTGATGATGAATGGCTGGTAATTGAAAATAAAAAAGAGAATGCAGATAAAATGAGGGATCTAATTGCCAGCGGGGAAGTAAAAGCCATACACTCGGACAATCCCACACTTGGACAGATCTTTTTAAAAGTAACCGGGAAGGAGCTTGTATAATGAACACACAACGTATAGGTGCCATTTTTGAAAAAGACTTAAAAGATTTTATGAAGAATATGATGCTTTTAACAATGCCGATCATTCCTATTATACTGTCGTTAATTTACAGTCGTCTAGGTGGGGATGAGGGGCTGCCGGTACCGATGTTATATTTAATTGTCGGGGTCACTTTTTCCTCTGTAACAGCAAGCAGCATGATGACCATGATGGCAGAGGAAAATGAAAAGAAGACATTACGAGGTCTGATGCTGTCACCCGCTTCTTTTATGGATATTATTTTTGGTAAAAGTCTTGTAGTCGGACTTATGACTTTCATTGCTTTAACGATCTCTCTGTTTTTCGTTGGCATGGAACCATTCCTGAACGTGCAGGTAATCATCGGGTTAATTCTATTATTTCTATTCTTTTTATTCCTTGGGATTGGAATTGGGTTATTCACAAACTCTATTGCTGCCACGTCTGCCTATCTAATGCCGGTCATGTTTTTATTTGGATTCACTCCAATGATTGATTTTCTTGGGCTTGGAGAGGACAATATCGCCATTAAGATAGCGGAGTTCTTTCCGCTCATGCAGTTAATCAACATGCATGATACCGAATCCTGGATGCCGATAGGTATTGTTGCAATATGGGCTTTGGCTGCAGCAATTTTTACTTTTATTTGTTTTAAAAAAGAAAGAACGGATGACTGATTGTAAGAGCGGATTCTATCTATAAATGGATAAAATTTTTCACATTGACAGGCAACACATTCCCTTTTTTAATTTTCCCTCCAGGGAACTCCCATTTGTTAGGTAGTGACATATCACGTGATCGTAAAGCACAAAGAATTTCATGGTTATCATTTTCAATACACGCCGCAACTACTCCAATGAGAATGTATATAGTTTATTTATTAAATAGAATGAATGTTCGGTCAATTTGTGGTATACTAAAAAATGGATAATGTTCTTTTAGGGTAGGATCGGCTAATCCCCGCAAGAAAGGGGGTGATGCCTATGAGTATGTATGAGAGTTTCATGGTACTATTTGGATTTGGTACCTTCCTGATTGCATTACTCGCATTGATCGTTTCGTTGATCAATAGAAAATAGACCTCCCTATTTGCCCTGAAAAGTAATTAGGAGAGGTCTAGCCCTATGGGTTAGCCGATCCCACTGGGGGAACCGCTTATCCATAACCCGTAGTGTCTGCTACGGGTTATATTATATGCATTTCTTACCTTTATTATAACATATGGATCAGAAATTGTCATAATCACAAATGGAGACGAGATTGTGACATTTCCATACTGTCAAACACTCCATTAGACATTATCTTGGAAAATGATTAGGCACTTTACTTTTTTGATAAGAAACAGAGGGAGGTTCTATTGTTTCACCTATTTTTCGAATGTGAAACGAAGTAATCCTCCCTCTGCTTCTTTGGTTTTGGTACCTTCTTGATTGCATTACTCGCATTGATCGTTTCGTTGATCAAACGAAAATAGATCTCCCTATT
Organism: Gracilibacillus salitolerans; assembly: GCF_009650095.1. Taxonomy (GTDB): domain Bacteria; phylum Bacillota; class Bacilli; order Bacillales; family Amphibacillaceae; genus Gracilibacillus; species Gracilibacillus salitolerans. The sequence goes on along the minus strand of NZ_CP045915.1, from coordinate 5,018,679 downwards.
AACCAACCAAGTGAGTAGGAGAGGTCTATTCCAATCATTGGTTAGTTGATCTTCCAGGGGAACCGCTTATCCATAACCCATAGTGCCTGCTATAAATTATATAATATGCGCCTCTAACAAACATTATAACACATATATCAGAAATTTCCATAATTACCAAAAGTAGATGAAACAAGAAGGCGGAACTTTTTGTGTCTCTTCTTTTTGCACGTGAAACATTAGCTTCCCACTAAGAGAAGAAAAGGCACTCAATCAGATTACCTCATCCTACTTGTCTAATCATTCTCATGCTTTACAAACTTTCACCTTGGAAATCATTCTTCCGTCCACTTCTTCAACCTTGAAAACGAACCCTTCATACTCAATGGCATCGGTATCTCCAACCGCGGGAATACGTCCGATCTGACCAATGATAAATCCGCTCAATGTTTCATATTCATCAACCGGAAGTGCGACGTCAAAATATTCAACTACCTCATCCAAATCTATACTACCATTCACATAGAACCTGTTGTTATCGATTTTTGTGATATCTGTAATAATCTCATCATCTTCATCAAAGATCTCACCTACAATTTCCTCCAAAAGGTCTTCTAGTGTAACAATACCAGCTGTTCCCCCGAATTCGTCTATTATGATGGCGATATGAATTTTGTTTTGCTGAAAATCTTTGAATAATTCATCCAGTGTTTTAAACATGGGAGCGATGTATGGTTTTCTGCAGAAGTCCATCACATTAAAATCATCTGGATTATTAGAAACGTTCAAATACTGAATAAGGTCTTTGGCATGCAATATTCCAACAACATTATCAATACTGTCTTCAAACACCGGAACTCTTGAAAATTTTTCTTGGTCAACAACAGATACAACCTCTTCTAGAGAAGCGTCGGCAGGAAGGGTAACAATCTCGGTTCGATGAGTCATAACCTCACTGACCTTGACTGCCCAGCGTTTGATAGTGCCTTGGATGATTTTGTTCTCCTCTTCTTCGAAAACCCCTTCTTTAGTCCCTACATTCGCCAACATAGCTAATTCCTCTCTGCTTGTAGTCGTTGTTTGATCATCAGTGGAGTTTTTGGCTATTATTTTTGTAATGTATTCTGATATTATGACTAACGGATACGTAATATAAATTAAGTATTGAATAATTTGGCCAGCTGCTAGAGCCATACTTTTCCAGTATCTTGCACCTAGAGTTTTCGGAATGATTTCTGAAACAACAAGGATAAGGATGGTCAGAACAGCTGAGACCACTCCAAAATACACTTCACCAAGAACTTTAGTCGCTTGCGCCCCGACACCGGACGCGCCAACGGTATGGGCAATTGTATTAAGTGTTAGAATGGCGGAAAGAGGGCGATCCACATTTTCCTTCATATTAATAAAAAGCTTGGCACGTTTGTTTCCACTTTCTGCTTTTACATTCAAATACGAAGAAGTTGTGGAAAGAAAGACTGCTTCGAGCACAGAACAAAGAAAGGATACACCTAGAGCCAAGAACAAATAAAAAAACAGAAGTATCATAAGATATTTTAACCTCTTTCTAATTATTATAAATATACAAGAATTTTTTGTCAGATCGTTATTTATACATCGACTTATAGTGTAAGCTACCCTAGTATGGCAAAAATAAAACCTTTGCAGAAACAAGGGAACGGTTCTTGCATGTTTCATTTATTGTTATTTGGAATTGAAAAGTTGCCAAAGAGGAAATGGAGTGGAAGTTCAAAGGGCATCGTAGTCTGTGAAGACAACACCTTTTTCCTTTGTTTCTCCATAAAAAAACAGCACCACCCTATATAACCGTACTAAAATGATCTGTGATTATCGAATACACGCCTAATTTTATGTGTTGACACTTATACAGTTAATATTACACTTCTGGAATGTTTGGTTGTTACTGTTTGCCAGAAAGTTGTAGTGTAAATCATTCTTTTTATGACCGTCCCTAAATTTTTTATTTCACCTCAAGAAAGGCTTTCTTGACCACAATCTACCCCCAATTATATTTTTTGACAAATCCTGTATTTAGAAATATAATTTGGTTGGTTGACCAAATAATTAATGAGGTGTATCAATGGAAAAGCAAAATAAACGTCAATTGTTAATCGATGCAGCATATAAGGTTTTTGCGCGAAATGGTTATAAGGATGCTTCGATAAAAGATATCGCACATTATGCGAACATTACACCAGGACTTGTCCATTATTATTTTAAGAGTAAAGAGGAATTATTTTTTGCCGTTCAAGAAAAAGTGCAAAGAGAATACCATTTGAAATATGAGGGTGCAGACAAGGATTCAACATCTTTCTTAGATGTTTTAGAAGAGATTAAAACTCGTGCATCGGAGAATCCTGACTGGTATCGATTACGATATGAAAGCTATGCTCATGGGATGAAGGAAGAAGCTTTTCAGGAGGATGTAGCAGCTTTTTTGAAAAAGGGAAGAGAAAGTATCGAATGGCCGTTAAAAGAAGTTGCTCCAAGTAAATCGGGAAACGGAGAATTGGCCGGAATTTTACTAGCTTGTTTCGATGGATTAGCTTTGCAAAAAATTGTGGACGAAGATTTTAACATTGATCAAGCTTATGAAATACTGTGGGAGCTAATTAGTAAATATATAAAGGAATAATTTTTTTGTTGTAATTTGGTTGGGTGACCAACTAAAGATGAGGGAGAGGGAAGATAAAATGAGAAGATCTTTGATGATGGTGGTTTTTTTGATGATACTTGGGATGCCGATTTCTGCCCATGCTGCTGAAGATTCACATGTAGAACAAATCGAAACATATATGAGAGATGCAATAGAGAAATACAAAATATCTGGGGCTTCCTTGGCTGTAGTGAAGGACGATAAGGTCATTTTTCAAGATAGCTGGGGAGTTCAAAGTGATGATTCTGTAGTGACGGATCATTCATTATTTTTGTTAGGGTCATTAAGTAAACCACTGACGAGTCTTGGAGTTATGCGTTTGGTCGAGGAAGGTAAGATTGACTTAGATACGCGGATTAAAGATTATGTTCCAGAGTTAGTGTCACAGTATGCTGACTTAGAAGACGTAACAGTTCGCCAGTTGCTATCGCATACGAGTGGATTTTCCAGTTATGCTGGGTTAGAAGTTGCAGATCGAAATGTGCGAGGGGAAGATGCCATTCAGAAGGTAATTGAAGGTACTGATGACTTTTCGCTTGCTTATAATCCAGGTGAAGTGTATGAATATAGCGCGATGAATTACTTGTTGCTTGGATATGTTATTGAATCTGTTTCTCATCAATCGTTTTCAGATTATATGCAAGCAGAAGTTTTTAATGAGTTGAATATGGAACGTACTGTGGCTACTTATGAAGAAGCAGATAAATTAGGTTATCAAAATGGCTTTCAATCCTGGTTTGGAAAGCCAGTGAAGAGTGATATTATTTATGATAATAGTGGCGCTCCTTATGGTTATATGGCGTCTAGTGTGAATGATATGGTGATGTATGTTGAATTTTTATTAAATAAAGGAAACGGGGTTCTTACTGAAAAAGCGTTTGATGTATATACGTCACCACAGGTTGAACGGGGTGAGGATTCTTACTATGGATTGGGCTGGTTTATCACGACTAAAATGAATGATCCATATTATTTTCATAGCGGATCAACGCCAACATCTTTAGCGCAGTTGTTGGTGGACGAGCAGGATGGATTTGGTTTTGTTTTACTGACAAATAAACATAATATTTCCGAAGTTTTACACACTACATATATGCGCAATGGGATTAAGCAAATCTTAGAGGGTGATGGAATACCAGAGCTTCCAGATTCAAGTTATACGATGCAGGGTATCGCTTTGGGAGCCAGTTTGGTTATTACTTTAATTGCAGTATGGAGCCTGTATCATTTGTTAAGGAAAAAAGTTGTGCGTACTAAGTTATGGGTAGGCGTAGGAATAGTTGCACTCATTATGGCAGTTACCTTCATACCAGTTTTAACAGAGGCATTCCATTCTCCTTGGTACACCATTAAATTGGTAGCACCTGACACTGCATTTTTCATTCAGTGGACAGTTGGTGTGCTTGTTTTGTACGGGATCAGCACACTGTTTATACTTTTTTGGAACCGGACGTCTGTGAAGGAAATGGAAAAGAAGACTTAGAACCAATGATGAAAATTACTATTAATAAGGGAAATGCTAATCAGTGGGTAAGACAGCATCAGCAAATCATTGTAAAAATGGAAGTGAAGCAACGATTTTTAGTTTGGAAATGGGGACAAAGCAGCTTTTGCAACGAATGATTTCAGCGGAAGCACAAGTGAACGGACAAGAGTGGAGAAGCACAACAATTTCCGCAACCGAATCTGCAATTGATAACGCCAACGAACAACATGATCGAATGGACATTTCGATTGGGGGAGATCACAAGAGAATAAAGCTTCTAGCAATTGAGCTGGAGATCCCCATTATATTACTCTCTCTGAAATTCCCCATTCATTGAAGACTCTATTAAATGTAGAGCAATAGAATCCGACCCAATACATTGGTTTTAGATACGATCCACCCTACCTCTTCCCTTACAACAGACATATTCTTCCTTACTAAACAATATATTTTTAGTAGGTGTTTTCCAAATGGAACATGACCTATTTTGATCATTGTTAAAAGTAAAAGTGGGGAGGATTAAGTATGAAATATGAAGCGCCAAATCAACCAGGTTCCGTGGTGAATTTTAAGGCAAGATATGACAACTATATTGGCGGTGAGTGGAAGCCGCCTGTAAAAGGACAATATTTTGAAAACGTGACACCAGTTACAGGTGAAGTTTTTTGTGAAATTGCTCGTTCTACTGCTGAGGATGTAGAGCTTGCACTAGATGCTGCCCACGAGGCTGCACCATCATGGGGGAAAACATCTCCAGCGGAACGAGCAAATATTTTAAATAAAATAGCCGATCGCATAGAAGAAAATGTAGAAATGCTAGCTGTTGCAGAATCTTGGGATAATGGAAAAGCGGTACGAGAAACGTTAGCTGCAGACTTGCCATTAGCTGTTGACCATTTCCGTTATTTTGCAGCAACTATTCGAGCTCAAGAAGGCTCAATTAGTCAACTTGATGAGGATACAGTCGCATATCACTTCCATGAACCACTTGGCGTCGTTGGACAAATCATTCCTTGGAACTTTCCAATATTAATGGCAACGTGGAAGCTTGCCCCAGCACTAGCTGCAGGTAATGCGGTTGTCATCAAGCCTGCAGAACAAACTCCAGCTTCGATTCATGTCTTACTTGAACTAATAAATGATTTACTTCCGCCTGGTGTACTCAACGTTGTAAATGGATTTGGCTTAGAAGCGGGTAAACCGTTGGCTTCGAGTAGCCGTATTGCAAAAATTGCCTTTACTGGTGAAACAACAACGGGGCGTCTCATTATGCAATATGCCTCTGAAAACATTATTCCAGTTACGTTAGAGCTAGGAGGGAAATCCCCCAATATTTTCTTTAAAGATGTCATGGCTCAAGATGACGACTTTTTAGATAAAGCCATTGAAGGTATGGTCATGTTTGCTTTAAACCAAGGGGAAGTTTGTACATGTCCGTCACGTGCTTTAATACATGAAGATATTTATGATGCGTTTATCGAGCGAGCTGTAGAGCGTGTGAAAGCGATAAAAATTGGTCATCCATTAGACACGGAAACGATGATGGGTGCTCAAGCATCTACAGAACAAATGGAAAAGATTTCGTCTTATTTAGATATCGGTAAGCAAGAGGGAGCAGAGGTGCTAATTGGTGGTGAACGAAACCAATTAGATGGAGAGCTTTCAAATGGTTTTTATGTCAAGCCAACTATTTTCAAAGGTCATAATAAGATGAGAATTTTCCAAGAAGAAATTTTTGGTCCGGTTCTTGCTGTTACAACATTTAAAGATGATGAAGAGGTGCTAGATATTGCGAATGACACGTTATATGGATTAGGTGCAGGTGTTTGGACACGTGATTTTCATAAGGCATACAGGTTCGGTCGAGGTATTCAAGCCGGGCGTGTGTGGACCAATACGTATCATGATTACCCTGCTCATGCTGCTTTTGGTGGTTATAAGAAATCAGGAATTGGAAGGGAAAATCATCTCATGATGTTATCTCATTATCAACAAACGAAAAACTTACTCGTAAGTTATAGTACGAAACCAAAAGGATTTTTCTAATCCTTAAGAAAGGAGGCGGGTGCATGGCCAAACAAGAAAAGGTCTTAGCAACGGATGAGGCAGTGGAGTTAATGGATCAATTAAAAGAGAAGCATGGTCCTTTAATGTTCCATCAGTCTGGTGGTTGCTGTGATGGAAGCTCGCCGATGTGCTATCCAAGAGGAGAATTTCGAGTTGGAGATTCTGATATTTTATTAGGTTATGTTAATGATGCCCCTTTTTATATGTCGAAAGATCAATACGAATACTGGAAGCATACCCAGCTGATTATTGATGTAGTAGAAGGCCGAGGAGGTATGTTTTCTCTGGAAAACCCAGAAGGTAAGCGTTTTTTAATTCGGTCACGGGTTTTTTAGTCAACATGATGAAATAAGATGACAAAAACGAAGCTTAAATAAGGCTTCGTTTTTGATGTTTGAAATGATGTAGCTATTGGTTAATAGGGAGTTAAACTTTTTACACCCACGCTCTAAATAATAGAAAGCACAAACTACTCTTATAAATTTAAGGTGACACAATCGATAAAGGAATGTAATCACTTAATAGAAAATCTATTTAAAAATTCCGGTCACGCTAAAGAAAAACCTTTGATCTATCATGAGATGCTTTATTTAATATACGTTGGTTGAATACGGGCTTACTAGGGCTTGTTAAGAAAAGTGTGTAAGTTATTTTAAATACTTTAACACACGATCTTTTAGTTGGTCATGAATTAATAATTGGTTCATCATCATAGCCCATTGCTGTATGTGGCCACCGTCCCATTTGTCTTCTAACTCTTTAGTTCGTAAATATAAGACTTTTACTAGGGCATTCTCGTGTGGGAATGCTCCTTTTTGGGTAACTTTACGAAAGCTGGCGTGTATACTTTCCACGGCATTGGTCGTATACATGATTTTTGCGAATCGCATTACCGAAATCAAAAAGCTGTTCCACATGAGAAAATCCATACATCAATGGTTCCAGGGTAAGAGGACCATTGTTGTTGGAAGGTTTCAAAGGTGCTGCGACAGGCTTTTAGACTAGGTGCACCATATATCTTTCTTATAGGCCGCTTATTACAATATTTTTGAAAGATAATAAGAACAAAATTGATTCTTTTGCATCATGAAAATTCACAAGAATCTTACTATTATTTAACATTCATTTGCTAGAATTTTCATTGAGAAATGATAGAGAGGGGAGATTTATATTAATAGAAAACGTTGGGTAGGTATGTTGTTAGCAGTAAATGTAACCTTATTTTCTTTTACACCAGTAATTCAAGTGAATGCGGAGGCAAATCCAGTATCAGAAGTTCGAACTGCTTCGTCAGATCGTACGGAACCGATTGTTACAGTCGGTCCTGCGGGGAAAACACTTTTAGCAAATGAAGAAAAAACAACAATTGGACCTGGGATTCAGCTTAGCAGTTTTGAACGTTATGATGCACGTGGATGGTTAAATGGGGAAGTAATGACAATTGATTTATCGGATGATTCGGTGTCAGCTGATTTGCTTTATCCAGGTGTAGTTACAGGAGCTAGACCGCTTTATGAAATGGCAAAACAGGCAGGGGCTGTTGGAGGTGTAAATGGCGATTTTTTTGATATCAATCGTACAAATGCACCGTTAGGGACAATGATTCAAGATGGTGAACTAGTAAAAGGCCCACAAGGTTCTCACACGTTAACCGCTGGGGTAAATGAGAAAGGGTTAGGTGAAATTACCAATATCTTTCTTGATGGAATAGTTCAGCTTCCAAATGGTGATCTTCCATTAGATGCGCTCAATCAATCTAGCATCCCTAAAGATAGAATCGGTCTTTATACATCTGTCTGGGGAGTAGAAGCGCGACCTAATGGTGGGAGTTCTGTATATGAAGTAACGGTTCGAGATGGAGAAGTAGTTGAAGTTTCGGATCAGGTAGGACAAGGCCAGATTGAAGAAAATACATTTGTTCTAGTTGGCCGTGAAGATGGCGCTAGTCAGCTTAAAGATCTTTCTGTAGGAGATGAGGTGTCGATTTCTTATGCACCAAAGGTTGACAGTGATATGTTAATGAAATTTGCCATTGGCGGTAATGTGAAGTTAGTAGATAATGGGGAAGTAATAGAGAATCTAAATGACAGTACAACCGCACCAAGAACAGCAGTTGGATTTTCAGAAGATGGTAAGACAATGATTTTAGCCTTAATCGATGGCCGTCAAATGGATAGCCGCGGGATGACGTACAAGGAATTGGCAGAACTAATGAAGGAACACGGGGCGTACCAAGCCTTAAATATCGATGGCGGCGGCTCGTCGACAATGGTTGCTCGAATGCCAGGCTATGAAGATGCAGAAGTAGTAAACAATCCTTCCGATGGATCCCAACGCGCGGTACCAAATGGTATTGGTATTTTTGCTGAAGCAGGCAGTGGTGAGTTGACAAACTTTGCTATTGAAACAGTGTTAAATTCTGAATACAGTAACCGAATTTTTCCTGGATTAAGCAGAAGTTTTGTTGGACGTGGACATGATGAAAATTATTCCCCAGTGGATGTTGAAGGGATAAGCTGGCAGGCACTTCCTGGAGATGTTGGGTTTTTTGATGAAGATGGTATTTTTTATGCGAAAAAACCTGGACAGGCTGTTGCTGAAGCGCAGATTAAAATGGCAAAAGGAACATCGGAAATTACCGTTCTAGGCGAACTGGAACGAATCGAAACAACACAGTCCTATCTTGGACTTGAAATGGGAAGAGAAGGGAAGTTTTCCGTAATTGGCTATGATAAAGATGGTTATTCTGCGCCAATTGAAGGAAGAGATATTCAAATAGAATATGATGAAACAGTTATTATGGTAGAAGAATTTGAAAATGGAATTTTTTCTGTTGAGCCACTGCAAGACGGCGGATCAACAACGATATCTGTAACCGTACAGGAGAAAGAGACACATGTTCCAGTGACGATTGGTTTAGCAGCTGAGGGCATTTCTGGATTTGAGACAAGTGAGGGATGGACAGCTACGAAATATCCTTCCAGTGTTGGTACGTCGATGGAAGTGGTACCAGGACGGGATGGAAGCAGTGTACAGCTAAATTATGATTTCTCAACGACTACATCTACTCGTGCTGCTTATTTGCAGGCATCACCGAGAATCGAACTTCCAGGTGATGTGCAAAAGATAGGTTTATGGGTTAACGGTGATGGAAATGGGGCATGGCTCCGTACGGTAATCGAGGATGCCTCGGGTACAAATTATACATTAACATTAGCGAGTCAAGTTAATTGGACAGGCTGGAAATACGTTGAAACAACGTTGCCTGAGGGAATTCAGTATCCAGTGAAGTTATGGCGTATTTATCCGGTAGAAACAAATCCAAATGAGCAGTATACAGGGCAGCTCATTTTTGATGATTTAACGGTGGAGGTACCGCCTTCTATTGAAATACATGATCAGAACACAGTCGAAGGAGACCCTCTTATCATTCAAAATGATACGTTGGGTGAAGACCGATGGAAATTTGCCGTTTTATCTGACAGTCAGTTTGTTGCCAAGAACCCTAATAGTTCTCAAGTAAAAATGGCTCGAGAATCCCTGCAGCAAATAGTTGCTGAAAACCCTGATTTTTTAGTTATAAATGGGGACCTAGTGGATACAGCGTGGGAAGAGGACTTTGTCTTTGCGGAACAAGTATTAGAAGAGGAAGTGGGAGATAAATTCCCTATTTATTATACTCCTGGTAATCATGAAATCACTGGCTCTGGGAATTTAGATAACTTCTTAGCTGTGTTCGGGGAGAATCGTTATAATTTTGATCATAAAGGAACTAGATTTATTTTACTAGATTCATCAACAGGAAGTTTTCGCACGAGTGATTTTGACCAATTGATAGAGTTGAGAGAATCTTTGAATGATGCAGCTACTGATCCTTCTATCAATAATGTCGTCGTATTTGGGCATCATCCGACAAGTGATCCATTGCCAACGAATAATAGTCAGCTTTCTGATAGGAAAGAGGCGGAGTTGATAGAGAATTGGCTGACTGATTTCCGCGAAATGTCAGAAGGAAAAGGTTCAATATATATTAGTGGACACGCCCATACTGTAAATCTAGAACGGGTAGAAGGTGTACCATACATGGTTGTTGGTTCAGCAGGAAAAGCACCATACGGTTCACCTGAAAATGGTGGATTTTATGCTTGGAACATGTTTGGCGTGGATCCTACACCAATTCCAGACAAGGCAGCAGGTCCGGAACATGCAGCAGATAACAGCAAGGTAAAAGGAACAGAATGGATTCAAGCAGAAGTACGGCCTTTATTAGAATCCATTACGCTTGATGCTCCGGAGGCCTTGACAGCGGGAGATATCGTGCAGTTAAGTGCAACCGGACACCAACAAGGCGGTTTAGAATTTCCGCTTCGCTATCCAGCATCTGTCATCTGGGAAGCTAGCGAAAATGTATTTGTTGGAACCGGCAGTAAACTTGTAAAAGCTGAGAATTCCGGTAAGTATGCTGCAATATTTGATACAGCAACCAATGAATTGAAAGCATTAGCTGCTGCAGAAATTTCTATCAAAATAACATCAAATAATGCTGAAGTGATTGAAAATATTACTATAGAGTAACGAGATCCTAGCTAAGATACATGATGCTTCCTGAATTTTGTCGAAAAGATTTTTTAATAACAAGAGTGGTTTATATGCAATAGAAGTAAGCCACTCTTTCTTTTGGATTTTTCATAATAAAACAGTGCAGGAATCTTAAAATTAACAATGTTTAGAGGAGGAAACTTATGAACAGACTTCTTATAGCTCTGTTATTTTTTGTTGTAACTGTAAGTTCTTTTATGACAGATGTTGTAAATGTTGAAGCAAAGGATAACCCTAGAAAAGCAACCATTCTGTATTTTAATGATGCTCATGAAGTGAGCCCAGTTGTGAACGAATACGGGGACCGAGGTGGAGTGGCGAGACTTAAAACGGCTATTGACCTTGTTCGCGAAGAGAATAAGCATACACTTGTAGCTTTTGGTGGTGACTTAGGAGGAGGAACACTATTCGGTGGAGTATATCAAGGATTTCCCATTGTAGAAGCTTTCAATCGAATTGATATTGATATTGCAAATTTTGGACAGCATGATTTTGACTTCGGTTCTCACGTTACAAAAGAGTTAGTTCAGGAATCAGAGTTTCCATGGATTTCTTCCAATTTAACAGACGCAGAAGGAAGCCCATTTGCCGATGTTTCAACCTTTAAAATTTTTAATAAGCGTGGAATTAAAATTGGATTAATTGGACTTACAGATAACATGAATACGACAACAATTGATGGTCAAGTTGAACAGCAGGATATCATTCAGTCAGCCAAAAATACAGTTGCAAAGATGAAGGAAACAAAAAAAGTGGATGTTATTATTGCTTTAACACAGGAAAACTTAGAGAAAGACAAACAATTATTATCAGCTGTTCCTGAAATTGATGCTGTATTTACAGAAGAAAAAGCGGAAAATCAGTCTTTTATATATGAATTCGATAGTCGTTATATCTTTGCTCCAGAAGGTAATATTGGCTCGATAATCCGATTGGATATTAATAAAAAAGGGAAGGATATTCAATTAAATCCAGAAATTATAGAAATCGATCATACCGTGCCGGAGGATCTAGAATTAAAGTCTTTTGCAGATTACTACGAGGAAAAGTTGGAAGAGGACTTAGGACAATCAATTGCTCAATTAGAAACACCACTAATCTATGGCGATAACCATGAGTCAAGATATCAAGAAACGAATATTGGTAATTTCGTTGCAGATAGTTACCGTTCTTATTTTAATGCTGATATTGGGTTTATGAATGGTGGCGGTATTCGTACGAGTGTGCCAGAAGGTGAATTCACATTGCGTGATTCCTATTCAATCCTTCCATTTCGGAATAAAGTGATCTTGGCTAATGTTACAGGAGATACTATTCGAGCAGCTCTAGAAAATGGAGTATCAAACGTAGAAAATCTAGGCGGTGGTTTTTTACAAGTATCAGGTCTAAAATATTCCTATCATCGAAATAAACTAGAAGGATCAAGAGTAGATAATATTTTGGTAAATAATGAACCGCTTGAGTTGCAAAAAGACTATACAGTAGCAATGCCCAATTATATTTTTAATGGTGGAGACGGGTTTACGATGTTTAGTCAGAGTATGTTAGTTGTTAATGAAACAAATGCTCGAACAGATGCCGAAGTGTTGATTGAGTATGCCAAAAATTTAGAGGTAATTCATGAGACTATAGAAGGAAGGATTACGGTTTCTGATAAGTAACCTGTGGTTAACATAAAAGCTTTTATGTAAAAACAAATTAACTAGAAGTTTATGCCCTATCCGTAAATCAGTCGGATAGGGTTTTTAATGGAATGAGATTTACGAAACATGGTCTTCATTGACAACTGAAAATACAAGTAGTGATCTTGTAGAAGATGGTTATATATAAGCTTATCGTATCATTTTATTTAGTTACAAATAAATTGATTTATTACAATTTATTTCATATATATTAATGAAAGGAGGTGTCGATGTGAGTGAATAGTTTAGAGTATTATGTTTTTTAACTTTTTGTTGGTCGCATGTTCTGATAATGGTGGTTCGGGAATGTAAGCGATGTTGTAATTCAAGATGGCCTCTGAAGTACATGCATCAAGTTTAACCAAAGTGTAAAGATGAGTATTTCGATAAAAATGTTTTGCAGAGTGAGACAAGTAATGCCCCAAATTACTTACAAGTGTTGGACTAGAAAAGCCTCGAGCGTAGGAATTGCTCACAGTTTTTACTTAAAGTAGTTTATAAACAATACCGCTGACTTTGTTCAGATGCGGGTCTTAATTGGAATGTTTGTAATCCAACTGTGCTAGATCTATGGGAATTAAGCTGTCCCAACATCCGGAAATAATTGTTTTAATACAATGATTTTGTTGAAAAGCATCATGAGTTGTTTTAAATGATTGGTCCCATTAGTTTTGAGGCTGCAAATCAGTTAATACTTCATCTATCGTTGAATTCCAATTTTATATTAAATTCCTTAGAAAGGAACGTGATTACTATTAAAGGGAAAACTTTTAAGATATCCTTACTTTTTCTGTTCATTTCCATTTTGTTTACTTCCACATACAATGCTGAGAGTACTTCTGAGTCGAGTTCTATAACTTCATCTACCGATACTTTTTCAAATCCAATTAATACAGCAGGTGCTGATCCATATGCTATGTTGCATACGGATGGTTATTATTATTTTACCCGTACGTTAGGTCACCGCATAGACATTTGGAAATCAAGGACTCTAACGGGAATAGACCTTGGTGAGAGGGAAACAATTTGGGAGAAACCAACAGATTTAAAGGATATATGGGCGCCTGAAATTCACCATATTGATGGAAAATGGTATATTTACTACACTGCAAACACAAGCTGTGGAGACGATTGTAGAGGGGTATATGTTCTTGAAAATTCTGCTTCGGACCCTCTGGAAGGAGAATGGGTTGAAAAAGGAAAAGTTAACACCCAATATGCAGGGTTAGACGGTTCGGTTTTTGAGCATAATGGTGAACTATATTTTATGTATGCGGCATATGGTGATTGGTCTGGTGAACATGGCAGTGCTGTTGCTATTGCACCAATGTCTAATCCATGGACGTTAAGTGGAGAGAACGTCATCTTAACGTATCCAGAATATGATTGGGAAAAGCAAGGAATGCACGTTAATGAGGGTGCAGTTATCCTAAAGCGAAACGGAAAAATATTTCTTGTATACTCTGGAAGTGCTTGTTGGGAAGATGATTATGCAATCGGTATGCTGACAGCTTCTGAAAATAGTAACTTACTTGATCCAAATTCATGGTCAAAATCAACAGAACCACTATTTAGTAAATCCGTTGAAAACGGTGTTTATGGTCCAGGTCACAATTCTTTTGTTAAATCGAAGAACGGTACGGAAGATTGGATTGTTTACCACGGAAACAGCGGTCCTGACCAAGGATGTGGACCTCGTCCTACCAGATTACAAAAGTTTACCTGGAATGATGAGGGAGCTCCGGATTTTGGTGTGCCAACCAATGGGCCAATGGACACTCCGTCTAGTGATTACCGAATAGAAGCTGAACACGCTATAGCAAACAAAGTGAAAATAAATAATAACAAAAATAACTCAGAACAGCAGACTGTTACAATAAATAATAAAAACAGCTCTCTACTCTTTGAAGATGTTAATGTACCAGAAGCAGGAATCTATACTTTAACTGTTAATTATTCTAATTATGCTAGACCAGATGCTTCAAGTATAGTTACTGTAAATGGCAAAGCATCAACTCTAAAATATCCACACACAGGCAAGAAAAACTTTGAAAGCGTATCCATGCAAGTTGAACTTAACAAAGGATTTAACAACACCATTAAATTTATGAAAGATAAACATGCTGTTGAACTAGAATATATAGAAATATCAGGCGAAGTAGAGTTCACTGTTAAATCTGGTTCTCCATATAAACTGATTAATCCTAATGGTGGTAAAGCACTAGATGTGTCACAAGAAGGTAACAATGTCCTTACATGGGATGAAGCAAATGGTGACGATTCTCAAGCCTGGGAGTTTATTGAGTTGAATGATGGTACTTATAAAGTGAAAAATACTGACAATGGAAAATTTTTATCCTTAGATGGTGATCCGACTGAAGCATGGGCAAACGTAAATGTACAGGATTGGAATGGTACTGCTTCTCAAAAGTGGGAACTTAAAAAGACCAATGATCGTTATTACAAGCTGATAAATATGGCGAATGGAAAGGCATTAGATGTAGGAGGGGCTAGTATTGACAGCGGTGCAAACATAGGAACATGGGAAGATATCGCTAACGGACCAGCACAAATGTGGGTGTTGTATGAAATGGATGAATAACGTAAAAGAGATCGACAGGGTACAATGCCTGTCGATTTCTTTTAAATTATCCAACATTATAATAAAAAGTAGTGAAAAATAATTGTTTTGTTATGGTGCAAGGATCTCATTTAATGATTATCGCTTAACTTTTTCGCCCGTAAGTTTTCTTTCATTTTTCATAATTTAGCACGTATTCCTGAAGGTTCGTGTTATAGTAGCCTTCGCTATACTCAATTAGTTCGTTTTCTTCTGAGTAAGAATAGCGCATTCGTTTTAATAACGAGGTGTTGGTGTTTACTTGTAGTGCCTGTTCAACCTCTAAAGGAGGATTGGAAACGTCAAAGTTATCGGTGAATTTTTCTAAGATAATGCCTTGTTGTTCCATCAATCTATATAGCGATTGGTCTTTTATATTTTCTTGTACCAGGTCTCTCATCTTCATTGTCATAAAATGATAAAAATAAATATATGGTTGCTCGTCTAAATAATACATTCGTTTGATACAGATACACTGTGCCCCAAATAATGGATATAAAAAGTCCTCTTCCATATTTTTTAAACTGGTTACTTCCATTACTTCTTTTTTGAGTTTGTGTCCAGATTCTACAAGAAGCTCAGTGAAGAGCTTTCCTTTCGATAGCTTCGATGTGGATGTATTGCGCAACACTCTTGTACCCTTTCCACTTCTTTTTTCAACAAAGCCTTCTTGGGAAAGCTCTTCGATTGCTTTGCGAACGGTAATTTTACTTACCTCAAACTCCTCTTCTAAGTGTGGCTCGGGAGGTATATTTGTGCCGATCGGATAGATACCGTGCAAAATTCGGTCTTTTAAAATGTTTTTAATTTGTGTATATAACGGTCCTTTGTTACGAGAAATTTTCATAGTTTTCAACTACCTTTCCACATCCCCTATACCGCTTTCCATCACTCGAATGATATCCTTCTCTAAAGAAATTGGAGAATCTCCGATGATGGTATGTGCTAGGGCTCCTGCACTGACAGCAAAGTTAACAGTTTGTTCGGACGTATATTCTTTTAATTCCCCATGTATTATACCACTAGCATAAGCATCTCCTGAACCAATCCTGTCTAAAACAGAAAAAGAAATAGGTTTAGAGAATGTGAACGTCTGATTTTTGTACATAAAACCTTGCAGTGTATGTGTCTGATCGGTATGAAGTGTCCGGTGTGTCCCTGCAATAATTGGAATATGGTACGTTTCTGCAACCATTGGGATGAGTGTGGTTAATTGTTTCTTTCGATCCGTTTCTTCTGTATTCATCCCAAGCGTATAGTAAGCATCCTTTTCATTCATCAATACTATATCGGAAAGGCGTAACATTTCTTCATAATGGGGTCTCGCCTTTTCATATCCCCCTTTACCCCAAAGGGAAGGGCGATAATTACAGTCAAATACAACCGTGATTCCATTTGTTTTGGCAGCTTTAGCAAAAGTCTTCATCTGTTGTCGCACGGATTCATTCATTGCGAGCGTGATTCCGCAAAAATGAACAATATCTACCTGCTTACATATTTGATGGAAATCATAGATGCTTTTGTTGGCTGTATTAAAGCTGCTTGCTAATCTGTTCATGTACGTCACACGGCTAGGACGTACGCCGAATCCATTCTCAAGGAAGTACATGCCAATCGAGTGACCACTGCGATGGATCGTGGGAGATTGTATCCCGAGTTTGTGTAAATAACTAATAGCTGCGTCGCCAACAGGATTATCAGGTAACGTGGAGACCAGTTGAGTTTGATGTCCTAAATGTGCCAGTGCTGTTGTTATATTGACCCCAGTCCCCGAAAAGGAATAGTTCAGGTTACTAGCTTGGGACAAAAGCTGATGTCCTGGTACTTCCAACCGCATCATTACTTCGCCAAATGCAGCGATTCGTCTACGCATAATCATGAACCAACCTTTTAATGATAGTAACTAATTCATGTACATCCTCGACATTTGTTTTCCCTGTTTCTTTGTTGATGATGGAGGAGTAGACGTGTGGAATTACTTGCGGGACGTTTGCTTCTAAAGCAATTCGTAAAATCGGTTCAAAGTTCTCCAAATTAATTCCACCTGTTGGCTCTAGTGCAAATTGTTCTTTTCCACAAGCTTCGGCAACAGCTCGGTATTCGTCTTCCGTATGTAATCCATTCATTGGAAAAAATTTTAAAGCATTCCCGCCCATATCACGCACGAGTCCAATTGCAGCTTCAACAGGGATAATTGCTGGCTCTGTTTCGCTGCTATGAGGGCCAGTGGAGATATTTACGTATCCAACTTTTCCTGAAGGGGATACGAGACTATTGATCCAACTATCTTTACCTGCTACATTAGCGCGAGTTGCACCGACTGATGGGAATACTTGGTTTATATGACTACCAGAATAATATGTTGCGATTTCTGAAACAATCTCAGCTTGGCGGTTGTCCCCAGCACCAAGCCCGATAGAAACAGCGTTCTCTATAGTTTTCCCGTAGGCCTTCATAGCCTTCACTGCCTCTTCTATGGTTGGATAATCCTTTGATAGTACACCGACAAGCACAAGACCTTCTGCTGCATGAAAAACTTCCTTAGCGTTTTCCATGCTATTTGCTAATACGTTTAGACCGACTCGGCCTTTGTATAGACGATTTGTGATGGTAGACATATTAGTTTCCCCCTAATAAATGGCGTAGTTGATTGGAAATAATCTTGGCATCATCTTTCTTTAATGGACGTGGGTCAATATCAAAATAGCCTTGCTTTACCCCGTAATCGCGTGTGTAAATAGCGATGTCTCCAGTACGAAGTTGGTCGTTAATTTCCATTGCTGTTGCTCCGACTTTTGGATCAATTTGAACACGAGCTCGGTAGATTGCTCTTCCTGCTTCATCTTGAACAATCTTTACCTCTACGCCATCGATGTCATTTAAATCTAGCAGAGGCTGAAGGCTATCCTTTTCTTGCTGACTCGTATCTTCTTTTGTTTGGAATTCATCTAGTGCCTGCAGTAAACCGAAGCTCGTTTCTTTTCCTACTTTCATACTTCTCCCAATTCCATGTAGATGGAGCTTGACCCATTCAATATACTTTTGCTTTCCACCAATGATACCTGAAGTAGGGCCTTCCATTGCTTTTGAACCACTGTAAATGGCAAGGTCTGCGTATTTTACATACTTTTGTAGATCTTCTTCGGCTGCTGCATCGACAATCATTGGGACGTTGTTGCGCTGGGCTACCTCCCATGCTTCCTCAACAGAAATCATATTTTTTTGGACAGCGTGGTGTGATTTTACATATAAAATGGCAGCTGTCCTTTCATTTATAGCTTCTTCCAAATGCTCCTCTTTTCCTTCATTGGCATAGCCAACCTCTACTAACTTCCCACCACCTAGATAAACCATTGTTTCGACTGGTGCACCATATTGAACATTATGTCCTTTAAAGGCAATAATTTCATTTTGTGCGTGCTCTTCTTGGTGTAAGCGAAGACTCTTGCGCCGATTTCCCTTTGTCACCAGTGCCGCCACCGACAAGGCAATTCCACTAGAAGCTGAGTTCACAATAACTGCTGACTCAGAGCCTAGAGTAGATGCAACATAATCACCTGCTTTATCAACTAAATCTGCAATTTCTACGTAATTCTGACCACCAATTTTCATTGCATCCATAACCGTATCACTTGGAGATGACACCCCTAAAATACTCATTCTACCACTAGCATTAATCACTCGCTTTAGTCCGTACTTCGCATGTAAGGAACTCCCCATTTATGATCACTCCTTTTGGTTTTATCATTTTGGTTGTTCGTCGTTCATTTCCTTCTGAATCAACTAAAGTTTCCGGTTCATTGTCTATAGTGAATAAGGTTAAGTTTGCAGTATCCCCGACTTGTATCCGACCTAGCTCTGGTTTATGTAGCCACTTCGCAGGATGGATTGTAACAGCGTTAATTACTTCCTCAAGTTCATAATCTAAATAAAGGAATTTAGATAACACATTGGCTAAGCTATAGACTGGTCCATGTAATCGGTTATTTTTATAAATATCTGTACTAATGGTATGAAATCGAATCCCGTGCATCTTTGCTAATTCGGCTACAGGAAACGAGAAACTGGCTGATCCGTGCCCAACATCAAGATGGACACCACGTTCGATGGCATCAATCAATTCTTGGTATGGAAATCCGTCTTTATCAAAAAGATTATTTGCTTTTCCATGTAAATAATGGGTAACGACATCATTTGTCTCTAGTAATGGTAGGATATCTGTGATTGCTGGTGGCCCTGAACCGATATGAACCATAAGCGGTAAATTAGCATCGTTAGAAATTTGTCTAGCCAAATGTAATGGTTTTATCTCATTTGAACCAACAACACTTTTACTTATTCGTGCTTTCAACCCTACAATTCTATCTCGATGCTTTTCAACCATTTCTAAAACTTTTTCTTTTTTTATCCAATCTAGATTTGATAACTCATCGATTCTTTGTAAACCAACTTGAGCAATGTTTAAAAAGGAAAGGACATTCGTTTTTGCTGTAGAACTGTTCGCTAATAAATCTTCTATTCTATCTGTACCACAGCTCCCAGCGTCTACAATTGTTGTGACACCTTGTTCTACTCCAATCGAATCTATTTCATCCCCGTATGGGTTAAATTCCGGAAATGCATGGACATGCAAATCAATCCATCCACTAGAAATATACATGCCAGTACAGTCGTGAACTTGTGCATGTGCACCTTGTACTAGTCCCGCACCTGTTATCTCATGGATGATGCCTGAATCAATCACGATATCTATTTTATCTCCTGTTACTTGTCTCACGTTTCGTAATACGTACCGGTTGTTCATCTACTCCCCCCTCGTTACTCTTCCTTGTTTGCTAACATGCAAAGAAAATTACTATTCATTTAAACATTATAATGTTATAATGTTATTGTAGCATAAAAAAAAAGCTTGAAAAGGATAATTTGTATATTTTTTTGAGAATTAAGGTTATATAGTTGAAGTACCAGTGTTTTTAAGGACGTGTTACTAACGAATTTTACTGGAAGCCAGATTTACAAGTGTGTTGACAAGTTGAAAGGGGGTTGTATAACCTAATAGAAATATAATATAGTAGACTTTATATGCAAGCGCTTACTTAAGTGGAAGGTTTTTTGGAATTAAGCATAGTATTTGGAGCGATTAATGATGAAGCAGTGGTTTCGAAGTTCCTTACAAAATCAGTTAACGGTGTTTATGTTATTAGCTGTATTTATACCCATTTTTCTTCTTGGTATATTCTCGTATATCACAGCGGTAAATCTTTCAAAAGAACGTACAACATTATCGGGATTAAGTTCATTGGAGCAGCTAGAGACTTCACTAGAATTTATGGTCAATGATCTCAATAATATGTCGATTTTTTTAATCGGTAATCAAAATATTCAACAATATTTAAAAGAAAACCAGGTTTCTGTTCAACAGCGTAGAGATATTTACGGATTTATATCTAATCTGACTTTATCTAAGCCTTATATTGCAAATATTCTAATTCAGCCTATAAATCACAATGAAGACATATCCACCTACCCAATTTTAATAGGCGACGAAAAAGGACAAACGAATAGCGATCATTCTGACAAATGGTCGTCGACACGTTATTTTAGTAAAACATCGATTGAGTCACAGGAAGTCATCGCATTAGAAAGACCGATTCGAAGTACCGATCAATATGAATTAATTGGATATTTATCAATTATATTGGATCAGCAATTCATTGAAGAACAATTAGAGTCGATTAATTTTGAATGGGATGGCTCTGTATTATTAATGAATGATGTGTCTATACTTGCAGGAAATCATGAAAATCTGAATAGTAATTATTTGTTAGAAACGATTTATCCATTAGTTAATGCACAAGAAGAGAGAAATATAACGACACATACAATTAATGAGGAAAAAAGCACTGTATTGTCCATAAGTCTAAGCGAAGTTGAATGGGAACTAGTTGGAATTATTCCGTTTAAACAGTTTAGTTCTCAAAATCGCTATTTTTTATTTCTTACAGTTTTAGCCGTAGGAGTTGCAATTATATTAGTGTTAGGTTTTGTATTGTTCTTTGTCAAAAAGGTGATTGGACCGTTGTCTACCTTATCGAGTGCATTGACAAATTCAGACCCAGGTGAAGGAATTAAACCGTTGGAGTCTCATTCCGAGGATGAAGTTGGTCATTTAATTACTAGTTACAATAAATTAAATAATCGTATTTTATTATTAATGGAAAAAATTAAAGAAAATGAAGCAAATAAAAGAAAGGTTGATTTACATGCGCTACAAGCACAAATAAATCCGCATTTTTTGTACAATACGTTGGCTTCCATTCATTGGATGGCACTCACGTCAAAGGAAAAAGGTATTTCACAAATGGTTTCATCGCTTAGTAGTTTTCTTCGATTTAGTTTAAATAAAGGAAGCGAGTATTGTACGGTAGAGCAGGAGCTTGCCCACTTATATAATTACGTAAAGATTCAAGAAATTAGATACCCTGGAGTGTTTCGGTTACTAGTTGAAATGCCCAGTGATGTCAAGCAACTTTATATTTTAAAGCTTGTGTTTCAACCATTGATTGAAAATAGTATTTTGCATGGGTTTTTACCTAAGGAAGATGAGGGAGGGGAAATCAAAGTATTGGGAGAATGGGAACATTCGCAGTTACATGTTACAGTTTCTGATAATGGTGTAGGAATGTCACAGGAAAAGGTCGAAAAGCTGAATCAACAATTTCAACTTGATATGAATGAAAAAGAAATTGTTGGCGAACATTATGGCTTGCGTAATGTGAATCTTCGATTGTTATTGCATTATGGTCCATCGGCGAGATTTCATATTTCTAGTCGTCCTCATGAAGGGACCACGGCAAACTTTTCGATTCCATTAGAGAGAAGGTGAGTAAGTGAGAGTTCTAATTGTAGATGATGAAGTAATCATTCGTGAAGGACTTCGACAGGTAGTATCTTGGAGTGATCACGGTTTTCAGTTACTAGAACCCGCAGTATCTGCAGAAGAGGCAATCAAGGTTATGGAAAACAATTGTCCGGAAATTATTCTAACTGACATCCGAATGAGCGGGATGAGTGGACTTGATTTAGCTGCCTATGTATCCGAACAGGAGCTTCCGGCAGAGGTTATTGTCTTAACTGGATATGATGAATTCTCTTATGCCCAGGAGGCGCTGCGCCAAGGTGTTAGTGATTATTTATTAAAAGCGAGTGAACCAGATGCTATTTTAGATGCAGTAAAAAAGGCTAGAGATAGACTTGCAGCGACGAAGGAACACGTGCAATGGAAGCAAGGGGAACGGGAACGCTGTATTACGTCACTTATTAAAAAAATTGTAAAAGATACCTATGAACAAAAGGAGATCAACCAATTAAAGGAGCTGATTCCAGAGCTACGAGCTTTTGCTTTTCAGTTCATTTTGGTTGATAAGCAACTTCCGATTTCGGAGATTGTAAAAATGGAAAAACTTTGGAATACCTATGTATTTGGCAAATGGCTTCAGTTTGAGGATAAAATAGCTATTATTGTTACCCGTGATCCTCGTTTAGAAGACGAATATTTGATACAGATGGCAGCGAAAAAAATAAGCCAGCAAATAGGTAAGCCGTTGTTAGTAAGTACAGTTGTCTCGGCGTTATCTGAACTGCCTTCTTCCTATCGTGAAGTAAAACCCCTTCTATTATACCAATGGATATTACGTGAAAAAAGAATGATAAGCTTAACGCTTATTAAAGGAAGACGAGGTATAGCGTATGCAGAGAAAATGAAGGATCATGAAGAAATGCTATTTAACTTTATCCATACAGGTAACTATCAAGAATTTACTAATTTTATGGATGAACTTATCACTTGGCTATTCTCTCATCCACAAGCCACACCAGGATCGATCCAATTGTATCTACAAACATTGTTTATCTCGATGCTTCAGTTTGTAAATAGAATAGCAACCTCTATTGGTAAGGATACGAAGAACTATAAATCTCTGTTACCACCAGCTGAATGGTTCCCTTCTTACAAAGAGTTCCTCCTTCCTTCCTTTACGAAAATAATAGACGACTATCAAAATCTTGTTCACCGACAAAATAACTACGTTCAACTGGCGATTCATTATATGGAAATTAAATTAGATCAATCGGTGTCGTTACAAGAAGTAGCTGATCATGTACATGTGAATCCAAGCTACTTAAGTGAAATGCTCCGTAAAGAGACAGGTGCTTCCTATGTTGAATTCATCACGGAATTGCGGATGAGTAAGGCGGTAGAACTTCTAGTTCACACGCCAGCTAAGGTGAAGGAAGTCTCTAATCAGGTTGGATATTCAGATTGGAAATACTTTACTTCTCAGTTTAAAAAACATTTCGGCTTAACACCTACACAGTATCGTCAACGATTAAAGGCTGATGCTAATTAAAAGCATCAGTCTGTTTTTTTAAAAGAAAGTATAAAATTTGCTTATCTGTCTAACTCTGAGCGCTCTGCGTTCGTCTAAATTTAGAAAAGTCAGATTTTAACCACCCTTGTTCTGTGATTTCTCCCCTTAAGTTAAAAGTTCGAATTGACTATAATTAAACTAATTTAAAAGAGGAGGTAATAGCTGTATGAAAAGGGCGTTAGCATTTTTAGGGATTCTTTTACTATTTATATTAGTAGCATGTAGTAATGATGGTGGAGATAGTGAGCAAACAGCAAGTGAACAAGAGCCAAGTGACAGTAGAGAGAAAACGACGGTGTCCATTTGGCATAATTTTGCAGGTGATGACCTTCGTGCACAAGTTGTTCGTGGATTAGTTGAACAGTTCCAAGAAGATAACCCTGACATTATCGTGGAGGAAGAAGCAATCCCTGTCGATGGTTATCGTCAACGAATAAGTACTCTAGCGGCAGCTAATGAATTACCTGATGTATTCTTAACTTATCCAGGAAGCTTTACAGATGAATTTTATGAAGGAGATTTAATTCAACCAATTACTTCATTGTTTGACGAGAATCCAGAATGGAAAGAAGCGTTTTTACCTGGTGCTCTAGAGGTATATGAGTACGATGATGGAGAGATTTATACAGCTCCTGTAGCGATGTCATCTACTTCATACCTTTTTTATAACAAGGAACTTTTCGATGAGAATAATGTAGAAGTTCCTGAAACCTGGGATGAGTTCATGGATGTGATTGCTGTATTTAATGAGCAAGGTATTACTCCATTGGCTATGGGTAACCAGGCTCCATGGGTAGCGCAATCTACTACATTTGGTGCAATTGCTGATCGTGTCACCGGTTCAGATTGGTTCTTTGATGCAGTTGCTCAGGAGGATGCATCTTTTACTGATCCTATTTTTGTTGAGGCACTTGAATACTTCAAACAATTAGTCGATGCAGGCGCTTACCAAGAAGGTGCTAATAGTATCGATAATACTCAAGCGGAGCAATTCTTTGCACAAGGAAATGCGGGGATGATGATTAATGGTTCGTGGACCATTAGTAGTTTAGCAAGCTCTGGAGATGAAAATATTTTAGAAAATATTGGTGTAACTGTCGTTCCGAGCATTGAAGAAGGAGAAGGTCGAGCGAACACCATTACTGGTGGACCTGGGGGTGGATTCTTACTCAATAGTAAAGCAGAGGGACCTGAAAAAGAGTCTGCTCTTAAGCTTATCTATGCATTGAGTAATGCGGAAGCACAAAAAGCTATTGCAGAAAGTAACTCTATGGTTATGTATGATGTCGATATTGATCAAGAAAAAGTAAGTCCTTTATTTTATGAGGCGTTTAACTTAGTTAAAGGTGTCGAATTCGCTCCGGTATATGACTTATATTTATCTGCTTCAGCTGGTGAATCTATTAACAATGGTTTACAAGAAATTATGTTAGGTGGAGATCCAGAAGCAGTAGCAGAAAAACTGCAAAAGGCACAAGCACAATCGCTGGACTAAATAGATGCTAGACGGGCACCAGCCTTAGCTATATTGGTAATCTGGTGTCCGCTAGATAAATTTAAAACTTAAAACAAAAGGGAGGGGTAGCATGCAGAATGTATTAAAAGTAAAATTCTTGCTGGTGGTTACCTTACTTCCAGCCTTGTTGCTTTATACTTTTATCGTTATTGTACCAATATTCTGGTCTGGTTATTATGGATTCTTTAGTTGGTCTGGAATTAGTGAGGCAACATTTATCGGATGGACGAATTACATTGATGTTGTTAAAGATCCCATCTTCTGGCGAGCGCTTAAAAACAATATGATTATTGTTGCAGCTTCAGTATTTGGTCAAGTACCTATCGCATTAATATTAGCACTGATGCTCCGTAAAACAACTTTTTTTCAAAGGTTTGTTCGTTCAGCCGTATTTTTACCAATGGTTATTTCAACGGTCGTTGTTGGTTTAATTTGGGGGTATATTTATAACCCTCAATTCGGAATTGTGAATTCATTTTTAACAGCTATTGGTCTAGAGTCATGGACGCGTGCATGGCTTTCAGATCCGAGTGTTAATATGTATGCAGTCTCGATACCGATTATTTGGAACTACATTGGACCGTATTTAATTATTTTCATCGCAGCCATTCAAAATATCCCATCAGAAATAGAAGAGGCTGCCAAAATGGATGGTGCTAATGGAGCAAAGAAACTTTTTTACGTCACACTTCCTATGATGTGGACAACCATTAAAGTTGTTATTGTGTTATGTATTTCTGGTAGTTTGAAAGCTTTTGATCAAGTTTTCGTTATGACTGGTGGTGGGCCGGCTCAATCAACGGAGTTGTTAGCAACTTATATGTATAACAACACCTTTATGACTTACCGATATGGCTATGGTTCTGCAGTATCAACGATGATTATTATTATTAGTTTAGTACTCATTCTAATAAGTCAAGTAGTCATGAAGAGAAAAGAAGAAGAAGGAGTGGGCATTTAATGGAACAAAACAATGTACTAATAGAAGAAATTTCTTCTATTAAACTGCGTACTAAAAATGCCATCTTTCGAGCTTTAAAAACCATATTTTTGGCTGTATTTTCCTTGCTTATGATCTATCCGCTGTATTGGCTGATGATTAGTGCTTTTAAAACGAATGAGGAATTTTTTCAGTTTCCATATGCACTACCAAGGGAGTGGACGTTTGATAATATTACCCGCGCATGGGAAGTAGCAGATATGGGTAGAGCAATGATTAACTCAACTGTTGTAACGGTAATAGCGACTGTTTTAACTGTATTCCTTGGAGCACTGACTGCCTATGCGTTGTCACGATTCAAATTTCGCTTTAAAGGCTTTCTGATGGTGTTTTTTTTACTAGGTATGTTAATTCCCATTCATAGTACACTCGTTCCATTATTTATTTTAATGAATCAAGTGGGGATGTTAAACACGTATTGGGCTTTAATTTTACCGTATACTGCTTTTGAATTACCAATATCAATATTTCTAATTACTGCCTATATGGCAAGTATCCCTAAGGAAATAGAAGAAGCGGCAGTTATGGATGGGGTTGGCTATTGGGGGATTTTCTTTCGAATGATGCTTCCACTTTCCGTACCAGCAATGTCGACTGTCGCTATATTAGCATTTTTACGCTATTGGAATGAATTTGTATTTGCGCTTGTATTTATCAATGATTCTAAACTAAAAACACTACCATTGAGCTTATCTATCTTTTCAGATGGATATAGTACTGATTACGGACTAACAATGGCGGCGATGGCAATCGCAGTCATTCCGACAATTATTATGTATGTATTTTTCCAAGAACAGATTATGAAAGGAATGGTTTCGGGAGCAGTGAAAGGATAATAGCTAGGAGGAGGTTTTTCTAGAGATGAGTGATATGCTTGTACCTCTATATAATTTGGGGCTTTATCAACCGGATACAAACAAGGATTGGATAATTCGAAAGCCTTTACCACCAGAAAAACATCTAGTAGTACAATGGGTTCGTGAACATTTTTCTGAAAAATGGGCGAGTGAATGCGATGTAGCCTGTTCACAAACACCTGCATCGTGTCTGATCGCAGTTCAAAATGGTGACATACTCGGGTTTGCATGCTTTGATGTCACTTACTTGAACTTTTTTGGCCCAACTGGAGTAGTTGAAGAGGCGAGGGGCAAAGGAATAGGCCGTGCGCTTTTGTTGGAAAGCTTAGAAGATCTAAAGCGAAGAGGCTATGCCTATGCAATCATCGGTGGTGCAGGACCTGTTGATTTTTACAAAAAGGCAGTAGGAGCGATTGAAATACCGGACTCTGATAATGGCGCATATAAAGGAATGTTACAAAGGAAGGAGGATGTACAATGAGTCAGTTAAAGGTTGGGATAATAGGGACGGGATCCATTTCTCATGAGCACCTCGATGCCTATCATAAGTTAAACAATGTAGAGGTTTATGCGATTTGTGATATGCAAAAAGCACGAGCGGAGCAGGTCGCTGCAAATTACCAAGCGGAATATGTGTTTGAGGATTATAACGAGATGTTGCAGCTAGAAGAACTTGATGCTGTCAGTATTTGTACTTGGAATTACACACATGCTGCAATCACCATTGCAGCACTTGAAGCGGGGAAGCATGTACTCGTTGAAAAGCCACTTGCTATTACTGTAGAAGAAGCGGAAGAGATTCAAGAGGTAGCAAACCGTTCGGGTAAGGTTGTCCAAGTTGGTGTAGTCAGACGCTTTGATCCGAATGCCGAGATGGTAAAAGAATTCGTAGATGGTGGCATGTTTGGTGAATTCTATTATGCCAAAGCATCTTTTCTGCGTAGAGTAGGTAACCCAGGTGGTTGGTTTGCAGACAAAGAAAAATCTGGTGGAGGTCCTCTCATTGATATTGGTGTTCATGTCATTGATCTTTGCTGGTATTTGATGGGTAAACCGAAGCCAGTATCTATCAGTGCAAATAAATATGACAAGCTAGGAAATCGATCAAATATTGACTATGTCACCTTTTACAAGGCAGCGGACTATGATCCGAATAAAAATAATGTAGAAGACTTAGCAAATGCAATGATACGGTTTGCTAACGGTGCATCTTTGTTTGTTGATGTCAGTTATTCACTGCATGCCTCCAAGGATGAAATGGGTATCAAGCTATATGGAACCAAAGGTGGATTAGAAATCGAGCCAGAGCTTAAATTTATGACAGAGCAACACAACACGATGTTAAATATTTATCCACAAACAGATTCGCCGAAACTGGATGTGAAGAAAGCATTCGCAAAAGAAATTGAACACTTTGTTACTTGTTGCTTTACTGGTGAAACGCCAATCAGTTCATTAGAAGATGGTGTACAGATGATGAGAATTCTCCATGGAATCTATGATTCTGCAGAGAAAAATCGAGAAATTATCCTACAGGAATAGGAGGATTCGGTAAAATGAAGTTTGGTGTAAGCTCCTACAGTTTATTACAGGCGTTACGGTATGACGGAATAACAGTAACCGACATATTCCAATGGATAAAGGAAATTGGTGCAACACATGTAGAGATCGTACCACATGGATTTGAGGTATCGTTAGAGACGGCAACCACTATTCGTAAACAAGCGGAAGAAGTAGGATTAGAGATTTCCAATTATGCGATAAGTGCAAACTTTGTTACAGACGATAAGCAAGCGTTTCAGAAGGAAATCGAGCGCGTGAAGCACCATGTCGATATCGCCCATGCATTAAATGTCAAACATATGCGACATGATGCGGCTAGCAGGACAAACGGGACAATCACAACATTTATTCGTGACCTAGACCAAGTGGCAGATGCATGCAGAGAGATTACGACTTATGCGGCATCATATGGTATTGTCACTTCTATTGAAAATCATGGGTTTTATTTACAAGGTAGTGATCGCGTGCTTGCATTACTCGAACGCGTGAATCATCCTAATTTCCGTTTGACTTTAGATGTTGGCAATTTTGCTTGTGTTGATGAGGACACATCCATTGCTGTGAAAAAATGTTTGCCATATGCATCAATGGTTCATTTGAAAGATTTTTATGTTCGTGAGCAAAACAACCAATTGCAAGAAGGATGGATCGAGACAGCTGGTGGGAAGAAAATAAGAGGCTCGATCGTTGGTCAAGGTGACTTACCAATAAATGAAATTCTTTCGACCATATCAGCAAGTGATTACGACAGCTGGATATCGATTGAATTTGAAGGAATGGAAAACTGTATGGACGGAACAGCTTATGGATTTTCCTATGTAAAAAACAGGCTAAAAAAGGAGGCATAATCTTATTTATAATCCAATTGGTGTCATTGCAGATGGATTTCAAAAGGACCTCTGGGAGGGACTAAGATTAGCAGGGAAATTAAATGTTCAAAGTGTACAGCTTTATGCTGTATCTGGCGAGATGGACCCAGCTACTATTACATCAGATACGAAAAAAAGACTAAAGGAAGAACTTGAAGCGAATAATCTAACGATATCTGCATTATGTGGAGATTTGGAAGGACACGGTTTTCAGGATAGAAGTGTCAACGCTGAAAAAGTAGATAAGTCAAAAAGAATCCTTGAATTGGCTGTTGAGCTCGGTAGTCCTATTGTAACTACACATATTGGTATTGTGCCAGAGCAAAAAAATGAGATTTATCATAGCATGTATGATGCGTGTGAAGCGCTTGGGGATTTTGCAACATCGTTACAAGCGCATTTTGCAATCGAGACGGGTCCTGAACCAGCCTCACGTCTTAAAGCATTTCTCGATCAATTACCAACCAATGGTGTGTCTGTAAATTTTGATCCAGCAAATATGGTCATGGTCACTGGCGATGACCCTGTACAAGGTGTTTATACACTGAAGGACTACATCGTCCACACACATGTAAAGGATGGAAAGAAATTAGGTCAAGTTGATCCTCGTGATGTTTATGGTGCACTTGGCTATAAGCCGATGAGCCATGATGCGATTGCTGATATGGTTGAGAAAGGAACTGGATTTAGGGAAACATCTCTAGGACAAGGAGAAGTCCCCTTCGATCAGTACTTTAAGGCTCTTGAAGATATCGGTTACGTAGGACATTTAATTATAGAACGAGAAGCAGAAACTAATGCTTTTGAGAACATAAAACAAGCGGTTGAATATTTACAAGCACGTCAAAAGGTGCGATAAAAGAAATGAAACATAGGGGGGACCATGTATATATAATAGGCTTTACCACAGTGTGTTTGAACTGTGGTATTGTTTGTCATGAAACCTATATAGTATTACTTAATATAAGTTTAAGGTAGTTTGTCTAAACTAGTTGTAAATTAGATATCTCTGATCGAACTCACATATGCTTGCTGTATCATCAAGCAATACCATATTTTTGAAATGTATTTAGGGAAAACTATTCATTTAAAATAGGATATGTTTCAAAAAAATAGGAAAGTGTAAAAGAAATATCCCCATTTATGGTTGATTGAGAGCTTAATTCAGAAAACAGAATATGCAAACTCTTTTTATGATTAGGCAGGCTACTTCAAAGGTGAAGTTACAAGATAAAATTAATAAGCAGTTAAACGAACTATACCTTCTTACTGCTCTTGTGCAGTCTCTATCTCCCGATTCAATGGTAATGTTCCAAGAAGTAGTTCATTAATCCATTGGCTTGCTGCTCCTAATGGGATGGCATTATCTTGTAAATCTGATTTCACAACTTCTAATTTCTTAGTGTTTGTTTTTAAGGCGTTTTTTGAAAAAGAGTCGACTAAGCAGTTAAAAATGGGATCAGGTACTTGCTGAACAAGGCTTCCTGTTAGGATGATTTTCTCTGGGTTGATGATATTAACTAATGTTGAGACAGCAATTCCTACATATCTAGCAGCTTCCTCTACAACGTTTATCACTAATGTGTCATCTTTTGCGACAGCATCGTAAACATCCGTTATTGTCATTTTATCTAATATTTTTTTCTCATCGTTTATGATAGAAGGAAACCCTTTTTTGATCTTTTTTTTCACTTGCTCCACAATAGAATTTTCACTTGCTAGAGCTTCTAGACAGCCATAATTACCGCATGAACATAAAGGTCCATCATCATTTACGATGGTATGTCCAATCTGACCTGCTCCAAAATCTATTCCATGAAATATTTTTCTATCAATCATAATACCTGCACCGATACCGTAGTCAACATTGACCACGATAAAAGAATTTTCTTCTTGTGCCTTTCCAAACCAAGATTCTGCTAAAGTTAATGCATTACAATCATTATCCACTAAAACAGGTAAGCCCGTTTGTTCTTCTAGTTTTTCTTTGATAGGTACGTTCTCCCAGTCTAAATGTGGGGGATAAATCGCTACACCTCTTTTAAAATCTACAATGCCATGCATACCAACCCCAACACCTAATATTTCAGATTTTTGAAAACCGTGTTTCGTTAACAAATCATTAATTACTAAAGTGATTTTACTGATAATATTATCTGGTGACGTATTTTTTGGTAATCCTTCTGAATAATAGGCTAATTCTCCCCCATTCAAATTATAGAAAGAAACGTTAAGTTGTTTAGAAGTGATTCCTATTCCAATAACTTTTAAAACATTTTCTTCTATTTTATATAAAGTAGGAAATCTCCCTCTATTAGTTTTCGACTCACCTATATTTTTAATCAATCTATATTGCTCTAAAGAGTCTACAATATCAGTAATAGCTGGTAAGGTAAGTCCTGTGATTTTAGATAATGTCGATTTAGATACAGCACCTTCTTTCATTAAAATACGCAAAACTAATTTCTGATTGTACTGCTTCATCATGTCTTTACTGATCCTCTGCTTGGCATAGTACATACTTGCATCTCCTCATATATAACATAAATATAATATTAAAGTTACTTTACTATTTTAGTTTATAAAATGCGTAAATAACAATCAAGCAAATCGATAAATTCGTTCAAATTAAATAAAACCATCAAAAATAAGTTGACTTTATTAAAGTGACTTTATATAATGGTCTTGTGATATTAGAAAACGCTTTCAAAAAAGGGAGAGGGTTACATTGAAGAAGATGTGGGTTTTATTTTGTTTAATGGTTTTATTTATTCTGAGCGCTTGTTCTGAGGATGCAGCCGATTTAAATGGTAGTAGTGAAAACGATGCAGACAATGAATCAGATGATGAAACAGTTGATTTAACAGTCTGGACCTGGCCTAATAACGATCAAACATTTGAAGATATTACTATACCACTTTTTCAAGAAGAATATCCGAATATAAACGTTACTGTGCAAGGGTTTGGTCAAGATCAATATGCAGATAAACTTTCTTCGGCACTTATAGGGGGAGATGTCCCTGATGTAGCGATGGTCGAGATAAATGATGTGGTAAATATTAAAAACTTAGAATTATTTGAAGATCTCAGCCAAGAACCGTATAACGCAGGTGAACTATCGGAGGATTACCTGGATTATTTTTGGGATTATGTAACAAACGATGATGGTTACATTTTCGCACTTCCGAAAAATTCTGCACCAGCTGCCATGTTTTATAATAAGCCTATTTTCGAAGAAGCTGGATTACCAACAGATCCTGAAGGAGTACATGAACTGATGGCTACTTGGGAGGATTATGTAAACGTAGCAGAAGATTTGACAGTTGAAGGTGAGCAATGGATGTTAGGAGTTCCACCTGAAATATTGAATGCAGTTACTCAACAGGCAGAAACAGCTTACTATAATGAAAATAATGAATTACAAATTGACAATGAACATTTTATGTATGTATATGATACTGTTGAGCAATTGGGTGACATGGGTGCGTTCTCTCCTTTTGAGCAGTATTCACCTGAATGGAATGCTGCAATTCAACAAGGGAGCATTGCTACATTTTTATTTGGAAACTGGTTCGGTAAATACTTAAAAAACAATACGGAAGGTGCTGAAGGAGAATGGGGAGTAACTTATGCACCCGCGTATCTAGGAACTTCAGCATATGACCAGGGTGGAGATTTTATCGGAATTCCGAAAGAAGGAGAGAATAAAGACGCCGCTTGGAAATTCGTACAATTTGTTACTCAGAATTCAGAAAACTTACAAGCAATGTACGAACAAGACGAACTATATCCTGCTTATTTAGATGCCGTCGATGAAGATTGGATGAATAATGAAAGTTCTTTCTTTGGCGGACAGGTTACAAATGAAATTTTTCAAGTAGTTGCTGAAGAAATGGCTGCACCATACGTAACGGAGAACGATCCAGTAGCAACAGATGGTGTAAATAGTATGCTTACCAATATAACATTAGGTGATATGGAAGTTGAACAAGCTTTGGAACAGGCAAAACAAGAAATTGAAGCAAAAACACAATAATATGAGAGCTTTATAACAATGAATCTAAACTTTATTAAATAATAGATCGTAACTTCATTTAAAAATAGAGCGGTTGTTAATCACCGCTCTACCATAAACCTGAAATAAAAAGGTGGTTTATCTATGAAGCAAGTTGCTGGTTCTATATCTCATAGAATGAAACAAAATAAAATGTTCTATATAAGCGTTGCTCCTTTTTTAATTTTATTTTGTATGTTTAGTTTATTTCCAATTGTAGCATCATTCTTTTTAGGTTTTACAAAATGGAATGGTGTTGGCGTACCTGAGTTTGTGGGGATTGATAACTATACACAACTTTTTAATGATCCAGTCTTTATAAAATCCATTTATAACACGATTTATATTTGGTTTTTTTCTACTATTTTAACACTTGGTCTTGCTTTTATTTTAGCTTACTTAGTGAATCACTACATTCATAGGGCTAAAGGGTTTTTTAGAGTTGTATTTTTGTTTCCTCTTCTAGTTGCACCAGCTCTTACAGCTATTATGATCAGTGTTATATTTTCTACAAATGCAGGTATCGTTAACTCTTTTATTAGCTTATTTACAGATGGAGTATTTTCTTATGAATGGTTACGTTCACAATTTTGGATTAAACCTTTAATCGTTCTTATTATCATATGGAGATGGACAGGATATCACTTTATTTTATATATTGCTGGATTACAAACCATTCCGAGTGAGTTGTATGATGCAGCAAAAATAGATGGTGCGAATGTCATTCAAACGATCAAAAACATCACACTACCTCTTATGGCTCCCATTTTATTAGTAAGTGTGATTACAGCAACTGTTGGTGGAATTCAAGTATTTGATGAACCATATGTGCTTACACAAGGAACAGGTGGAGTGAACAACTCTGGGATTAGCATGGGAATGTATTTATATCAAACTGGCTTTGAGTATTTTAATTTTGGGCTGGCTGCTGCACAGTCCTATGTATTATTTATGTTGATTCTGCTGGTTACCCTTGTAAATGCGAGATTTTTAAGAAATAGAACATAACAGGGAGCGGTTTAATTTATGGAAAAAATAGCTAGTAAATATATATCATACTTGTTTGTGATTATGTTAATGTCACTTTTTATTTTTCCTTTAATTTGGATGTTTATATTATCTACCAATTCAAAAACAGATATATACAGCTTTCCTCCTCCATTATTGCCGGGAGCAGAACTTCTTACTAACTTTGAGAATTTATTGGCTCAAATTCCCTTTTTCATGAATCTTTGGAATAGTGTGTATGTTGCCACTTCAAATGCTTTATTAATATTGTTTGTTTGTTCATTTGCAGCCTATGGTTTTGCTCGGTTCACTAATGCACCGGGAAACAGAGCGATTTTTTTGCTAGTGATTGCATCCATTATGGTACCGCCATTAGCAGGAATTATTCCATGGTTTATGGAGATGAAGTGGCTTGGTTGGATTGATACACATTGGCCATTAATTATCCCAACTGCAGCGTATCCGTTTGGCGTTTTCTGGATGTATCAATATATAAAACAAGCTGTACCTGATGAATTATATGAAGCATGTAAAATAGATGGCGCCTCTGATTTTCGAATTTATATTCAGATGGTTATTCCATTAATTCGCCCAGGTCTCGGTGCGTTGGCAATTTTATCTTTTTTAAATTCATGGCAAAATTTCCAATTACCATTAATTATTTTAAATACTACAGAAAAATTTACGATACCTTTAGCGTTAACTAATTTGACGACACAATCTGGTACAGATGTTGCTGGTATTATGTTAGGAACTTCTATCAGTGTTCTTCCAATTTTTATCGCTTTTATACTTGCAAGTAGACATTTTATCGAAGGATTAACAAGTGGATCAGTAAAATCATAAACTCGGAGGGATTGTTATGTCTAATCAGACCACACTCAACTTAAATGGCGAATGGCAATTCAAACTAATGACAGACCAAAAAAAGGAGACAATGGAACCGGATAATTTTTTTGATGGGATTCAAGTTCCAGGCTCTATTGAAGAACAAGGATTTGGAGAAGTATCTGATCATTTTCCAATCGGTACATGGAAAAAGAAACGTGAATATGAAGGTATCGCATGGTACTCTAAAGAAATCGAGATACCCGATAACTTTCAAGACCACCACTTACAATTACATATCCAAGGTGCTCGTTGGCATTCAGAGCTTTGGATTAACGGTCAACTAATCACTGAAAATAATCGCTTAAGTATACCTCATAAATATGACATAACCGATCATATTCAAGTAGGTTCGACGAATAGAATTTCCATTAAACTAGACAATCGTATGCAAATGGAACTGCAAGAAAGTCATATTCACTCCTATCATACAGGTACGAATTGGGGAGGCATTACAGGTGGTGTTCATATTGTGGCTAAACCTAAAAATGGCATCCGCCATGTAAAGGTTGAAGCGGACCATCATGAATTGCGAGTTTCTGTTGACTTATTTGATCAACCTAGTGAGCCATTATCGATAAAACATCGTGTAGAAGATAGACAAGGAAATACTATTCTTTCCGAACAAATGGAATTAATGAATCAGCAGACAACTGTACAACTCAATCATCATCAAAAATTGAAAAATTGGTCACCAGAAGAACCAAATCTTTACGTATATAAGGTGGAATGGTATAAGGATGATCAATGCAGACAAACAGAGGAAGTTCGATTTGGTGTGCGTTCCTTTGCGACCAACGATCAGCAGTTTCTCATCAATGACACGCCAATCTTTTTAAATGGCTATGTCGATTGCTGTGTGTTCCCGCAAACAGGCTATCCAGTATGGGATAAAGAACATTATAAGATGCAATTTCAAACAGCAAAGCAATATGGTTTTAATCATGTTCGTTTACATGGATGGACGGCACCAGAACCATTTTGGGAAGCAGCAGATGAAGAGGGAATGCTCGTCCAAACGGAATTACCCCATTGGAGTGTTTATTATCGCGAACGTCAAATCAATGCACCGGCAAACGTACACGATTTTTATAAAGAAGAGCTGGAAGAGATTCTAGAGAAGCTACATCGACATCCTTCTTTCGTCATGTTTGCGATGGGAAATGAATTGATCAGTCAAGAGGGGCATCCGCAACTAAATGAATTGGTGCACCATGCAAAAAGAATAGACAACACTAGACTTTATACCGATAATACAGGTTTTGGCGAGTTACCTAGTCATGATCGTGCAGGAGATTTCTTTATACCAACGTTGAATTGGCATCCTCCCTATCACATCAATGATGCTGCCATTCCTGATACAACAACTGACTACCGAGAGGTAACGAAACTTGAAACAAAACCACTAATTGCTCATGAGCATGGGCAATTTACCATGTACGTCCGACCAGAAGAGGAAGAGAAATATCAAGGGATCTTAGAGCCACATTGGTTAGAAACAATCAAAGAATCACTCGCTAAAAAAGGACTACAATCAAGAGTAGATGAATTCATCGAAGCAACGGGCGTACATTTAGCACGATCTATAAAAGAAACTTTTGAGAAAGCAAGAAGAACACCTGGCTTATCAGGTATTCAATTATTAGATATTCGCGACTTCCCTGGTCAAGGACATGCAACAGTCGGCATACTAGATGTCTTTTGGGATGCTAAAGGAATTATTTCTCCGAGTGCATTTCGACAGTTTAGTAATGATATGGTGCTACTTGCGAGAAGCGATAAGAGAACATTTTATCATAAGGAAACAATGACTGCACAACTCGATATATCATATTTCGGTAAAGCCATCCACGATCTGAATATAGAATGGCAATTAACAGAAGGAGATCAAATCGTTCATTCCGGTGAAATAGGCGGGATCCATTTAACTGGTCAAGGCCTACAACCTGTAGAGATCATCCAGATTCCATTACAAGCGGACAAAGCTAAATCGCTGAACTTTAAAGTCAGATTAACCAATAATACCGAAGTATTAGCTGTGAACGATTGGGATTATTGGGTCTATCCAAGAACAGCGCTGCCAAACAATACAAGCAGAATCTGGACTAATATACCTGCATTACGATCTGTCCTTAATGGAGCCAGATTTGAAGAAAAAATAAGCATTGTTCAACACAGTTTTCAAAAGGATCCAAATGTTGACCTCGTGATATCAGATCAATTATCACGCGATGTGATTCAACATGTAGTAGATGGTGGAACAGTATGGCTGATGTCAGAAAACCAACAGGATGAAATCATGACAAGATATCTTCCGACCTTTTGGAATTATTTATGGTTTCCAGAGCAACAAGGTACAACAATGGGTATGAAAATACATGAGCATCCGGTATTAAAAAAGTTTCCGCATGACCCTTTTTCCAATTGGCAATGGTTCCATTTGGTCAACCAAGTCGGTGCTTTAAACATAGACAGTGTTCCACAAATTGAGCCGATAATTGAAGTAATCGATAATTTTAACAGGCAAAAAAGATTAGCTTATATGTTTGAAGCAAAAGTAGGTCGAGGGAAATTATTTGTAACAAGTTTACAATGCAAGCAACCCGCAGATTTAAAACGTCCAGAAACACAAACATTATTGTTAGAGATTATAGAGTATATAAATAGTAATCAGTTTGAGCCGACAGCACAACTTACGATGAGCGAATTATTAGGTGTTTTCAAAGTAACAGCTATTGTGCATCGATAAGGAGGAAGGATACTGTGACAACAAAAGTAAAAGTGTATGAGCGGGATGTAACGATTCCGACTTACCCAGTTGGTAAACCAGAAAAAAATCCAATGTTTTTAGAAAAAAGAGTCTATCAGGGAAGTTCGGGAAAAGTGTATCCCCATCCGATTATTGAAAAGATATATGATCAAAAAGAAGAAAAAACATATCGATTAGTCATATTAGAGAACGAATACTTGTACGTAGAATTAATGCCGGAAATAGGTGGCCGTATTTATCGTGCGCTTGATAAGACGAATGAGTATGATTTTGTTTATTACAATGAAGTCATCAAGCCTGCGTTAGTCGGACTGGCAGGGCCTTGGATTTCGGGAGGAATTGAATTTAACTGGCCACAACATCACCGTCCCAATACATTTGGTCCAGTCGAATATACGATAGAAGCGAATCAAAATGGCAGTCAAACGGTTTGGATGAGCGAAATCGATCGGATGTATGGAACGAAAGGTATGGCAGGTTTTACGCTTCATCCTAACAAAGCTGTCATTGAAATCACCGGTCAATTATATAACCGAACCAGCCAGGCACAAACCTTTTTGTGGTGGGCGAATCCAGCTATTCCAGTCAATGACCATACGCAATCTATTTTTCCACCTGACGTTCGTTTTGTCTTTGATCATGGGAAGCGAGATGTATCGAAATTCCCAATTGCTACAGGTGAGTATTACAAAATGGATTATTCAGCAGGTGCGGATATTTCGAAGTATAAGAATATTCCTGTACCAACGTCTTATATGGTGCACCACTCTGATTATAATTTCGTTGGTAGTTATGATTTCAAAGAGCAATCTGGTATTTACCATGTTGCTAATCGCCACATTTCACCAGGAAAAAAACAATGGACATGGGGAAGAGGTGATTTTGGTAAAGCATGGGATCGTAA
Source organism: Gracilibacillus salitolerans (assembly GCF_009650095.1). Taxonomy (GTDB): domain Bacteria; phylum Bacillota; class Bacilli; order Bacillales; family Amphibacillaceae; genus Gracilibacillus; species Gracilibacillus salitolerans. Next base: position 4,979,711 of record NZ_CP045915.1, on the reverse strand, counting down.
CCTAACGGATGAGAATGGTCCATATGTAGAACTGATGACAGGCGTCTTCACCGATAATCAGCCTGACTTTACCTGGATACAACCTTATGAAGAAAAGCAATTCACACAATATTTTATGCCATATAAAGATATAGGCGCTATCAAAAATGCCAGTGTAGACGCAGCAGTAAACTTAACATTAAATGCTGGGGTACTAACTGCTGGTGTCTATACAACCTCAGCTTTCCATAACGTCAAATTGATCATTAAGCATAAGGGTAAAACTTTTCAAGAGTTTACGTTTAACTCCACACCTGGAAAAGGCTGGATAAAAACGTTCGAAGTAGACAAAACTGATCAAATTCATGACTATCTGATCCAGGTTTTCTCAGAGAATGATAGCCTATTAGTGGAATTTCAAGCAGAAGCACCAGCCATTGAAGAAATACCAGAAGCAGCGAAGGCGATTGAAGCTCCAGAAAAATTAAGACATAATGAGGATCTTTTCCTCGCTGGTCAGCATTTGGAACAATACCGTCATGCGACATTTGAGCCTGACGATTATTATTTGGAAGGTCTCCGTCGAAATCCTAGTGATTATCGTATGAATAATGCATACGGACAGTTACTATTAAGAAGGGGACAATTATCAGAAAGTGAAAAACATTTACGAAAAGCAATTGAGACGTTAACAAGGCACAATCCTAATCCATATGAAATGGAGCCCTACTTCTACCTTGGTGTAAGTCTACAATTGCAAGGTAAAACAACGGAAGCATATGGCACATTTTACAAAGCAACATGGAGTGGTCTTTGGAAGGATAAAGCGATCAGTCATCTCGCGATGATCGCTTACCAAAACGGTGAGGTGGAAACAGCACGAAGTCATGCTGATGAAGCGTTTCTTATCAATCAAAACAATCTGATTATACGCAATCTAAGAACAGCATGCCTCCGCCAATTAGGTAATCTAGAACAAGCGCTTGATGATACTTTAACAACTATCAAAAAAGATCCAGTTGACTTTGGTGCCAGATATGAACGGTATTTAATTTATATCGAACTCGAAGAAAAAGAAAAAGCTACAGAAGCGTGGGAATCATTAGAGAAGATCACACGAGGGGAAACCCGCAATTACCTTTATTTATCACAGGACCTACTTTTATCAGGACGATTTGCAGATATCGAGTTATTGCTTACGTCGATAAAAACTGACTCGAACCCAATGATCGGGTATTATCTTGGTTATGCAGCTCACCATCAGGGGCGTTTAGGTCAAGCAAAAAGCTATTATCGACAAGCAAACCAACAGCCATCAGACTATTGTTTCCCTAATCATTTATATGATTATCTCGTACTAAACGATGCATTAGAAACCGTAGCAGAACAAGATAAGGCACATTATTATCTTGGTAATCTTATGTATGATAAAAAAAGGTACGAAGAAGCCGCGATTCATTGGCAACAATCGATTGCGATAGAGGATACCTTTCCTACCGCTTTTCGCAACCTAGCTTTTTACTATTATAATAAATTAGGCAATCAGGAAAAAGCTCAAGAAGTATTAGAGAAAGCCTTCAGCCTAGACAAAAAAGATGCAAGAGTGTTCTACGAATTGGATCAATTATACAAAAAGATAGGCCATTCACCAGAAAAACGGATCAACATCATGGAAAAACACATGGACCTCGTGAAAGAACGAGATGATCTTTTTGTTGAATATATCACGCTTCAACATATTCTAGGAAACTATCAAGAAACATTACCTTTGATTCAGCATAGAATATTCCATCCATGGGAAGGCGGAGAAGGGAAAATCACCAAACAATATACTACCTCCCATATCGGTCTTGCATTAGCCGCAATGGACAATCAAGAATATAGTAAAGCAATAAGTCTATTACAAAAAGCGAAAACATTTCCTGAAAACCTAGGTGAAGGCAAGCTTCACGGCGCCCAGGAAAATGATATAAACTATTGGCTTGGTATAGCCCATTCATTTAATCAAGAAAAAGAAGAATCGACACACTATTTTAAAGAAGCAACGCACGGACTTGGTGATCCTACTAATGCTATGTATTACAATGACCAACCACCAGAGATGATTTTTTATCAAGGACTTGCACACCGCCAATTAAATGATGGTAACCTTGCTAATGGTACATTTAATAAACTAATAGATTACGGTGAAACACAATTATTCAAGACATTAGAAATTGATTACTTTGCTGTATCCTTACCTGATTTTCTCGTATTTGATGAAGATATGGAGCAAAAAAATAAAGTTCATTGCTTCTTCATGATGGCATTAGGATATATGGGATTACAAAACAAAGAAAAAACAAAAGAATTTTTGTACCAAGTGTTGGAATTAAATCCAAGTCACCAAGGGGCAGCATGGCATTTACAACATTTCGATAGATTTTATCACGGTGCTAATCGTCCTTAAAACCCCACTTTAAGGTTCAAGTAAATCAAAGAAGCTAAGTGTGGGGGTAATGAACACTAACACCCTGATAAGTATCACTTTATAGTTAATTAATTTGGTGGCATAGGTTTTCATTTAGATGGGCTGAGACTAAAGCCATTTATTTAAACAAAAAAGAGTAGTATCCATCACAAAATGGTGAAGGGTACCACTCTTTTTTTATAATATTCCAAAAAGATAAGTTTCGTACAAGATGCTTAGCTATCATTTTGATGTTAATGGGAATAAACAGACTGTCACTCCCTGATAGGTTTCGTTAACAATCAGTGGGGTCAAAAACCCCCACTGATTGAAAAGTCCCGCTTTTTACCCTTGACATCTGTTTAAAAATAGTTATAATTAATTATAAAAGCGGTTACAAAATTATTGTGTGATTTTAGGATTGTTACTGGTCAAGCAGGCAAAACCTAAGTTATTGAATAGTACATCGCCCAGAATTAGATGGGAGGAGTATGTATTATTCCATAGCTTAGGTTTTTTTAATTAATTTTTTCCTTTATCATTGGGGTAAAATAGGTTTAGCGTCCAAAAAAATATCGAATAAAAGGATGACTGATATGAAAATTAATAAAGTGCTAAATAATAATGTCGTCGTCACTACTAACCAACATGGTCAAGAAATAGTTGTTATGGGGAAAGGTTTAGCATTTCAGAAAAAAGTGGGACAAAGGATTGATGAAGATAAAATTGAAAAGAATTTTGTCCTACAAGATACCGGAACAAGTGAAAAGCTAAATCAATTATTACAAGATACGTCAGATAAATATTTGGATATTGCTTCTGAAATTTATGAATATGCACGGTCGATTTTACCGTATAAGTTGAATGATTATTTATATATTGCATTAACAGATCATATCAGTTTTGCGATAACAAGAATGAAGGAAGGCATTCAGCTAAAAAACACATTGTTATTCGAGATCCGCAAATATTATAAAAAAGAATTTGACATTGGTTTGCACTCATTGGATATTATTGAAGAGTATACCGGTATAAGAATGAATGAAGATGAGGCAGCATCAATTGCTCTACACTTAATCAATAGTCAGCTATCTGGGGAAAACATGGAAATGGCCGTCCAGGTAACTGATGTTGTCAACAAGGTTTTAAATATCGTGAAATATCATTATAAAACAGAAATAGATGAGAACTCTATTAATTATGAAAGGTTTTTAACTCATTTGCGTTTCTTTACGGTGCGATTTTTACGTGAAGAGCATATTGAAGAGACAATTGATGAATTCTTTTATGAGCAAGTACAAAGTAAATATCACCAAGCATACAAATGTACAGAAAAAATAGCAACATTTTTAGAAAAGAATTTCAATTGGGTATTAACCAAGGATGATATGGTATATTTGACAATCCATATTCATCGCGTTACCTATCGACAAAGAAAGACTAACTAAAAATGGGGAAAGCGATTTAATTTATGATTGACAAGCAAGAAAGAAGATGATAAATTAAATGTACAAAACCTATAGGAAAAGTAAGGAATGTTACCTTATTGGGCATAACCTGAATGAATTGGAAGCGCATAGCTATCACTATGTGTGTATGATCCAGTTCATTCAGGTTTTTTATTTGCTCTAAATAAACCCCTTACATGAAAAATGAAAGCTTTCATAAAACATTAATTAGAGAGGTGAAACGATCATGAAATATCAACAGTTAGCAAGGGATATTATTCAACATGTTGGTGGAAAAGAAAATGTAAACAGTGTCGTTCATTGTATTACACGACTCCGTTTTAAATTAAAAGATGAAAGTAAAGCGAATACAGAAGCATTAAATAAAATGGATGGTGTTGTAACCGTTCGAAAAAGCGGCGGTCAATATCAAGTAGTTATTGGAAATCATGTAGCAGATGTTTATAAAGCAGTAGTTGCTGAAGGTGGATTTGAAGCAAAAGGTGAAGTAGATCAAGACGAAGAAAAAGGCAGTTTGTTAAATCGTTTTATCGATATGATCTCTGGTATTTTTACGCCTATTCTTGCTGTATTAGTAGCATCTGGTGTGTTAAAAGGTTTTAATGCACTATTTGTAGCAGTTGGGTTATTAGATGAACAAGGTGGAACCTATCAAATTCTAAATGCAATTGGAGATGGACTATTCTACTTCTTACCAGTGATTTTAGGTTATACCGCAATGAAAAAATTTGGTGGAACCCCGTTCTTAGGTATGGTTATAGCGATGGCATTGGTTTATCCTGATTTGGAAGGGATACCAGGAGCAAGCGAGCCATTGTACACGCTATTTGCAGGAACGATGTTCGAATCACCTGTATATATTGAATTTCTTGGAATACCAGTTATTTTAATGACTTATTCGATGTCGGTTATTCCGATTATCATAGCAACATTCTTTGCAGCTAAATTGGAAACAACTTTTGCTAAAGTAGTTCCAAATGTATTGAAGATGTTCCTAGTACCATTGTTAACTATGCTTATTATTATACCATTAACTTTTATTATCATTGGTCCTATTGCCACTTGGGCAAGTCAATTATTAGGGGCAGCAAGTGTTGGTATTTATGATTTAAGTCCAATTATTGCCGGTATTTTTATTGGTGGTTTATGGTTAGTGTTTGTAATGTTTGGTTTACATTGGGGCCTTGTACCAGTCGCTCTTAATAACTTTGCAACACTTGGTCAAGATCCAATTTTAGCTTTAATATTTGCACACTCATTTGCATTAGCGGGTGCCTTAATGGCTGTTATCATTAGAACGAAAAATCAAAAAACAAAAACATTAACGCCACCAGCCATTGTTTCAGCGATATTTGGTGTAACAGAGCCAGGTATGTATGGGGTTGCGTTACCACTTAAATGGCCGTTTATTTATACCGTCATATCATCAGCTGTTGGTGGTGCCATATTAGGTGTGTTTGGAACGATTGGTTACAATATGGCAGGACTAGGTGTATTCCAAATTCCAAGTTTTATTCATCCTGAAGAAGGATTGAATCTATCCTTTGTAGCTTCTATTATTGCGATGATTGTTGCAGCGGTATTGGCATTTGTTCTAACGTATTTCTTTGGAGGTATTGGAAAGCAAGAGGCAGAAGAAGAATCAGCAAATGAGGAGACTTCTAATAATAGTGAAACAGAAGTAAAAAGCGAGGAAATAACAAGCCCTTTAACTGGAGAAATGAGAAAGTTAGAAGAAATTGATGACACTGCTTTCGCATCCGGAGCTCTAGGAAAAGGCATTGCAATTGAACCTACAGACGGTAAGTTAGTATCGCCTGTTTCAGGGACCATTTCCGCTTTATTCCCGACAAAGCATGCGATCGGTATTACCTCTGATAATGGTGCGGAGATCTTAATTCATGTTGGTTTAGATACGGTTCAACTTGATGGGAAATATTTCGAAACATCCCTGCAACAGGGAGAACGAGTAGAAAAAGGTCAAGAACTTCTAACATTTGATATAGAGGGAATTCAAAAAGCTGGTTTTCAGATTACGACACCAGTAGTTGTAACGAACCATGACCAATATCAACTAAAAATAATAGAACAATCTAGTGTAACTTCAGAAAGTACTGTTATTGAATTGACATCTAAATAAAGGGGAAGGGGCTCTCAAAGGCTCCTTTTTCCCATAGCAATAGGGGGACTGAATGATGATAAATAAATTTCCAAAAGATTTTCTTTGGGGTGGAGCTATAGCAGCTAATCAAGTAGAAGGTGCCTATTTAAAAGATGGAAAGGGATTAACAACGGTCGATCTTTTACCAACAGGTGAAAATCGTTTTCCGATTATGTTAGGGAAAGTGGAAAACTATACTCCACAAGAAAATGAATTCTATCCATCACATGAGGCAATTGATTTCTATCATCGCTATAAAGAAGATATTGCCCTTTTTGCAGAAATGGGGTTTAAATCATTTCGCCTATCTATTTCTTGGGCACGTATTTTTCCAAATGGAGATGACAAAGAGCCTAATGAAGCAGGGTTGCAATATTACGATGACGTGTTTGATGAATTAAACAAATATGGAATTGAACCAGTGGTGACATTGGCCCATTTTGATGTACCGGTTCACTTGGTGAAAGAATATGGCAGTTGGAAAAATCGAAAAGTAGTAGACTTCTTTGAAAAATATGCTAAAACCGTTTTTACTAGGTACAAAAATAAAGTGAAGTATTGGTTAACATTTAATGAGATAAATATGCTGCTACACTTACCATACGTTGGGGCAGGGCTTATTTTTAAAGAAGATGAAGACAAACAGCAAGTCATGTATCAAGCAGCTCATCATCAATTAGTTGCAAGTGCTTTAGCTGTTAAAGCAGGTCATGAGATCATTCCTGACGCACAAATCGGTTGTATGTTGGCAGCCGGTATGACGTATCCATATTCTTGTAACCCGGATGATATCCAAAAAGCGATGGATCAAGATCGTGAATCATTCTTCTTTATTGATGTGCAGTCTCGTGGTGAATATCCAGGTTATGCGAAGCGCTTTTTTGAAGAGAATGATATTGAGCTTGCGATCGAACCAAATGATGAAGAATTATTAAAGAAGTATACCGTGGATTATATTGGATTTAGTTATTACAGTTCTCGGGCTACTAGTACAGATCCAGAAGTATTAAAAGATCAGACAGCGGGAAATGTATTTGATTCGATCACTAATCCATACTTAGAAGCTTCTGAATGGGGTTGGACGATTGATCCCAAAGGTTTCCGTATTACCGCTAATCAACTATATGATCGTTATCAAAAACCGTTATTTGTAGTAGAAAATGGTTTAGGTGCGGTTGATCAATTGAATGAAGATCATGAAATAAAAGATGATTATCGCATTGCTTATTTACGTGAGCATATCAAACAAATGGGGGAAGCACTGAAGGATGGTGTGGAAATCATTGGTTATACAAGTTGGGGACCAATTGATATCGTAAGTGCCTCAACAGGCGAAATGAAAAAACGTTACGGCTATATTTATGTAGACCGTGATAATGATGGAAAAGGAACGTTGAGCAGAAGTAAGAAGCAAAGTTTTGATTGGTATAAACAAGTGATTGAATCGAATGGAGAAAATGTAGAATAAGGAGGCAACATGATGTCTAGTAAAACATATCAATTCCCAAAAAATTTCTTATGGGGTGGAGCTACTGCTGCTAATCAAATCGAAGGTGGCTTTCATGAAGGTAATAAAGGATTGAATATTGCAGATGTCCTACCAGGTGGAAAAGGACGTTTAAATATTTTAAAAGAACCAGGATTTAATTTTGAAATCGATAAAGAAAAATATACGTATCCCAACCATGAAGCAATCGACTTTTATCATCGCTATAAAGAAGATATTGCGTTATTTGCAGAAATGGGTTTTAAAGTATTCCGTATGTCCATTGCTTGGACACGAATTTTTCCAAAAGGCGATGAAAAAGAACCGAATGAAGAAGGCTTAGCTTTTTATGATCGAGTCTTTGATGAATTACACAAGCACGGCATTGAACCAGTTGTAACGATTTCGCATTATGAGATGCCAGTAGATTTAGTAAAAAATTATGGTGGGTGGCGAAGTCGTGAGGTTGTAACATTCTTCGAGCGTTATGTACAAGCTATTTTTAATCGTTATAAAGATAAAGTGAAATATTGGATGACCTTTAATGAGATTAATAGTGGTTTAGTGATGCCAATTATGGGCTTAGGTTTTTCCATTGAAAAGGAAGAGGATAAATATACACCAACATTCCAAGCATTCCACCATCAATTTGTAGCAAGTAGTTTAGCGGTGAAAGCTTGTCATGAAATTATTCCAGATGCACAAATTGGTTGTATGATTATTTATGCTCCTGTCTATTCTTATGATTCAAATCCTGAAAATGTGATGTATGCCTTAGAAGAAGAGCGTCTGTTTAATTATTATTGTGCAGATGTTCAAGTTCGCGGTGAATACCCAGCATTTATGAAGCGTTTCTTTAAAGAAAATAACATTGAATTAGACATAAAAGAAGGCGATTTAGCATTAATTAAAGAACATACTGTAGATTATATTGGATTTAGCTATTACATGTCTCGCACCGAAAAATTAGATAAATCGGATCAAAAGAATGCAGACGGAAATATTATGGCAGGTGTTCGTAATCCTTTCTTGAAGGCTAGTGACTGGGGATGGGAAATCGATCCAACCGGTTTACAAATTGCCTTGAACCAATTATATGATCGTTATCGTGTACCCCTGTTTGTTGTGGAAAATGGCTTAGGTGCATATGACAAAGTAGAAGAAGATGGTTCTGTGCATGATGATTATCGCATTGCATACTTGCGTGACCACATTGCTGCCATGGGTGAAGCTATCGAAGACGGTGTAGATTTAATGGGTTACACTGCTTGGGGTTGCATTGACTTAGTAAGTGCATCAACCGGTGAAATGTCTAAGCGTTATGGTTTTATTTATGTCGATAAAGATGATGAAGGTAGAGGAACATTAGATAGAAGTCGCAAAAAGTCGTTCTGTTGGTATAAAGATGTGATTGAAAGTAATGGAGAAAAATTATAAAAGATTGGGAGACACCCGGTTTGATCAGGGTGTCTTTTGTTCTAAGGCAAGAAAGTATAAAATTTGCGCGGCTGTCTTACTCCGAACGCCTAGAAAATAGGCGACTGCACGAATCGCCCTAATGCCCTTGGGCGAAAGTATAAATTGTCAGCCTAAAAAAATAAGTACCAAAATATCGAAGCGCAAAATCAAAATAGTACTTAAAAGACGATTAAGAACCAAAACCAGAAAGTAAACGATCAAATATGGTACTTAAAGCCGGTTTAAGTACCAAAGTGAAACCCAATATCTTAAATTTGGAACTAAAAAAGAGGATAAGTACCAAAATTTATAATGAACAAGCTGAATTGAAATTGATGAGATAATCCTTATTATGAATATTGGATTGAAGTAGCCTGTATGCCTGAATATACGGGCGCTCTGCGTTTTTTTAAGAATAAGAAAATATAAAATTGCTGCAAACGACAGGTTATGGATAAGCTGTTCCTCAGAGGGAACTGCTATCTGTTTTTGATAGACCTCTCTTAGTCACTTGGGTGGTTAATAGGGAGGTCTATTTCGTTTGATCAGTGATACCTTTGATATAAATCTTACAGGTCTTTTTAATAAACTAAACGTATACAGAAACAATTTCATCATTTATTAATAAATTTATTATATTATGACCATAAATATTGAGTATGATATATATTTATAGTAACCTAATGTATGAGTGCTGTTTCTTTTCTTTCTCGATGTAAGCGATTTATTAACTGTAATTACTAAAGGAGGATTGCTTATAAAGTATGATTAACAAAAATGTAAAGTATATATAGAAACAGTAGTGTTAAATGATCTTAATGCATTTAAAAGAATTTATTCTAAAATTCTACTAAACATGGATATTAGAGTAACGCAAGGAGTATCTAGACATCAAGGTAATAGCAATTTCGAAAAAAACTTATATTTTAAGAAAATGACCACGCTTACAAAATAGGTAAGTGAAAGGAGAAGAGCAATAATGATAAGTTTTAAAAAAAGAATAGCAATGATTGGCCTTTTACTGATGTTCATTATACCGAGTACTGTGCTCGGTGAAGAGCAAACGAATCCAGAAACTAAAGATTTTGACCGTGCTTCTGTACATGATCCATCTATTATTAAGGGTGATGATGGTACTTATTACGTGTTTGGTTCGCATATAGCGGTTGCTAAATCAACTGATTTAAGTAACTGGAATTCTATAGTAGATCGGGAATACCAAACTCCTGAGAATAATCCGATTTATGGTGACTTATCTTCTAATCTTGCGGAATCATTTGAATGGGCAGGGGAAGATGATGCTGATAGTACAGGAGGCTTTGCCGTATGGGCGCCAGATATCTTCTGGAACAAAGACTATGTTTGGGAAGATGGTTCAACAGGTGCTTATATGTTACATTATAGTGTTTCCTCTACTTATATCCGCTCAGCTATCGGTATAGCGGTATCAAAAAATATCGAAGGGCCATATGAATATACGGACACTATTATGTATTCTGGTTTTACGAATTACGAAAGCTATGACAATAATAGTGATGTTAATAAGCATTGGGAAAATACTAATATCTCTGACCTTATTGATGAAGGTGTTATCGATGACGTAAATCCGGATTGGTTTACCGATGAAGGTAACTTCAACAATGCGCTATATACCAATGCAATCGATGCGAATATTCTCTATGATGAGAATGGTGACCTATATATGACCTATGGTTCATGGTCAGGTGGTACGTTTATTTTAGAATTGGATAAAGAAACTGGTACACCGATCTACCCGGGAGAAGATGGAGAAACTTCTGATGGTAGAATGATTGATCGATATTATGGCACGAAGATTGCTGGTGGATATGGAAGATCAGGTGAGGGAACTTATGCAGTTTATGATGAAGATACTGGTTATTATTACCTCTATATTACGTATGGTGGGCTAGCTTCTGATGGTGGCTATCAAATGAGACAATTTAGATCAGAAAGCATTGACGGTCCTTATGTAGATGCAGCAGGTAATGAGGCTGTTTTTCCTGAAAGTTTTGATATAGGTGTAGGTAATTTCCCTGGTAATGATGATCATAAAGAAATTGGTAATAAAATGATGGGGAACTTCCTGTTTAAGAGAGACCTTGGTGAAGAAGGTTCAGGAGTAGGTACTGGATATATGGCGCCAGGCCACAACTCTTATTTAATTGACGAAGATCTTGGAAAAGAGTTTATTGTTACCCATACACGTTTTCCTCAAGAAGGAGAAATGCATGAAGTTCGTGTACATCAAACGTTTAAAAATAGTGATGATTGGCCAGTACCAACGCCATATCACTATGCAGGGGAAGAAATAGAAGCAGTTTCAGAAACAGATGTAATTGGGGACTATAAATATATTAACCATGGTAAGGAAATTACAGGTGAGTTAACAGAATCGACATGGGTAAAATTAAATGAGGACCAGACTGTCACTGGTGCTGTTACAGGGACATGGGAGCTCTATGATGATTACAGAGTTGAATTGACAGTTGATGACGAAACATACGATGGTGTGTTCATTCGTCAATATGATCCGACATCTGACGAGTGGGTCATGACGTTTAGTGCAATGTCCAATGAAGGTGTTGTGGTTTGGGGAAGTCATGTAGAAAGTAAAAACGATCAAGAAGTTGTAGATGGTATTAAACAAGAATTAAATGAAAGCCTTCCAGAACGTGCAATTGCAGATATAACATTACCGACATTGGCAACACAAGGAACGGAAATTACGTGGGAATCTTCTTATCCAGAAGTTATATCAACAGAGGGCGCTGTTAATAGACCGCCATTTGGTTCTGAAGATGCCAATGTAGAATTGACAGCAACGCTCACTTTAGGCGAGATCACGGAAACGTTGACTGTAACGGTAACTGTTCCGGCAAAAGGGGAAGGTGGCTTATCAGCCTTTTATGATTTCAGTGATGGATTTTCAGATCGCTCTGGTAATCAAGAAGATGCTACTGTCACTGGCGATCGTATCAATAATACAGGTGGTGAGATTACCTTTGCTGACGGTATCGTTGGTCAGGCTGCGAAATTCGATGGCGAATCAGGATTGAAGTTGGCAGATGGTTTAATTGCTAGTGATCAATATTCTATTTCTTTATGGATGAAGCCAGAGGAAATTACCGAATTTACAACAACATTTTTTGGTGCTAGAACGGAAAATAATTGGATCAGCCTTGTACCTAATGCACAAAACGTTACTAAGGTGTGGTCTCATAATGGCGATGACTGGTATGATGCAACATCCGATTCTATTATTCCTACAGGAGAGTGGTCACACTTTGCTTTTACTGTAAATGAAGGAGAAGCAAAAGTATATATTAATGGGGAAGAGAAGTTCTCTGATAACAATTTCCCTGATGTCTTTACTACGGTAGATGCACAATTTAGTTTAGGTGTGAACTTTTGGGACACTCCGTTTAAAGGTTTAATGGATGAAGTTCGTGTCTATGATGGACTAGTACTTCCAGCAGAAGAAGTTCAAGCTCTTTACGAAAATACCGGAACAGGTGAAGATGATGAATCATCTGAAAATGGAGAAGATGGCCAGGAAGCTGAAGACAAAGTTATCAGTAAAGTAGCTGATTTAGAGAAAGTTAATAATGTTTATCAAACGAATGTAGACACTAAGAAAACCATTATCAAAAAAGAAGTGGTTGATCAGTTAGATGAAACAGCTTTTATTGTATTACAATTGGAGAATGTCCAAGTGAAAATCCCGGTATCGATTCTGAAAGGTAAAGAGGATATTGTATTTGAATTGGGAGAGGTATCGGAAACCATTAAGTCGAAAAATACGAATGCGGTAAGTGACTTGTATGATTTCACATTAACATCTAATGGTGAGGATATAAGCTTTGACTCACCAGTCACATTAACATTTAAAGTCGACGAAGAAAAAGTTAAGAATTGGGATAACCTAATAGTAGTCTATGTTAATGAGAATGGTGAACAAATAGAAGAAATCATACCTGAAAGTATAGATAGTGCAACTGCTGAAGTGGGAGCAGATGTATCTCACTTCAGTATCTATGGTGTATTTGAAGTAGCAGGTGACGGAACAAGTGATGATGGTTCCTCAGAAGACGAAAATGGAACAGGTAGCAATGATCCATCAGACAATGAAGGTAGAGCAGAAGACGATGGTTCAACAGAAAATAACGATGAAACAGGCGATGATAGTTCATCAGACAATGATGATCAAACAGAAGGCGATGGAGAAACCTTACCAGAAACTGCTACAAATCAATATAATTGGTTGGCACTAGGGCTATTATTATTGGCCATAGGTGTAGGTGCGTTCTTAACGGTAAGAGAAAGAAAAAATACTGCTAATTAAATGTAGTGTGAACCCCTTGGTTAAGTAGTCAGGGGGTTCTTTTATCGGTATTAGGAGCTGAATTGCCTTCGGACAAGGATGGCTTATGCCATCTCCATTGTCCGATTATTCATATATATATAGACTTCTTTCAATCAATAGGACATAAAAGAACAAAAGTTCCTGGATAAAGAGGTGGAGATCATGCTAGTGAAGAAATCCCCAATGCTAAAACCACTGAATATTTAACCTTTTTTGGAAAGATGGAACATTCATCTTCATTTTTATAGGTGCAACTGCCTTTACCATAAATCTCTTAACATTAAGAGACCCCCTTCGTTAACTTTTTGATTCTTACCATAAAATAATCATATGTATTCCAGACTAGTACGATTGATTATTAGCAAATCATCACCCCCAATCATTGTTTATCATTTTACAAATCTCCCTTTCTATTTTCTATAGACACAATGAAACAAATAAATAATAAAAGTAAAGAATTTGTAATAAACGCTTATAGAAGAGTTTAGTTTAACAAAGAGAAGGCGCAATATATCTCACTTTTTCTATTACAAAATATTGCGAAATTGTAAAAATAGATGGAATGATTACCAAATGTTTTCCTTAACTATCCAAACCATGTTTTAAATGGTGGCTTAGGGTGGTAGTGATAAATAACTTCGCAAATGGAAATGGTCATTTTAGCTAAGGAGGTATCTCGGATGAGCATACAAAAAACAACAGACAGCTCAAGTCTAGCAGAAGTGATTGACCGAATATTGGATAAAGGAATTGTCATCGATGCTTATGCAAGAGTTTCACTTGTAGGGATTGAGGTATTAACGGTAGATGCTAGAATCGTGATCGCAAGTGTTGATACGTGGTTGAGATATGCTGAAGCAGTTGGACTGCTTCGTGATGAGGTGGAAGAAGAAGGCGATAAAAGCAGGAGTAATATAGGATTAAGTATCTAAAAAGAGGAGGTTACTTATGGCAGAACAAGAGATTCAACAATCAAAAAATCAGGACAGTAGTCAAGGTTCGATAGGATATATCTTAATGGGTGGAGTTGTAGGAGCGGGAGTTGGATTATTATCTATTCCAGGGACTGCTCAAAAGCTTTACCGGCGCGTGCAACACTCAGAAACTGGGCAAATAATTGCGAAAGAGTTATGTAGAAATGTACAACAACTCATTGCCCATCAGGCGATGGCAGTTGTACAACAGGCAGCACCCGATTACTTGAATAAGGCAAAAAATCGACTTTCAGGTAAGTCTTCTCATGAATCGGAACAAAATAGGACGGAAGAAGACTCACAATATGAAGTGGTAAAACAAGAAAACAAGCAAATTAATCAACGTTTAGATCAAATAGAAAAAAAGCTAGATGAGCTTCTTCATGTTAATGATTAGCCGAAAGATTAAAGGAGGATTCAATGGAAAATAATCCCATTAAAAAAACGGCTAAAAAAGTGGCAGAAACTGCTTTCGAAAAGTCACCTAAGCCTTTAAAAGAAAAGGCAATAGACAAAATGAAAGAAAAGACAACAGAGAAAATAGAGGAGAAAATACAAGATAAAGCAGAACATGCCTCTGCTAAATTACAAGAAGCAAAGGAGCAAAATGCAGAAAAGGTGCATGGAAATGCAGAGGAAGCGAAAGAGAAGGTACAGGATGTATTATTATCCGTACGAGAAAAACTAGCAAAAGTGAAAGAGGCGGGGAAAAACTTTCAGGAGGATATTTCCTCCAGTAATAATAATAAAAAGGTAAAAAGCTATCAGGATGTCAAAGGTATTCAACATATTAAGAGTTCTATGGATATTAAAGGAGCAAGTGATATAAAAAGTTCTACAAGAATTAAATCATCTAAGGATATTAAAAAATTAGGCTCATAAAAATTTTTATTAAAGGAGAATGAACCATGGCCATTCAAAAAACGACAGATAGTTCAAGTCTAGCAGAAGTAATTGATAGGATTTTAGACAAGGGTATAGTGATTGATGCATTTGCAAGAGTATCAGTGGTAGGAATTGAAATATTAACGGTGGAGGCACGGGTTGTTATCGCAAGTGTCGACACATGGTTACGTTATGCGGAAGCTGTAGGTCTCTTAAGAGATGAAGTGGAAGAAGAGGGATTACCTTCACAGCAAAATGAACGAAGTGAAACGCCTTTTAGCTTTTAGAGTTGAAGGCTCCCATAGCCCTCACTTTCACAGTCAGAGGAGGTAACACATGGAAATCAAAGAAATAATGAAAAATGTCAAGGATTTCTTTCAAGAGAATATAGCCTTGCCACATAAAATTACTTCAGTAGAAACGCTTGAAGAAGGTGGTTGGAGAGTGCAAATTGAAGTGTTGGAAGAAAAAGAGTATATGAAGAAATACGCAAAGGATGAAATGTTAGGAACATATGAAGTTTTGCTAGATGAAGATAAAGAAATAACCTCGTATAAGAGAATGGAACTTCGCTACAGAAGTGCGATTGGAGTGGAGAGCTAAAGTGGATGGAGGGAAAAGGAGATGACTGTATTAAACGAGAGAGTTACAACAAACAACAATGCTTTTATCCAAGATGAGTTGACCAAATCACTAATTACAAGATCCTTAAAATATATTAAAGCAGGATATCCTATCCATTTTACAGGTCCCTCTGGTTCAGGTAAGACATCGATTGCGATCACATTAGCAAATAAACTAAAACGACCAGTTATGCTGATGCATGGTAATCATGAATTGGACAATAAAGATTTAATTGGTAGCTTTAGTGGCTATACGAGTTCAAAGGTAGTTGATCAATATGTCAGATCTGTATATAAAAAAGATGAAACCGTAACGGAATCATGGAAAGATGGTCGTTTGCTTGAAGCGGTGAAGAACGGATATACGCTCATTTATGATGAATTTTCCCGTTCTCGTCCAGCAACGAATAACATTTTTCTATCGATTTTGGAAGAAGGAGTATTGCCTTTATATGGCCTAAAGTCCAACCGGCCGTATGTAAAGGTGCACCCTAAGTTTAAGGTGATATTTACCAGTAACCCTAATGAATATGCGGGTGTCTACCAAACACAGGATGCCTTATTAGATAGATTGATAACCTTATATGTTGGTTTTAAGGATAAGCAGGAAGAAGCATTTATTTTAAGTGAAAAAACAGGTTTAGAAAAGGATGAAGCTACTATCATTTCGAGTTTGGTGCAAAATGTGCGAGAAGAATTTCATGAAAGAACTGGCGCTCCTAGCCTCAGAACATCGATACAAATAGCCAAGATAGCAAAAAATAATGACATAGCAATTGAAGGAGCTAATCAAAATTTTCAACAATTGTGCATGGATTTGTTAGGACATTCAGTTGTTCAGGGTCTAGAAATGGCGCATGCCGATGCAAACGATCTTATTTGCAGACTATGTAAGAAAACTACGTGATGAGAAGGAGTATAGACGATGACAGAGCAACAAGAGAATGGTATATATATTTTCTGTGGAATTCAGACAAATGAAAAAGAAGATTTCGGGAATATTCTGTTAGACAAGGAAGAGAGATCTACCTTCACGATACATTATAAAGACGCAGCTATGATTGCAGCTAGGGTCCCGATGAAAATCTATCATCCAAATAAAGAGAATCTGATGATGCATCAGCAGTTAATTTCTAAGGTTATGGCAGAGAAAGACACAGTTATTCCTATCAGCTTTGGGAATGTATTTCACTCAGTGGAGGATGTAGAAATATTGCTGGAAAACCTCTATCCACAATTAGAAGAGCTTTTTCCCGCAATTAAAGGGAAAATGGAGCTAGGATTGAAGGTTATCGGAAAAACAGATTGGCTCAAGTCGGAGGTTCATGCCAGTGAGAAAGTAGAGAAGTTAACGGAACAATTAAGAGGGAAAACAGAGGACGCAGGATATTATGAACGAATTCAGTTAGGTGGGGCAACGCAGGAAATCTTTGCTTCGATCATTAAAGAAATAGAACAAGATGTTTATACTCCTCTTGATGATAGTGCAGAAGCATCAAAAATAAATGATCCGGTTGGTGAAAAAATGCTTCTAAATGCATCCTTTTTAGTGGATCGTAACAAAGAAACGGAGTTTGATCAATTGGTTAACGAAGCACATGAAAAATGGAAGGATAAAGTAGATTTTAAATACAGTGGCCCGTGGCCAGCATATAATTTTGTTAATATTCGATTGACAGTGGAGGAGAGTTAATCAAATGTTGCAGAAAATCGTGACAGCACCTATCGATGTCCTAACCAAGATTGGAGAGAAGGTAAAGGAAGAGGCAGATAAAGAATTCTATGATCTTTCAACCATTCAGCGAAAGCTTGTTTACTTACAAACGATGTATGAGCAAGGAGAAATACCTGAGGTAGATTATCAGAAACAGGAAGAGGAATTGTTGGCTCGCTATGAACAAGCTAAGCGGATAGAAATGGAGCAGTGGCAACGGATGACCGAGAGGAAGTAATGAGGTGAGAGAGTGGAACAATTAATTTATCTATACGGATTTATTCCAGAAAATGAATCAAAGGATAAACCTATACCAAAAATGAAAGGTTTTGATGACAAAGGAAGCATTTATACGGTTCCAGTCGGATCTATGGAAGCGGTAGTTTGTGGACTTGACGAAAATGAGTTTTCTGAGAAGGCACTGCAAGAAAAAACCGAAAATGATATGGAGTGGCTTCAACAAAAGGCTCTTCATCATCATCATACCATTATGAATCTTAATCATACGTACACATTAATCCCTTTACAGTTTTGTACTATTTATAAAAATGAAGAAAGACTCCATCAGACAGTAGAACCGAAAAAGGAAAAGATGATAAATGTCTTAGAAAATTTGAAAGAAAAAGAAGAATGGAATCTAAAAATCTACTGTGATGATGAGGAGTTAAAAGAAGATATAAGTCAGTATAGTTCAACTATAGAAGCAAAGAAAAAAGAAATTAGTCAACTATCACCAGGACGCCGTTTTTTTGAAATGAAAAAAATAGACAGGCTAATGGAAGATGAATTGGAAAAGGAAAAGAACCAGATCTGTGAAGAAATCCATGAGCAAATGAACCAGTTTGCAATAGAGGCAACCATTAAGAAAAATTGGAATAAGGAAATGACAGGTCGTAAGGAGAATATGTGCTGGAATAGTGTGTATTTCCTGGATAGACCAATGGTAGAACTTTTAAAAGATAAAATGGAACAAATAGAAAAGTCGGTAGAGAAGCGAGGCTTTACCTTAGAATTATCGGGTCCTTGGCCTGCCTATCATTTTTCCGATTTAAAGTGAGGGAATAGTAATGCCGATAAAGGAATCTGTCGAAAACAAGGATATCGCATTGATTGATATTTTAGATGTGATCCTTGATAAAGGAATTGCTATAAAAGGAGACTTAATTATTTCCATAGCAGGAGTCGACCTCGTCTATTTAGATTTACGGGTATTGATTTCATCCGTAGAAAAACTTGTACAATCAAGGGAAAATGATTCTAGTGTAATTTCTTCCCAACAATTTGACAGTCAAAGGAGGGATCTGTCCCATGCAACCAGCGAATCAGAAAGATGGTCGGATTAATCTCGATCCTGATAATGCTGAAGAAGGACTTGCACAGCTTGTTATGACAGTAATAGAGCTATTACGACAAATAGTTGAACGGCATGCCATGAGAAGAGTTGAGGGAGGCAATTTAACAGAAGAACAAATAGAGAACCTAGGTGTTGCTTTAATGAATCTAGAAGAAAAAATGGAAGAGCTAAAGGAAGTTTTTGGTCTGGAAGCAGAGGATTTAAATATTGACCTAGGTCCTTTAGGCAAGCTAATGTAATGAAAAATTGGAGGTGAATGGCTATGCCAGTAGAACATCCAATTCAGTCCAATACGATTGTTGATGTATTAGATAAGATACTGGACAAAGGAGTGGTGATAGCTGGGGATATTTCTGTAGGAATTGCAGATGTGGAATTGTTAACGATCAAAATAAGGTTAATCGTAGCCTCAGTAGATAAAGCGAAGGAAATTGGTATGGATTGGTGGGAGACGGATCCTTATCTGAGTTCAAAAGCAACTGAACACACCAAAGCTTTAGAAGAAGAAAATAAACAGCTTCAAGAGCGACTAAATCAGTTGGAAAAAGCGATCAATACAAGTACCAAAAACTAAAATAGGAGTGGTGAATAATGAGAGAAGAACAATCAGTGAAGGAATACAACAAAGCCCCACTTAAGAGAACAATTACTGGAGGGGTAGTAGGAGCTACAATTGGCTATCTTGCAACATCCGAAAATAGCAAAAAACTTATTGCTCGTATCAATGATACCGAATGGAAAGAAAAAGGCAAGAATTTAGGAAAAGCAACAAAAGGAAAAGTATCTGAGTTAAAAGAGGCAGGAAAACAGAAAACACAGAATGCTTATCAACGTGTAAAAGATTCTACGGTCTTTACGGATGATCAAAATGAGCAAGAAGAATCGAACGATGACGTAACAACTGAATTAGTAAACGAAGAGAGTTACTTAGAATTGAAGGAAGAAAACAAGGTATTGCGTGAAAGATTACAAGATCTTGAAGAGAAATTAAATCAAATTTCTTCAGCGAGAGAAAACAATACCACCGCCAAAAAGCAAAGTAGTCAGCGATCAAATAGTACTAAAAAGCCAAGAAATAAAACAACCAATAAGAACAGTAAAAAAGCAGAAGAAACAGAGCCAACCGATACAGCTGTTTCTAATAATGATGACACAAAATCTGATGAGAAAGAGGAGTGAAATCAATGAGTACCGACTCTATTCTTGGTTTTTTTGTACAAGCTACAAATAAACATGATTTTAACCTAGAGATAACTTTAAATGTCAATGGAGCTCTTGTTTCGGGCACAACTATTTCAGCCCAGGAATACTTTGAAGAGTTAAGTGAGGCCTTCGAGGATGGTAATGAAGTATCAAAAAAAATCAGTGAACAATTAGTACAAGCAAGTGAAGGGGCTGAGACAAGTACAAATGAGTCAGTGAGCTTTATCCATTTAAAAAATACAAAAGTGTATTGTGGTGACAGTAAATCCACCCCTTCTAAAGGTAATATAATTTGGAGAGGAAAGTTAAGCGAAATTGACGGCTTTTTTCTAGGAAAGATAGCTGAATCTAAATCAAGCTCAAGTACAAGCAATTCCAAATAATCATCAGAAAAACATACAATTATACACTAGAGCAGATAAATAGATCTAATTAGAGTTGTTAAGTCTAATTAGATCTAATTTTTTGCCTAGATGTTTAAAAACATCAAATTAGCAATTCCTCTTAAATATTCATCTTGCCCAATTGTAACAAACTCATTTTACTTTGGCTCATATAAGTAAGAAAAGTAAAACAGACAGGCACTCCAAAAAATCATAAAAACACTAGCGATGAGATGACATGATAAACTAATCACAGAAAAATATTTTAATCATGTTGTTAAAGGATTAAACCGCAAAAAACAGGAAGAATTCTCACCTCTTCCTTGGTACGCTAAATATAGAAAAAGGGGTGAGAGGATTATGGACAATAAATCTATTGGATTATTTCAAGGAATTGCGTTATACATTGCAGCTGTTTTGGGGTCAGGCGTTCTTTTTGTGTCAGGGGTTACGGCCTCAATTGCTGGTCCTGCTTCCATTATATCGTGGCTTATCGTGATTTTAATAAGTTTTCCACTTGCTTACACATTTGCGAGTTTGGCTCGAAAATATCCGGATGCTGGTGGAGCTGCAACTTTTGTTAGAAATTCTTTTGGATATCATCTTGGCAATATTGTCGGCTGGTTTTACTTTGTAACAGCAGCAGTAGGACAAACGATTGTATCCTTAACTGGTGCTTTTTATGTTAGTAATGCATTTGGATTTTCACATTTTGAAACCACACTAATTGCCATCCTCCTTTTGGCGATTGCAGGAGTTTCAAATTATTATGGTGTAACAGTCAGTGGTAAAGTCGCGTTGATTTTAAGTACTTGTTTACTGGTGCTTTTATTGTTAACTATATTTGTGTCGTTACCATATATACAATGGAATAATTTTACCCCATTTGTTCCGAACGGATGGTTTTCTGTTGGAAGTGCTATAACCATTATTTTTTGGTCTTTTTTCGGTTGGGAGGCGATTTGTAGTCTGGCGAATAACTTTAAAAGGCCGGAAAAAGAAATTGTAAAAAGTACGGTTGTTAGTGCAGTTGTCATTGGCATATTGTTCTTGGCGTTAAGCCTTGTCACTATTGGAACAGCTACCTATGGAAGTAAAGAAAGCAACCTATCTCCTATTGGTGTTATAATGGAAGAAACAGTGGGAATAGGTGCTAAAGTTGTTACGGCTGTATTAGCGTTAATCATTTGTACAGGAACAGTGAATGCATTTGTAGCCAGTCTAATTCAACTAGGGTATTCGTTAAGTAGAGATGGTGCTTTTCCAAAAGTTTTCTCCAGACTGCATACAACAACTCAAATTCCTAGACGGATGGTTTTATTTGTTGTTTGTTTTGCGGTAGCAGGTGTTGTAGTAACAGAGGTCCTATCACTAACATTTAACGATATTTTGTTTATCCCGACTTCTCTCGGAATTTTAGTTTACGTTTTTTCGATGGCAGCAGGTGTTAAATTGTTTAAGAAGAACAAGCTGGATTGGTGGACGTCGTTAGTATCTTTAATTTTATGTTTACTAGTGATTCCATTTTTTCAATTATACATTTTCGCTCCGTTAATTGTCGTGGCTTTATATGTGATTTATATGGTTTTTGTTAAGAGGATTTCTTTCGATAAGGAAGTGTTAAAATCTAATGTGGGACCAAAATAAGATTTCTAAGGAAACCATGTGGGAAGCAACCGTTACATGTAACCCTGAATATGATGGGAAGTTTTTTTATGCGATAAAGACAACGGGGATTTTTTGTCGGCCATCTTGTAGATCAAAAACCCCAAAGTATAAAAATGTATCCTTTTTTAAAAATGCTGTCAATGCCGAAAAAGCAGGGTATCGTCCCTGTAAAAGATGCCGCCCCGATCTAAAAATAAAAAATTATGACCCACTCGAATCGATAATAGAGGATACTAAGGGGATTATAGAAAATAATTACTGGAAAAACATTCATCTACATGATATAGCATCAGATGTAGGGGTCAGCCGTTTCCATTTGAATCGACTCTTTAAGGACAGGACTGGATATACGCCACGTATGTTTTTGGAAAAAGTCAGAATCGAGAAGGCGAAAGCGCTTCTTCTCACAACCGCCTTAAATAGTACAGAAGTTGGTTATCAAATAGGTTATAAAAGCATTTCGAGCTTTTATAATGCGTTTAAACGTAGCACTGGACTCTCACCGAGTCAATTTCAAGCCAATTATGTAGAAACAACAACTTATTAAGAATTCAAAATTAGGTCAAAGATTAAAAGACATAGTTATTGGATTCAAAATGTTACACATGTTGTATTAATTGGATTGATTTTCAATAAGAAAGAGCGTTCTTTCGCAAACGGGCGATTTTCTAAAAGAAGAGATAAACAAAGAACATGTCTGGAAATTTTAAATTAAACTTGACAATTCAAAAATGATATTGTATATTTGTGACAGTCACTGGTGACTGACATTAATCGGAGAGGTCGAGGGTATGCAAATGAATTCTAATAAAAAACAGGACACTGCTGATAAAATTATGACGGCTGCTATCGATCTTATGGCAGAAAGAGGCTACAATGGCGTTACGACGGAAGAAATTGCAACAAAAGCTGGATTTAGTGAAAAAACGTTGTTTAGACACTTTAAAAGCAAACAAAATTTGTTAGAATCAGCTTTTCATCGTTATCATTATGCGGAAGAGATGAAAGATCTCTTTGACAAGAAAATAACATGGGACCTTCATACAGACTTGATGATGATTAGTCGAAACTACCATCGAATCATGCATCAGAATCGAAAACTGATCCAAATTAGTGGAAGAGAGCGTGAGAATCTTCCTGGCTTTCAGGAATCTACTCACAAACACCCGCAACAATTAAAAGAGTTCTTAACCGAGTACTTCGAAGAAATGTACAATAAGGGAAAGATCATACAAACAGATCCCGAAAGACAGGCTGTTGTCTTCCTGTATATGCACTATGGTGCAGCCACGGGAAGAATCAACAATGATCCCATTCTTGACGCTTTTTCGATCGAAGTCTTTATTGAAGAAAGTGTCTTGATATTTACTAGGGCTTTAACCCCCTAGTAATTTTTTAAAAGTAAAATGTAAGTCAGTAGTGACGGTCAATGGATGAGGAATTACTACTAAATTTTTAGCTGGAAAGGAGAGATAAAAGATGGTGCACGAGGTAAAGCAACAAACTGGAGAAAATTTAATGCGTATTTTGATGTTCACGCTTGTCCTGTCCGTCATGAGTGCAACGGTGTTTAATATCGTGCTGCCCGATATCGCTGCGGATCTTGACCTTTCTTTTGCCCAAGTGAGCTGGGTTTCATCAGCCTATATGCTGATTTATGGAATCGGAGCGGTCATCTATGGGAAATTGGCCGATAGCTGCAAGCCTAAAAATTTGTTGACGTTCGGACTGATCTTTTTTTCACTTGGTTCAATGGTTGGTCTGATCGCTCAAGCATATTGGATGGTACTTCTTGGTAGGATCTTACAGGCTGTGGGAGCTTCAGTCATTCCGGCAATGGCTATGATCATTCCCGTTAGATATTTTCCACCGGAGAGACGCGGTCGCGCTTTGGGTTTGGTCGCCGTCGGGTTGGCGCTTGGTAGAGTATTGGGTCCGATTGTTCCTGCTTTAATTGTCAGCATTGCTGATTGGCGATGGTTGTTCTGTCTACCCCTTTTTACGCTGTTCCTATTGCCGTTTTACCGTAAATATTTGGATGACGAACAAGGGGATGGAAGCAAAGTGGATTGGATTGGCGGTGGGCTGTTTGCCGGAACAATCGCACTATTGCTCTTGTCTGTCACGAAAGGGGGATGGATGCTTGCCACCGGCTGCCTAATTATGTTCGTCTTGTTCATGATACGCATTCGTTCTGCAGCAGAACCGTTTGTTCAAGCTAGTCTGTTCCAAAACAAGCGTTACACTTTTGGACTAGTGATCATTTTTTTGGTCAGTGGGAGCAGTTTCTCCTTCGTTTATCTTAGTCCGTTGTTGTTATCCGACGTCAATCATTTGGATCCACAGCTGATTGGCATGGTGATGGTTCCAGCCGCCATCATTTCGGCTATTCTCGGGAAAAAAGGTGGCAAATTAGCGGATGCGAAAGGAAATCCATTCTTATTCTACTTATCATCCGCGTTAATGTTCATCGCCCTTCTTTTATTATCTTCCTTTGTGGGAAGTTCGCCGATTTTCATCGCTGTCTTTTTAACCATTGGTGATGTCGGAGCTGCGTTCATACTCATTACACTGTCGAACACGATTTCCCAAACATTACCGAATGAACAGATTGGGGTTGGCATGGGTATTTTCTCAATGTTGAACTTTATGGCAGGAAGCATTGCAGGAGCCGTATACGGAAAAGTAGTTGACCTGGGGGCCGTTGTGAACTGGAATCCCGCAAATTTGTTTTCGGACGGGTTTGTTTACAGTAATATTTACCTCTCGCTCGCTCTTTTGCTTGTAAGTATTATATTGCTTTACTATTTCCAGTTTCAGAGGGCGTCAAGCACGCGTTTTAAAATGACGCATAAACCAAGTCAGACTGAGCAGAGCCCATAATACGATTCATTGATAAGTGAGGATAGCCACTCAGTGGTAGTAATAATAACCTACATGATCTAAGGAGGAATTAAAAATGGCGACAATAGATGAAAACCGATTCTTTACGGTGATGGTTGAGTTTGATGTTGAACCACCATTCCAACAGGTATTGATTGATGGAATTACTGATCAAGTCGAACAATACTTTCCCCATTTTACTGGATTTGTTTCCGCAAGTTTTCATGCGAGTGATGATGGACGAAGGGTGGTGAACTATGGTCAATGGCTGTCAAAAGAGTCCTGGATGGAAAGTTCTTCGGCAATAGGTTTTGACGCAGCCAAAGAGTCAATCGCTGAAGTTATTAAGCGCTGTGGGGCAAGGACTGCGAAGGTTGATTTCTTTCAAGTTGCACGAGTGATCGAAGGCGCGTAAAGGGATACTTTGTTTTATCGCTAAAACGCTGTTTGAATGAAAAGATAATTAAAGATACCTTATCCAAATATTTAAGTTTACTTGAAGGGTGATGCCCCAATGATTTCACAATTTTTAATAGGAGGAATGTAACATGAGTAAGATAGCAATTATTATTGGAAGTACACGTCCGGGTCGAAATGGCGAGACTGTTGCCCATTGGGTATACGAGATAGCTAATCAACGCAGTGATGCTGAATTCGAAATCGTGGACATTGCAGACTACGATCTGCCACTGCTTGATGAACCGAAGGGAGCAGCATCAGGGGAGTATACGAAATCACATACTAAGGCGTGGTCCAAAAAAATAGATACTTTTGATGGTTTTATTTTCGTCACGCCAGAGTATAATCACGCAACGTCACCTGCCCTTAAGAACGCTATTGATTTCTTGTATAAGGAATGGAACAATAAAGCGGCCGGTTTTGTCGGGTACGGGGCTGTGGGGGCTACGACTGCGGTTGAAAATCTTAGGATGATTATGGCTGAATTGGAGGTTGCCGATGTGCGTGCGCAGGTTCGACTTTCGCTCTTTACCGATTTCGAGAATTTCAGCGAGTTGAAGCCGGCTGCCTTCCAAAAAAAATCAGTTCATGCCATGCTTGATCAGGTGATCAACTGGAGTAGTGCATTGAGCGTTCTTCGCTGAACCTAAACAATCATTTTTAATGTGTGGCCACATTCTTCGTATAGGGATGTGGTTTTTCACATAGTTCAAAAATAGTCAAGGAATTTTAAATAGAACATTATTCAAGAAAAAGGCACAAGTCCAGAATAAGATATGCTCCCATTTTTCATTTTGATAAAATTATATTAGTACGCTGGATCCTTTAAATTCAACAACCAGGCTTTTTGTGGAATATCGATGAATAAGATTATGTTAGAATTAAGAAGAGAAGATTGTGAACGAATGTACTTGAAATAATGTAGCTGGTTAGGTAAGTAACTTTTTAATTCAATTATATCAGAACTTCATTCATTTTCCTGAACTATCCAGGAGGATTAGAATTGATACAATACAAAGTTATAGAAATGAACCGGATATTTTTAATAAAAGGTTGGATAAGTTTATTGAAAATACAAGAAAAAAATGTACGGTCAGTGGAATGATAGTGGTCGCTTAATCAATTATTGAGGAAAGGAAATGAGAATTGAAATTAGAACGTTTGATATCCATCATATTCAAGCTCCTAAATAATGAAATTTTGTCAGCTTCTAGTTTAGCTGATGAATTTCAAGTATCATCGCGGACAATTTATAGAGACATCGAAGCTATTTGTGCGGCTGGAATACCAGTCGTTTCTTACCAAGGTACTAACGGAGGTTTCGGTATAATAGAAGGATACAAATTTGATAAAAGCTTAATCGGTTCTTATGACATATTGAATCTAATCACAGTATTAAGTAGTTTATTGAGTATTTTTGAAGATAAGGAAGTTGAACATACAATAGATAGATTAAAAATACTTGATACAAATAGCAACAATAAGACTTTATTGGTTGACTTGGAAAGCCATAGAACAGAACCAAATTCATTAATGAATCTGAGAAAAGCTATACATGAAAAAAGGGTAATCCGCTTTGATTATGTAAGTAATAAAAATGAATTTACATCACGTGAATTAGAACCTATTCACCTTCATTATAAGTTCCGTAACTGGTATTTATATGGTTATTGCAGAGAACGTCAGAATTATAGAGAATTTAGAGTATCACGTATGATGAGTATAACTCTGACACAAGAAAAGTTTCTACAGAATCACGAAATTAAAGGTGATTCATCTTATTCAGACTGTAAGCTAGAAGGCTTTGAGGATGTAGTAATCTGGGTTAATCCAAATTCCTTAGCAGAAGTATTAGACCAATTCCAGAATTCTTCAAAAGTTATTAACAGTGATGGAAGTATGACATTTACAATTTCTGTTTATCAACCTCTACATGCTGGATGGCTTAAATCTATTCTTTTAAGCTTCGGTAGTGGGGCTAAAATTATAAAACCTGTGGAACTTCAATCAATTTTAATAGATGAGGCAAAAAAAATAATTAAAGTTTATGAAGATGTATGACAAGCTGCTGTCATATATCTTTTTTTATAATACAAATATCAACTTTAAAAAATAAGAAGTTAAGGAGTAGATGTAAAATGAACCATCCAAGAAATATGTATGAGTACCATATTTGGGCTAATAAGGTGTTACTAGAAAGAATAAAAGAATTACCAAGCAATGTCCTCTATGAAGAGGTTAGTAGTTCTTATCCAACTATTGCTCAAACCTTTAGTCACATCTATGTGGTAGATGTTATGTGGTTACAAGTACTTAAAGGAATTGATATGCAGGAAGCATTGGAAGCTTCTATGGCTTTCTTAGAAAAGACTAATGTATATTCTGTAGATGAATTTGTTAAGTCTTATGGAGAACTAGCTTCACAGTATGAAGAATGGATGAATAGCCAAAAAGATTTGGAACAAAAAATTAATTTGAATAATCCTTGGACAGGTGCTAGAGAAACAGCTTACTCAGAAATTTTATTCCATGTTGCTAATCATGGTACTTATCATCGAGGTAACATAACAACTATGTTAAGACAACAGGGGTACCCTTCGACAATGAATGACCTCGCTTTATATTGGTATCAGAGTTAGGTCAAATAGTACTTGCAAATTAATGATAGCTCATATCTTAGAATACAATAAAATAGTCAAATCTGATTTTTAAAATAAATGACCTTTAATCAAATTAACTGAGCTATAGATTAACAAGCCAAACCTAAAAGAGTCGATCCTTTAGCGTACAGGAATTCGACTTTTTTAGGTTGAAATTCGTATAGCGTACAAAATTCCGAAATGTTCGGCACCCCAGTTAGAAGCTCCAAATGTATATGACCATTTAGAAATAAAAGTCCCTCTCACTATGTTCTAATCTTCGATATATAAGTGCAAGCAACATAGCTGGAATCGTACAAATAATCATTCCAATAAAGGATAATCTCGGATCGATCTCGTATAAATAACCACCTAAAATGGTGAATACAGCAGTGCTCCAACTAAGTGCTAACGCAGAATAAACACCTTGTGCTTTTGGTATCTGTAAGTGTGGAATGTTTTTGATTAAGTATTTCATAAAGGCATAATGTGCCATAGCAAACGACAATGCATGTAACGTTTGAGCTATACAGAAAATAATCACATTCGGAAAGGCAAAAACTAATATCCAACGGACAGATGAACCAATTGCTGCGATTGTCAGTAACGATCCAATTGAAAATTTATCAAACTTTTTATCTGCAATGGAGAAGAATATGATTTCTGCAATTACGGCAATGTTAATAATAAAACCAATCAGATATGTTGGTGCTTGTATTTCTTGTAAAAAAATGTAGCCATAATTGTAATAAGTAGCATGTGCTGCTTGCAATAAGATAACAATAATCAGTACCAAGCTGAAGTGTTTGATACGGAATAATTGTAATATTCCTACGTTTTTGGTTTTGTCTACTGGTGGCTTTTTAGATAAAATAGCAGGTGTTTGCATAAAATCAAGACACACAAATCCGATTACGCCAAGTAATAGTGCCCATAAAATGATTTCATCACCGAGGAGCCCTGTAAAAATGGTTAGAACCATCCCAACAGAGACAAAACCAATCGATCCCCATTGGCGACTTTTTCCATAATGTTTTAATTGTTTGCTTTGTACAAGAACACTTGCGACACTATCTAATGCAGGCATCAATGTTGGATAAAATAGGTGTAAGGCGATCGTTGCTACTAGTAAACTGACAAAGGAATTTGCCGGAATATAACTGACAATCGCAACTAGTGTACCAATTCCCATTATTTTTAATAATATTTTACTGCTAACTTTCCCTGATAAATACGGAAATCCAAATAATGTAGAAAGTCCTCTAGCTACCAATCCTAAGCTCATGATCAAACTAGCTTCAGACACCGAAATCCCTTTTGTTTGAATCATCCAGCCTGACCAATAAGGTAGAAAAATCCCCCATGTTAAAAAGAAACTAAAAAAATGTATACTCATCCAGCGTTGTGTGTTCATTCTGTATCCCCCTCATAGATTGCATGTTATCATGGAGATAGAAACAAATAATATGAGATATCTCATGTTCTGAGGTGAATAATGAAAATTTATAATGGTGAAAAAAAGCGGCTGTATTTGGAGAAGAATTCTATTGCCGATTTATTTTCCTTCCCAGTCGAGGATCTTATCGAAGTACATGAGTATCAACGTAATGATTGGATTATTCAAGAAGGCATGAGACCAGACTTTCTATTTTACGTTATGGAGGGAAAAGCAAAGATTTATATAACCCATCAAAATGGAAAAGTATCGTTAATTAATTTTGTCAATGCAAATGAATATATTGGGGAAATGGAATTATTACATGATGTCTATTATACAAAAGGGATTCAAGCATCAACGAAGACGATTTGTTTTGCTCTTCCTATTCATTACTACCGCAAACAATTGCTAGAAGATGCGAAATTTCTACGTGAATTAACCAAATTTTTAAGTGTGAAAGCAACAGAGATGGCGGCTAAGTATACGCAAAGTTTAGCATTCCCGCTGGAAAACAGGCTTGCAGATTTCATTTTGCAAACTGCAGATGAAGGAGTTTATAAGGAGAGACATGTTACGGTTTGTGATTATTTAGGTGTATCTTACCGGCACTTGTTGCATGTGCTTGCACAATTTTGTGATAAAGGATACATACAGAAGGAAGGACGGAATTATCAAATTAAGCAGTACCATTCCTTACATGAGTTTGCCGAGGTGTTGCAGAATTAGAGTAAGCTATAAATGCTATTATTCTAAAAGGTGTTCGATCTCTTATTCAAAAGGCAGGCGCATATCCAGAATAGGATATGCGCCCGTTTTTCACAAGTAGAAAATTTAAATAAACATTTTGACCTAAATGGGTATTATTCTTTTGTTAGATAATTATCTAACAAAATTCTCAGTGATTCCACTTTTCTACTCTGATTGAAGCATTATACCTTCTTTGAAGAGAGTGAGTTTTATTCTTTAACCTGCTTTTTATCCAAAATAGATCGTAGCTCTTTAATATCATCTTCGGACAAGTCCTCATCCTGAATAAATTGAACGAGCATCGATTTTAAGGTGCCGTCATAGAATCGTTTTACAAAAGACTCTGTTTTGGCGCGCTGACATTCGTTCTGAGAAAATAGCGGATAGAATGTATAGACGCGCTGATCCTTGTTAACACCGATGACTTTTTTGTTAGTGAGTCGGTCCAACAGGGTACGTACGGTTTTCGGCTTCCAGTTCGTTTCTACCGGCAAGGATGAAATGATTTCATTTGCTGTTCGCGGTGCTTTTTGCCAAAGCACTTTCAATACTTCCCATTCCGACTCTGAAATAGTGGGTATTTTATTTGTCACGTTAATCCCTGCCTTTACGTATTTAATAAATGTTTTTGTCTTCCAAAATAGATTTTGTAATGTTAGTGGCTATACTGCCTTTAGCTTGATGGTCGCTTTCGATGTTGGTTGCAAAGAAATAGGTGTTGTTTTTTGCTTCAACATATCCTATGAACCAGCCATTTACATTTTTATCGTTGATCGTTCCTGTACCGGTTTTTCCATATAATGTTACATTGTCTTTCGTCTCTAGCTTGATGGCATCTTTTATTAATTCAACGTTCTTCTCATCAAATTCAAATTGGTTTGTATAAAAATCTTTGAGTGTCTGCACCTGTTCAATAGGTGAGATTTTTAAAGAAGATTCTAGCCAATAGCCTTCCATTCCACCAGACACATTTTGATTTCCGTAATTTATTTGTTGAAAATATGCCTGAATATTTTCCTTCCCTATCTTATTGTCTAACTTTTGAAAGTACCAATTCACGGAATTTTCCATTGCGTTAAATACATTTTGGTTTTGGTTCCAGGCTTCGTATGGATATGTTTCCCCATTCCACTCCATGGAGTTATGATTCCGTGTAATCACACCTGATTCCAACGCGAATAATGCGCTGTATATTTTATACGTGGAATTCGGTGAAACCCGTAACACACTTTTGTCTTTATTATAGATAAGATATTGCGCTTTCTGCAAATCATAGAGTACAAAGCTACCGTCATATCCATTGAAAAATGTGCTTAAATCCTCATACACGGTCTGTTTATTATCAAAATGGATCCGATCCTCACCGTAAGGCATTGCAGAAGCAACTGGTATCTGATTCACGACAAACCCCGCTAGCAGTAAAAAGATTACAATGCTCTTCAGTTTTAGAAGTCTTGATTCCGTTGTGAAGGTTGCAATCCTTTCAATCCTTTTTTTTAATTGCTTTTTGGAACTAGCGAGCTGGTTAGCGATTGCGAACTGGTTTTGAAGAAAGGCTTGGTCAGCGAACTTAATGATTGTGTTACCGTATGCTACATAATGATTTTGATCAAGCATTTTTAAGACGGAACTGTCACAGGCAATCTCCCGGTCTAACCGCATTTCTCTGAAGGCAATCCAGACCAATGGGTTATACCAGTACAAAATCTGGAAGAGAACAACTAAGTAATTTGTAGCAATATCCTTATATTTATAGTGACATAATTCATGTAACAAAATATATTTAAGATCTTCCTTGGACAGCCATGCTTCAGCATGACATGGCAAAATAATATAAGTTTTGAAAATACCGAATGTCAGTGGTGACTTAATAAGTGGTGAATTCACCAACACAGGCTTCCGCGAAATATGGAGGCTTTGTTTGCACTGTTCGAATAATGTCTGAATCTCTTGATTTTCTACGATGCTTGTGGACTTTTTAATTCGCTGTAGTTTTATCCATGCGTGAATCACTAAAGCAATCATCACCAGCATACCTGTAATCCAAATAATGGTGATGGATTGGTTTAATAATGTCAGATCAAACCGGTTAACGGAGATGGATAAATCCTGCATCCAATTCCTTTCGCTTTCTGTAACCAAATTTTCTCTGGAGGGGTTAGATGAGGGCGAAATGCTGTTTTGATTCTCATTCCATGTGAACTTGGTCCCGAAATCCAATAAATCTGTTGGAAGTAATGGAATGGTTAACGCAATCAGTAAAGTAAACCATAAATTGTATTGCCATTTGGATGTTAATTGATTTTTAAACAACTTTCGGATCAACAAAATAATAATGACCACGAAAGAAGATATAAACGTGTATCCAGCCAGGTGGAGGGCAGACATCTTACTTCATCTCCTTAACCGCGAAATTATTTACTTAAAGCATCTCCATTTTACACTAGGTCAATTGCTAATGAAAAGGCAATAATTAGCTATTTGGTTCTAGACTCTACAAACAAATCTGGCCATTAGAAAAGACTAAACAAAAATGATGGATGAAAGGCCATACATGCCAGTTTGACTGACATGTGTACTTTCAACTGTTGTTATTTTAAAGCGTTTCGTGTGATTTCGGCAGCCTTTGCTACTAACTCATCGTCATATTCTGCATCCTGAGTATCATGACGTGACATCACTGCAATAACGATTGGTTCTCTGTTTGGCGGCCATACAATGCCAATGTCATTTCTTGTACCATAGCTTGCGGCTCCACTTTTGTCGCCAACGACCCATTCCTCAGGTTGACCAGCACGTATAAGTGCATCACCTGTTGCATTTCCTTTCATCCAATCGATTAGCAATTCGCGCTTTTCATTTGGAAGAAAATCATCAAGTGCGACTTTCTTCAGATTGGTAGCCATAGCTCTCGGTGTGCTCGTATCACTTTCGCTCCCCGGTGTGAATTCATTCAATTCGGTTTCGTATCGTTCGGGCTCAGTAACGTCATCACCGATGTCTCGTAAAGCTTGCTCAAGCTTATTAGGACCTCCGAGTGCCTCAAGCAATAGATTTCCAGCGGTATTGTCACTTTTTCGAATGGCTGCTTCACTAATTTCTAACAGTGTCATCCCGGTATCCACGTGTTTCTCGGTAACGGGGGAATAAGTAACCAAATCCTCCTTACTGTATGTAACAACTTTTTCAAGATCTTTGATTTCGTTTTGCTTAAGCAGGGTTGCTGCTGCTAGTACTTTGAAAGTGGATGCATAGGCGAAACGCTCATCAGGATTGTATTCAACGATTTGATTCTTACCTGTATCGATAGCATAGACGCCGAGTCGGGCGTCAAATTCACCCTCGAGCTGGGCAAACTCTTCATCTATATTGATGGTTTGCTCGGTTTCGATTTTCTTGTCGGTTGATGTATCGGTTTTATTGTCTGTATTTGAGCATGCGGTAATTGTTATTAGAGCCAGTAATGCTATGTACAATATAAACTTATGGTATGAATTTACTTTCCCCATATGATACCTTCTTTCTATTGGAATAAATTTCTTGTTTCGGTTTTCTTTTTTACCAATCATTATTTGTAAGTATGTATTCCACCTTTGTAATATCAGGATTACAACTGTAATATAATATTACAATTGTAATCAATAAAAAGTCAACCTTAAATTTATTTAAAAAGACAACAGCTCTCTTATTAGAGCTGTTGTTTATTTGTTTAGTTTAAAAATTTACCTTTTAATTTCATAATGTAATTCAATAAATTGATTAAATTTCTTCGTTCCTTTAAGAGAAAGGTCTAAATGGTGATCTCCTTCCTTAAATAAAGGAATGTAACAGTTCACCCCCACTAACCAATCAAATACTATTCCACCTAGCGACTAGAGAAAAATCTTTGCCTATTTATTCTGAGTAACCGCATATGCTCCATACATAAGTCAAATTTGCTCATTTAAGTCACCATGTTTCTTCTAAAAAAGTATTGCACCTACAGTTACGTTAGGTCTTATAATTGGATTAAGAACTGGAGAGGGGAGAGTTTCATGACAAAGCAAACCTACTTGATTGGGGAATTTTCTAAGCGAACTGGAATATCCATTAGAACCCTTCATTATTATGATGAAATTGGCCTGCTTCAACCTGAAAAACATCCAAATTCCGGACATCGTATGTATACGGATGAAGATGTTGTTACATTACAAAAAATCGTTAGCCTGAAATTCCTTGGTTATAGCTTGGAGAAAATAGGTGAACTGTTAAATCATTCAAGCTTTACGGTAAGCCTAAATAGCACACTAAACCTCCATATGAAAAAATTAGAAGAAGAAAAAGAACATATTGAAAGATCATTAGCTGCAATAAGAAGGACGATCACCATTTTGGAGGATGAAAGAGAAGTAGACAGTTCTGTATTAGTAACATTAATTGGTAATATGCAGACAGAAAAGCACCAAAAAGAATGGTTGGAAAAGTATCAGTTAGCTGTAGTAGCAGAAATTTTTGATGAAAAATCAGAAGAAGAAAAATTGGCTATTGATAAAGAGTATATCAGAGTGGCAAAAGGTCTAAAAAGATTATTTGGAAGACCAGTTGAGGACGAAGAAGTGCAAAAACTGGTTGTATCTTACATGGAAGCAATATTCACATTTTTAGGTAAAGATGTTATGACAGAATTGGGAAATATGAATGTAGAGATAGAAAAATTAAAGGAGCTAGAGGCGTTGGTTCCATCTCCATTTACAAAGGAGGAGGAAGAATGGTTAATGCAAGCAATGGATTATTATCTTGAAAAAATTGGCTATGTTTTTTTAGGGGCAGATAATGAAAATGATTAGGAGCTATAAAAATATGAAAAATAATCAAGGATTAAAATCTTTTCTATTACTTATTCAATCCACCAATATCCCAAAACTAGCTTTAACTTTAGGATTAATAGGAAGTGTCATTACAACCCTAATTGGATTGACAATACCGATTTTGACTGGTGAATTGGTTGATGGATTTTCATTAGAATCGTTGAGTACAGGTATTATCATTGCCATTGTTGCTGTGTTTATTTTACAGGCAGTCACCGATGGCGTATCTACCTATTTACTGTCATATGTTGGGCAGAGGATTGTAGCAAGATTACGTGAGAGTATGTGGAAAAAGCTGATCCGTCTCCCAGTTCGTTACTTTGATAAACAGGCAAGTGGAGAATCCGTTAGTCGGGTTGTTAATGATACAGGAATTGTAAAAGATTTAATTACCCAGCATTTTCCTCAATTTATAAGCGGGGTCATTTCTATTATTGGGGCTATTACTATTTTACTTATTATGGATTGGAAAATGACGTTGATCATGTTGGTATCTGTACCTGTTACAATGGCAGTAATGATTCCGTTAGGGTCTAAAATGTCGAAAGTGTCTAGAGGATTACAGGATGAGACGGCTACATTTACAGGAATGATTCAACAGACAATCAGTGAAATTCGTTTGATGAAAGCATCTACTGCTGAATCCGTTGAGAAACAAAAGGGAGTAGCAGGAATTAATAGATTATTTCAATTTGGATTAAAGGAAGCACGAATTTTTGCCTTGATTGGCCCACTTATGTATACAGTAATGATGATGGTTATCGTTGTGATTATTGGTTACGGAGGAATTCGTGTTGCTGAAGGTTCTATGTCTACAGGTTCACTAGTAGCGTTTTTACTGTATCTATTTCAGATTATCTTTCCTATTACTTCTTTTGCGATGTTTTTCACCCAATTACAGAAGGCTAAGGGAGCGACAGAACGAATTATTGATATTCTTAATTTGTCTGATGAGAACGGACAGGAAGGAATTGAGATGGATATATCCAATCTACCAATTTATGTATCCGATATTTCGTTTGCATATGAGGAAGGAGAAACTGTCCTACAAAATGTCTCATTTAATGCAAACCCTGGGGAAATGATTGCTTTTGCGGGTCCGAGTGGTGGTGGAAAGTCAACTATATTCTCTTTGATCGAAAGATATTATGAGCTGAATTCTGGTGAAATATTAGTTAGCAATACGCCTATTAACAAATTATCTTTAGAGGCATGGCGGAGTCAAATTGGGTACGTATCCCAAGAAAGTGCGATTATGGCTGGTACTATTCGTGAAAATTTAAGCTATGGTATGCCGGATGCAGATCGTATTCCGGATGACCGATTATGGGAAGTTGCGAAAATGGCCTATGCGGATGGATTTATAAAAGAATTTAATCGAGGTTTAGATACCGATGTTGGTGAAAGAGGGATTAAACTTTCTGGTGGGCAAAGGCAGCGGATTAATATAGCAAGAGCATTTTTGCGAAATCCTAAAATCTTAATGATGGATGAAGCGACAGCAAGTTTAGATAGTCAATCAGAGGGGATAGTTCAAGCAGCGCTGACAAGATTAATGGTAGGGCGAACAGCTTTTGTTATTGCCCATCGATTATCAACCATTGTAAATGCTGACAAAATCATTTTTATTGAAAACGGTAAAGTAACCGGGATTGGTACCCATCAGGAACTTGTCGATACACATGAATTATATAGAGAATTTGCAGAACAGCAATTAACATAAGCTAGTATAGTGGATTTCCCCGAATAGTCACACTTTATCATAGGAAAACAGTCATCTTCCCTTTAATTAGTAAGCTTTTAAAGGGAGATGTTGTTCAATGGGGAATGGAACAATTTAATTAATAACCCGTGCGACTTCCCCATTACATTTTTTACAATAACCTTTTAGGATGATGTCATGGTTAACAGAATCAACCTCATAATCAACAATTGTCGTTTCTCCACAATTGGAACAAAACACATTGTTTTCTAGTTTTTTGCGAAAGTCACTTGGTATAGCAAGCCATCTTCTTTTTGCTAGTTCATCGTTTGGCATTTCGATTCACTCCTTAGTATGACCAAAATTATGCCTCATTTAACCCTACTATACTCGAATTTTCGGGAAAAATAAATAAGCAATAATCCTCTTTTACAATGAACGATCACTCATTGCTCACCAATTTTTGCATACTTGTATTCCTATTCTAATTTAAAATAGTTGCTGAAAAATACAAGATTTTAACGATAAAAAAACAAATCTACTAGCCTAATTATGACAAAATATTTGTGAATCTATTGATACTATATTAACTATTACATATTTTTAAAAAATAGGAGGACGAAAATGAAAACATCAAAAAAAGTTTTATCCGTTTTATCTATTCCCATTCTAGCAGGTAGTATGTTATTCCCTTCCATAGTAAGTGCGCAAGTTAAAGGGTATAACCCAGATCCGAATGTGCAAGAAGTAGATCCAGATTTTCGCTCTGAAACGGTAGAAGAGGCCTTAAAGGAAGGAAGGGTTGATTTTAGTGGGGCTGATGTAAACGAAGAAGAATCATCAGAAAGTAAAGATGCTGGGGTATCTTCAGCCGTCACACCAGATGATATAGGCATTAGCAAACCGTGGGTTACGGTTAATAATACATCAGGTCAATATGTACTAACAGAATTTACCCTTAAAGGAGTAGGTGAACATGGAGAGGTATGGGTAGCTGACAACTTGGAGTATCCTGAAGGAGATCCAAGGAATGCTGCTGAAGTATCTGTAGTTACTGATGAGCAGGTTCATTATCTTTTAAATGAGTTTGATGAAAATATGTATGAACAAGAGGTTGAATTTTTCGATGCTCCTGCTGAAAGAAAGGGAGAACAGGCCATATTTCCTGAATATCATCAAGACGATTCTGGGCGTGTTGTTATCTTAATAGATAACATTAAAGATGATAATTATTATGATCCGAACTATCCAAGTTATATTGCAGGGTATTTTTCACCTACTATAAGTGATTTTACGGATCGAAATGTAATGACAATTGATAGTTTTGATTGGGCAAACCGTACAGGTCCGGATGCTGATAGACCTTTCTTGTATGAAGGAACCTTTGCACATGAATTTCAACATTTACTTCATCGTGACAGTGATCCAGCAGAAGAAAATTTTATTAATGAAGGATTATCTGATTTTGCACAATATCTGGTGGGATATGGTCATTCAACATCACACGTTGATTTTATTATGAATAACCTTAAGAACTCCTTAACACAGTGGGGAGATCAGTCTGATCTTCAAATCCTAGGTGACTATGGAATTGCCTACCTATTCCAACTCTATTTATATGAACAATACGGACAAGAATTTCTTCAGAAAGAGTTTAAAAGCCAATTACAAGGTATTGATAGTATAAATGCGGTTTTAGAAGAAATGGGAAGTGATCGAGACTTTAAAGCAGTTTATCAAGATTTTATGATCGCATTAATGTTAGATGGAAACTATCAAGGAGATAGTGAAACATATAATTTTAATACCATAGACTTAACTCCTAATCTAGAAGCAGCATCGGAGTTGGATACTTTGGCACCAGCTTGGGGAACAGATATGAAATTCATTACACCTGACAAGAAGATCGATCATCTGTATTTCAAAGGTATTGATTTCCTTGGCACCAATTGGACAACTGTAAATAACTCAGATAAAGGTGAGGTTCTTTGGGGGAATCAAGGGGACCAGGCAGATAATTTCTTAATAAAAGAGCTTGATCTAACAGGTGATACAAATCCCGTCCTATCTTTTGAAACAAAATATGAGATAGAAGAACATTGGGATTTCGGTGTTGTTCAAGTATCAACAGATAATGGGCAGACGTGGACTTCTTTGGCAAATGAAAACACAAGTAGTGATATCGTGGAAGAGGGCTATCCAACGATCAAAGAAAATGTACCAGGGTTCACTGGAAGTTCAAATGGTTGGACAACAGAGAGTTTCGATCTTTCTCAGTATGCTGGTCAAAAGGTACATCTGGCATTTCGTTACATGACAGACTGGGGTTACAATGAAGAAGGTTGGTATTTATCAAACCTTAAAATAAATGACGAGCTAATTGATGCAATGGAAATTACTGATGATTTCATGAGTTTAGAACAAGTAACAAAGGAATACGTCGATTATCAAGTTCAGTTCATCGGATTTAAGAAAGGAAAAGCAAAAGGGAAAGACAATCATGTCAAAGTCATTCAATTCCCAGATCTACTAAATATGAGTGAAAGTGATAAGGTAGATCTTCGTGATATGTTACAAAGCTCTCAATACGCTAAAGTATTAATGATGGTTACTTATGCACCTGAACCTGGTAAGGGCGGAAGTGCTGAGTATGATTATGAAGTAGTGATGAAGGCTAATAAAAACAAATAACTGAATAATTTATTCTGAGAATATATGAAAATCCTATAAATAGAAGCTGCCTCCATAATATAGACTTGGGGCAGCCTCTATGTTTTTGAACGAAGTTATATCTATGTGGTTAGGATAACCGAATAACTGTTAATAACCTCATTTTGATTAGCAAGAGTATAGAAAGATACATCCAATTATTGTATAGGAGGAGGGTTCCCTACTTTCTCTCAAACTCTAAAATACCAATATTAAAGGATGTGCCAGTATATCTAACTCTCTCAGAGGATTTCTACAAAATCCACTACATAAATAAGAATAACTTGAAAAATATAAATATATCATCACAAACCAACATTAATCTAGTTTGGAAATGATTCAATATATCGATACAATAGACAATGTCGTTTTTTTTAACAAATAATTTTTGGTAGGAGGCTTATTCTTAATGCATGAACAAAAGAAAACCAGATTTGTTAATAAGATTATCATGATTGCTTTGGTTGGTATCATTGCATTTGCGTTAGCAGGATGTGGAACAGGTGAAGATGATAGTAACTCTTCGGGTGAAGCAAAAGAAGAAATCACAGTTGCAGCGGTGCAAGACTATCCACCATTTGAATATAAAGTAGATGAAGAATTTACTGGTTTCGATGTTGAACTAGTGGAAGCAGTTGCTGAGAAAGCAGACTTAACTGTTAACTGGGAAAACATGAAATTTGATGGTATTATCCCAGCACTACAAGCTAATCAAGTGGATGCAGCTGTATCTGCTATCGGAATAAGAGAGGATCGATTAGAAGTAGTTGATTTTTCAGATCCATATTTTGAATCAGGTCTATCTTTAATTACGTTAAAAGATAGTACTATTGAGGGTGAAGAAGACTTAGAAGGAAAAACCATTGTTGCAAAACAAGGAACATCCAGTTTAGAATTAGCCAACGAACTTGCTGAAAAATATAATGGTGAGGTCACTAAACTCCAAGACGATGCTACCATGTATATGGAGTTAGAAAACGGCAATGCTGATGTTGTCATCAATGATTATCCTAGTGTTGCCTACAAAATCAACCAAGATGGCGAAGATTCCGAGCTTCAATTAGTCGGTGATAAATATCCAAGTGAAGACTATGGAATTGCCATTTCTAAAGATAGTGAAGGACTAGTAGAGAAAATCAATGCTGGACTTCAAGACCTAAAAGATAGCGGTGAGTTTGACGAGATTTATAGCAAATATTTTTCAGAATAATTAGCATAAAAATTCTGATCAAATTAAAGGGTGTGACGCAGTTTGTCACACCTTTTCTAAAGAAAAGAGGGATGCGTTAGCATGATGGATACGATAAATATTATTCTTGAAGGATTACCCACTCTATTAAAAGGAATGGGAGTGACAATAGAAGTAACGGTTATCTCACTTATTCTAGCAATGTTTATTGGACTAGTTCTAGGTGTATTTAGTATAACGAAGAGTAAAATATTAAGGACGATTTCAACTGCTTTTGTTGATATCATTCGAGGAACACCTTTACTCGTTCAAATATTATTTATTTATTTCGGTTTGCCAAGTGTACTTGATATTAACCTAACAGCGTTTTCCGCAGGTGTGATTGCGATTACGGTCAATGCTGCAGCCTATTTAGTAGAAATTTTCCGTGCTGGAATAAACTCTATTGATAAAGGGCAAATGGAAGCCGGAAGAACAATTGGTTTTTCTTATAGCCAAACGATGCGTTTAATTATTTTACCTCAAGCCATACGTCGCATGATCCCCGCATTCGTCAACCAATTTATTGTAAGCATTAAAGATACTTCACTTCTTTCCGCAATAGGATTAGCTGAGCTTACCTTATCGGGCCAAACCATTTATGCAGCTAATTTCCATGCTTTCGAAATATTATTTGCTGTTGGCGTTCTGTATTTTGTCATTATTTATTCTTTAAGCCTATTCTCGCGTTGGCTTGAAAGGAGACTAGATGTAGCATGAAAATGATCGAGGTAAATAATTTTAAAAAATCATTTGGTAAATTAGAGGTTCTAAAAGATATAAATATGGATGTTCACTCACAAGAAGTAGTGTGTGTCATTGGCCCTTCAGGTTCTGGAAAAAGTACACTTTTACGCTGTATGAATCTATTAGAAGAGCCAACTGGTGGAGATATTTTTATTGAAGGAGATAATCTCACCGATC
The DNA here is from genome assembly GCF_009650095.1 of Gracilibacillus salitolerans. Taxonomy (GTDB): domain Bacteria; phylum Bacillota; class Bacilli; order Bacillales; family Amphibacillaceae; genus Gracilibacillus; species Gracilibacillus salitolerans. The sequence continues at coordinate 4,937,945 of NZ_CP045915.1, read as the reverse complement.
CGAAAACTAATATTAATGAATTGCGTCAAAGGTTGGGGATGGTATTCCAACAATTTAATCTGTTCCCACACATGACGGTAATGGAAAACATTACACTTGGACCTAAACGATTAAAAGGCAAATCACAATCAGAAGCCAATGAATTAGGAACACAGCTACTAGATAAAGTTGGATTAGTAGAAAAGGCAGATGTATATCCGGACAACTTATCTGGCGGACAAAAGCAACGGGTAGCCATAGCTCGTGCTTTAGCGATGGAACCGCACATTATGTTGTTTGATGAGCCTACCTCGGCCTTAGACCCAGAAATGGTTGGGGAAGTACTTCAGGTCATGAAAGATTTGGCTGAAGAAGGAATGACGATGACAATCGTGACACATGAAATGGGCTTCGCTAAGGAAGTCGCCGATCGTGTTATCTTTATGGATGAAGGTTTTATCGTGGAACAAGGTACACCAGATGAACTATTTAATCATCCGCAAAACGAAAGAACTCAAGCATTTCTATCGAAAGTTTTATAACAACTAAATTTATAAACAAGGAATCCAGCAACGTTTCTCCGTGAAACATTGCTGGATTTTTTTCTTTGAAGAGTTATAAAGTGAGACTTTCATCAGTTCAACTATAATCTTGATATTGGCATTAGCCGAGAGCATATCTTAGCAAACAACATATAATCATTATATATTTTTAAATAATGCATAGATAAGGAAAAACATAAGAAATTAATGCTGCTATTTGCTTCTTTTTAAATCATAAAGGTGGGTTTACTGACACATAAAGCCGAATCCTCCACTTTTGAAAATGAAGAATAAGAGATTCAGACAACAGGCTAGGTAGTAAAATAAAACATTCCAGTCTTTAAGGATCTGGAATGTTATTACAAATAACCACTATGCATGGCTGAAGATTATCCGAAGGGAGAGAGTTATCCATGTCTAACGACAAGCATGATAGAGAGGGGAAACTTCTATTGCAAGACTTGCTTCATCGAGGATACAGTGAGTTTAAAATAGATGAGTACGAGAAAGCACATCGATTGTTCAAGGAGGCAATAACACTGGTTCCTCACAGTGCGGAAGCTCATGCATGGCTTGCAGCAGTTTACGGTCGTCAAATTGATACAGCGTGGAGTTTGACGGATAAAATGGATCTCTTTAACAAGTTAGACAACGAGATCACGACTGCTCTTGAAATCGACCCGACATTGCCACTCGCAAGAAGGATGAATGGTTCCAAGTTATTAAATACGCCGGATATGTTAGGGGGGGATCCCGCTGAAGCGGCCAAAGAATTCCGTTATTGTATTGAGCAAGGGATGAGTGATATTGAAATATGGGTGTCCCTGGCTAAGTGTTATATGGAAACGGGCGATCTTGCAAAAGCAAAAGAAGCACTAAACGAGGCATTAGCAATAGAGCCGAAGAGTAAAGAGGCTCTACAATTATTGCAAGTTGCAATGAAAGAACGTTAGGAGAATAATAAAGAGAGATAGCATTAAAAATTTAGAAACCACCACAGCCATCGTAGCTATGGTGTTTTTTTATTAATGAAAATGTAAACTAATCATGACAAAGAAACGGCAAGTTTATGTCCGATAATTTTGCATTCTTTCTAATCCTCTCGTCATCATTTCTTTTCCTGTTGTGATGGCACCATTCCTCAGCGTAATAGCCATTTTCCCTAATAGCATTCGGGGAGATTGATTTACATCGATTGCCACATCATTCATTTCATTGCTAAGCCGGGTGACTCCTCTGATCAATGCATCTGTAACGAAAGGTTCAGAGTGCTCCCTTGCTTCCTTAATCACTTTAATAACATCCTTTGTCATATATAGGTTCACCTCCTTCCAAAGAGACTTTCCTTCACTATCTGTTGGAAATTGGACTAAAGTTTCTTTTTGTTATTTTACGATGTTCTTCTTTCTCTTGCTGCTTTTACCGGTTGGAGTTCGCTCTCAGTTGCACTAACGGCCCTCCTTATCAACTTTGATATCGGACTTTCTACTTTTGGTATATACTCAACAGCAGGTTTTCCTTCCAATAATTTAAGCTTTAGTTGGAGGAGATGCAGAAAATCAGGGTCTTGTGTTTCGTTCTTAAGCCTCAGCCAGCACATACTTGCATGCTGATTTTGGCCAATTCGATGATATACATTGCCTAGTTCATAAATAAGCTGCCAGTATCTTTTGATGTTAAGGAAGCCTTCCCCATGTATTTGCCGCTCAATGAGAAAAGTGTAGTCTTCAATCGCTGTTTGTGCTCGATGGAAATGCTTTTCAGGCAATTGATATGCAGCCTTACCTCTTAATAATCGAGCTATGATATTTTGAGGGGCGGAACTTACTGCTTCATCTAGAAGCTTCAGTCCTGATTTCGACCACCTCAATTTATCTAACGGATTTGTCTTATCCCTAGCTATTAAAATCATGGTGCTACCATGGTATGCATCCAAAAGGGGGATGTCTGAATAGTTGGATCGCACCCGTTCTAGCATTTGATGCAGGTCTTGAACAGCCTTTTCATTTCCTTCCACGGCTTCCTTGTGTAATGAAATCACCTTTTCTTGTAAAGGCTTGATATCTTTCTCGCTTATATTTACCAAATGGTTGTACCTCCCTTTTGTTTTTTTATTTCTTTTTCTTCGATGTTAACTTAGAAAAACGTTGCGAAACTTTACTTGCTTCGTCCGGCTTACCCATATTCTTGTAAGCAGTACGTAGGTCTTCTATCAATTCATTCACCTGGTTATTAGTAAGGTAACTAGGATTTTTTTGATAACGATCTAGCAGAAAGGAGATATCTTCAACCGCCGTCTTTGAGCATTGGAAGAAAGATTCTGGTAGACGTAAACATACATTTGATCGTAACATCCGAATTTCCTTGTTCTTGGGATCCCTAGAAATTGCTTGATTCAATGCGTCTAGTCCTTCTTGCGCTTTATCTGCTTTTTCCAAAGGCTGAGAAGCATCTCGTCCTAATAGTGCGAGAGTGCTGCCGTAATAGGCTTCGATAAGAGCATTGTTAGGCTCTGTATCACGGAGGCTTAAGAAAATATCATAGGCGAGCTTTACCGCCTTTTTATCCCCATTTACACCTTTCATAAAAAGTTTTTTTCCTTCCTCAAATTGTTTCATTACAATTATCCCCTTCTAAATAAAATTTTGATCAAGGCTCAGGATTTGATATACCTGTTGCGCCGGTAATGGTACGAAACGCGAAATTCTATATTTAGGATCGTAGACATAGATTCCACCATCTAAGCAGCAATTTGAGAATTCGTGAGGGATTCGTAAAACATGCCTCATCCTGCTTTGTCCGATAAAGATTGTATTTTCTGTTATGGCAAGACCACGTGTGAAACCCGATAGTTGAATTGGTTTCGTGTTTCCGGCTATGACACGGAAAGACATAGAGTCACAATAAGCTAATTCGTTTTGATGCATCATTACCGTATGTGGCATATACAAGTCCTTTACAACGACATGATTCTCAGGGTTTATATGGAGTTGTTGATTGGGATGAAAATCTGTTAAATCAATTGCGACAATTCCACCGTTTTTATGCATAGGGTTCATATACCATTTTCCATAGGGAGAAAACATAGAAACATACAATGTATGACCATCTAACCAAATGTCATTAATATGATGGATGTCTTTGTCCTCTGCACTAAATCGGATCTCCCCTGATCGTGTAAGTGTTTCGGTATTATAGCACCCGATTGTATTGGTCGCGGTTTCTACAACCAGAACAACATGATCATCGAACTTTGAAATATCGTGAAAATCAAGTTTCGAGTATTGCTTTTTCTGAATGACTCGGAATTTCTGGTCCATCGTAATGAGTTCGTTATCGTCAGACGCTATAAACAATCGATCATTAACTATCGTCATTCCTGAACAGCTTCCTGTATATAGTTTCTCGAAAGTATTATTTTCAAAATCTAGTAAAAATAGGCCGCCTTGATCAGACCCACTGGATGGACAAGTGATTAGTAGACGTGTATTAATATGTTCAAAATCTGGATCATTCTCCAATCCGTATAACAATGCGGTTCAACCTCCTTTTTATAATAAATAATTTGTGCTAGTTACGATATGTCTTTTAATAGGAACCGATTGGATGAAATCCCTGATTTTTATTAAATGATATATTTGTCCGAGTCAACTCTGACACCATTTGCATTTGATAAAGAATAAAGAAAGGAGGGAAGTAAAGCGGTGATAGAAAACTAAATAATAAATTAAAGTTATTGGCAAAATGTTAGTTTCAAAGCCATTATAAAAAATCAGCCCTTAGATAATTCAATCAATATGGTCATAGGGTATCTTTCTATTTAAGGGCGAATAATAAAGTAACTTAGGGCGTGGAATTTGAGGCGTTAGAAAAATATATGGAATGGAGGATGGAAATGGAGAAGTTGCAAACGCATAAGATGACAGTTTCCGTGGATAAACATTCATCCCATCTAGAACAATTCAAAGAATTTTATAAAGAATTAGATGACCAAGGAAAAACAATTGAAAAACTACCTCATGAAGAAATAGAAGAATATCAGTTACAGGCTATTAACGCCACTCTTGAGCATGTGTGGAATCATAATGAATACTATCATGCAAGGCTAGAAGAGGCAGGATTCACAGAGCCAAAAATAGATAGCCTAGAACAACTAGCATCTGTACCAATGTTGGTGAAAGATCTTATTCGAGGAGATAAAGAGAAGATATTATGTGTTGCTCCGAAAGAAATAGGCCAAGTTCATCTTACAAGTGGTACATCGGGTAAACCAATTTATACCTCTTATACCTTGGCTGATCAATATGTATATGATTTGTTACCGAAGTATTTGCAACTGTTTAAGGAATCAGATGATGATGTCGCGGCAATTGCGCTTCCATATGAGTTCGCGCTGCCTGGTCTTGGGTTTCAGCGCTTATTCCAGTTTGCCTTTGGTACTGCGGTGTTATCGCTTGGAAAAGGCGGTTATATGGCTCCGGTTGATAAGTCGTTGGAATTAATGAAAGAATATCAAGCCACTGTTCTTACAACAACACCATCTTATGCAGCGCTACTAGCAGAAGAAAGCGAGAAGTACGGTATCAAGATAGGTGAAGATATTCAGTTGAAGAAAATCTGGCTTACAGGTGAGGGATGTTCCTCCACGTTCCGAGAACGGTTGGAAAAGTGGTGGGGATGTGAAGTTTCCTTTTTCTATGGATCAACTGAATGCGGAGTTATCGGTGTAGAATGCAGCAAACATCAAGGATATCACGTCATGGAAGGGCATGTTAAATTGGAAATTATTGATCCGGTTTCTAAAGAAGTGCTTCCTTACGGGCGAACAGGAGAAATCGTTGTGACGACACTGCTGCGTGAGGGAATGCCGATGGTACGCTATCGCACCGGAGATCTAGGCAAATTGCAAAAATCCAAATGTAATTGTGGAATCAAGATGGATGTCCTAGAGCTAAGAGGAAGAATGGAGCACATGTTGCGTATAGGCACAGAAGATTATTCTCCATTTATGATTGAGCACTTTCTTATGGAAATTCCAGATGTAGGTTTATGGTATCACCTTAAGCTTAATCAAGGGGTGTTAACGATTGAAGCCGAGAAATTCCGCACGAATTTAAGTGATGAGCAATTAGTGGAAAAGATACAAAATCACATGAAAAATAGGATTGGGATAGACTGTAAAGTTGTAATCAGAGATGATATCCCTCGTACGTTTGGCAAAGCGACTAGAGTATTTAATTAGATATAGCGAAAAGTGAGAGAGGAGGTGGCATATGAGCGACATCGATATAGAGAGGGCTAGGAAATTTCAGGAGATGTATAAGCGGATTCAAAAATCTCCTCTGTATAAGTGGAAACTAGCGGATCATGATGTAAACGGAATGGAACTGGATCAAATCCAAACACTTCCATTAACAACAAAAAAAGATTTACGAGAAGCCGGCATTTTCGGTCCTCTTGCTGTCGACAGGAAGGAAATAGCTCAATACCACGAATCAACAGGCACAACTGGAGTGCCCTCTGCCTCATGGTTTACGCAAGAAGATTTACAAATTGGGGGAAGACAACTGAAGGAATGTGGTGTGCGTTTGACGTCTGAAGACCTTGTGCTGATCCGTTTTCCCTATGCAATGGCACTACCAGCATTCTTAATGCAGCATGCAGCTTGGCAAACAGGGGCAGGAGTTGTTCCCGCAAGCGGACGTACGGTCGTTACTCCTTATCCAAGAGTACTAAGTTTGCTGAAGAATCTTTCTGTCACAGTGATGGCCGGGCTTCCGCGTGAGATGGAACTGCTGGCTGAAGTGGCTCGTCTAGGAGGTTCTAAGCCAAGTAAGGATTTTCCTGCTTTACGTGCCATATGTGTTGCTGGTGAATTAATGAGTGACAAGCGCAGAAAGCATATAGAAAAACTGTGGAACGTGCCAGTATTTAATATGTACGGTTCAACGGAAACCGCTAATATCGCTACCATGTGTGAACATGGGAACATGCATATCGTAGAACAAGATTTTTTCGTAGAAGTACTAAATGAGAACGGTTCAAACTCTGTGGAAGATGGGGAAAGAGGCTTTGCAACAATCACGACGCTATCTCACCAAGGTTCTCCACTGCTACGATATTTCAACGAAGACATTATCTCTGTAGAACATGGTTTATGCAACTGCGGACGGACTGGAGCCAAACTGGTTCATTACGGCAGAAGCAAGGATAGAATCTGCTTCGGAAGCACTGTCCTTGATGCAATGGATATTCAGGAAGCCGTATACTCGTTATCCCCTGCTCCGGATGCTTGGAAGGTGATAGAGCAGGAGGAGGGCTTGCACTTATTACTAGATTCGCATGATTCCCAAAAATGGTCAGAAGAAAATGTCCGTTCTCTCTTATCTTCTCGGCTTAAGGTGCCAGTCACTGTTGAAATCACTACAATGGTCGATCGAATGGATCTCATAGATAACACGCCATCGATAAAGCCTGTATATATCAAAAAGCGTAGTCACGGCACATCAGGATAGATTCATGCATGCATATTAGAACTGTAAGTGGTTAGGATATTTTCTTTTGATCAACAGAAAGAAAGGATGGTTACCTTGAGTGATAAATCGCAACAAAAGAAATCGCAGCTTCTCGTAAGCCGCGGCAATAAAAATGAGGACACCATTATTAAAGTTAAGCAAACGGTTATTGGAGGCTCCTCACAAACGTTGATCGCAGGTCCTTGCTCGGTCGAATCGAAAGAGCAACTCGTAACGGTTGGTTCCACACTGAAGAAATCGGGCTTATCGGTCCTACGCGGTGGAGCGTTCAAACCGAGAACCTCCCCCTATAGTTTTCAAGGACTTGGTGAAGAAGGATTAAAAATGATGAAGGGTGTAGCAGATGAAATGGGATTGGTGACGATTAGCGAAATTATGAGTTCCAATCAAATTGATACCGCAGCCAAGTATATTGACATCTTTCAAATCGGTGCTCGTAACATGCACAATTTCGACCTGCTCAAAGCAGTCGGCCAAACGAAAAAACCTGTATTACTGAAACGAGGCCTTTCCGCTACTTTGGAGGAGTTTATGCTAGCGGCAGAGTATATTTTGCATCATGGCAATGACCAGGTAATGTTAATCGAACGTGGAATTCGTACTTTCGAGACAGCAACCCGCAATACGCTGGATATTTCTGCTGTTCCTATTTTAAAACAAGAAACCCATCTTCCTGTACTAGTGGATGTCAGTCATTCGACTGGACGGAAAGATATTCTCCTACCTTGTGCAAAAGCGGCACTTGCTGCTGGGGCAGATGGAGTTATGGTGGAGATTCATCCAGATCCCACGAACGCCCTTTCTGACGGAAAGCAACAACTTAATATGGAAGAGTTTCAAACGTTTTTGGACGGCGTTCGCGATTCTGGTTTGTACCATTAAGCCTTTCCTATTACTGTCACAGATAGACTGACACAATAGGTGATGGAGGTGAAAGTATGATAGACTCACAGTTTGAACGTAAAGCCTCGGATTTGTTACAAGAATTGTTACTCGACTTACTATTAGTGACGGATGGACGAACAACAGATTTGCTAGAAATTCTATTGAATGAGAAAGTGACGGTACAAGTGATTCGACAACAACAAATAGCTGAAGATACAAATTTAATAGGGGAATTTTCAGGAGGTCCGTACTATATCCGAGAATCAGTTTTGATCGGTGAAAAGAGTGGATTTGTCGTGTCACACAACATTGCACTTGTATATTCCAAGCACGTACCTCCTGCTTTGTTTAAGAACATTGCTCATCGAAAGCAAGGAATTGGTAAAGCGATCAGCTCACTTGGAGTACGGTCTTTCCGAAAGGTAGTTGACTCTGGCTTCGTAAATGAAGAGGAAGCGGTTGATCTTTTCCGGCAGCCGGTCAATATCCGTTTTACTAATCTGCACAATAAAGTACCTTACAAAAGATACTTCATGTATTTCGGACGTAAACCTGGGATTCAGTTGCTCGAATATTACCATCCAAGCCTCATCGAACACCGTTTACAGCAAGAGATCAAGAAAAAATAATCAAACGACTGAGCAATGGCTGGCTCTATAGGAGGTAATGCATTCCTTAGGGTCATTCATTGCCTTTAAATATGAGAGCAATGAATGGTACTTTGACAAACTACTTTATTTTTTTCTTGACTCATCTTTCGTTTGTTTAAATCCGAAATCGACCATTTGTTTAGCGGCATATAGTACACCCTTCTTGATGGCTTCGAATAATTTAATTACAATCACTTCGAAGGGTTGATCACGATCCTTTACAGCTTCTTTGATTTCTTTCTCAGCTACGTTTGCCCCTTTTTTTACTGCTATCATATAGTTCTCGGTAAAGTATCTAAATTCCCGATGAAATTGTTCCAATATTTTCGAAAACGCTTGGTTTTTCCTCGACAACTGCTTCACCTCCTTAGCATATTCCCTTTCCTGCGATCCAATTCAGTTTAAACTTCAGCTTGTGTAAGCCGACGTCACTGCTTCCGCACTATTTTTTTATTCTGTATCGGCGCGGAACCACTCGTTTCCGTACGTTCCTCATCGTCCTCATCCCAAGATATAAACAGTGCAACGATAACGCCCGCCACTAATACAAAGAACAACACGCCGCATAAACTCATGCCTAGAATGAATAAGATTTTATCGCCAATATTCATGTTATCTGTTTGCATTCTTTTTCACTCCTGCTTTATCAGACTAATTCAGTGTATGAATAAATATCCTAGATTCTATAGGTAATAAACTATTATTCTATAAAATCCACTTCAGTCTAAGCAGGAATCACTAATTTACATAAAATACATGGAGGCTAAACAAATAAAATAAGTGCATCAAACATATAAAAGGAGGTTTTCAATCAATGGATCAGATACAAGGAAAAACTGAATCTAATTCGACAGCAGAAGAAGGGCTTATTACGGCTGACAATCAGGCGAATGACCAAGAGTGGAACCAATTTATCAAGCAAGAATTAGAGAAGCAAAATAAGCAAGAGGGAAAAGCAGGGTCGTTATCTATGGTTGGAAAGGAGGATATACTTAATACTATAATTGAGAAAATACCGGTAGAAGATTTGATTAACTCAACAGTGAAAATGATTAAGGAGAAAGTAGAAGCAGAGATAAAGAGGAAGAAGAAAAATAAGAATACAAATGATCAGACAGAGACGATAGAGAAGATGATGGAGAAGAAATATGAGAATACAAATAAGCAGGCAGCAGATAAGATAGTTAAGAAGAAAAATAGAACATATAAAAGTAGGCAAAAAGAGCGACGAAAAGAATTATATAGAAATATATATGGATAGCCAATAAAAGAAGGAGTTTCACCACTTATGAAGAGAACACTTTTATTTCCTACCAACGCTGAACCAAATATCTTACCGTTATTCTTGTTTGGGACACTTGTTATCTTTTTGCAATTAGATAGTTACCTACTAATGACAGCTTGGGGAATAAGTGCAGGACTCCTTTTCATTGATAAATCAATGAGATTTTTTGTTTTGATTACACTGACGTTTGGTATCGGATTCTTTTTTTATGGCTATGTGAATTCGCAATGGATTGCGGAAATGACCCTTGAGGAAATGCGGATCATTATCAATAGGTTGTCATTGATCGTTCTTATCATTCCATTAATATCTATATCATTTATTTACAGACTTCCTTTTATGAGCTATTGGCAGAAGCCACAATGGGGTGAGTCTGTTCGAATCCCTTTTATTTGGTCTGGCTTCCGTCGAACGAAAGTAAGTACGTTTCTAGTCATAGCGATGATTATTAATCTTATTACTTTTATGCCATTTGTGATAAATACTAGTTGGGCATACATCCAAGAAATCTGGCGTTTCTTGCTTGTTTTTTCAATCCTTAACTCCGTGCTGGAAGAAATCATATGGAGAGGTGTACTACTTAGTCGTTTTTCTGAGTGTTTTGGTAATCGATGGGCGGTATTGATAACGAGCATTGGATTTGGTTTGCAACATTATTCCTTAGGATTCTCTTGGATCAGTTGCCTTCTATTTAGCGTGGGAGGATTCTTTTTTGGGGCTATTACAGTTCGTTCCAATAGTATTATTCCTGCAGTAATCTGGCATATGTTATTAAATTTCTTAATGGTTATTAGCGGAATGTTAGTGGATTAAACGAAATAGAAACGCCTCTGGATGAAGCGAGGCTGTCCAGATCGGTGGTTAACGATTTTAGTGGCACAGCCTCTTTTCTTTGTCGATAAAGTTTGTCTTCTCTTTCTGTAGATAATCGTTCCCTAACTACTGAATCGTTTTATCGTAGAACAGTGTACACCAGATCAACTATTTAATCATCCGCAAAACGAAAGAACTCAAGCATTTTTATCAAAAGTATTGTAACAAATTAAATATAAGCATAGAGGGCTTACCTCTATGCTTATATTTAGATGGAAAAAGTAACTGAGAGAAAGAACATTATTTTAATATACATACATTACAAAGATTTGTATTAAAGGTATAAGAAAATAAATTTATTATTGAAATCCCTTTCTTTCCATGATATTATATTTTACGTAAACGTTTACGAAATTTAAAGGGGTACTTAACCATGACCATTACAATTAAGGATGTAGCCAAAAAAGCAAATGTATCCATTGCAACCGTTTCAAGAATCTTAAATAATAAACCTGGCTATTCGAAAGAAACAGAAAAAAAAGTTCTGCAGGTTATAGAAGAACTAGGTTATCATCCGAATGGAATAGCACGGGGGTTGATTAGTAAAAGGACTCATACAATTGGAGTTTTAGTTCCGGAGATTTCTAGTATGCTAATGTCTGAGTTTATTAATGGAATTGAACATGCTACCCATGAATATGGTTCTAGTGTGATTGTTTGTCACACAGAATCCCAAGGACAAAAAACAAGGCAGTATTTACAAGTGTTAAAAGAAAAGCAAATTGATGGTATCGTCTTTACGAGTGAGATACTTAAGGAAGATTATTATCAACTTATTAAGGATATGAATATACCAATGGTACTGTTATCTACAGAATCCTTTGACTTCCCTGTACCATATGTCAAAGTAAGCGACCGTCGTGCTGCATATAGTGCAACAGAGTATTTAATTAAAAAAGGTCATCGAAAAATTGGCATGATTAGCGGGAGAAGAGGAGATATCATAGCTGGTCAACCTAGGATTGATGGTTTCATGGAAGCAATGAGAGCGCATCAACTACCAGTAAAAGAGGAATGGGTTGTTCCAGAAGGTTTTAGGTTTGAGGACGGCGTAAACGGTTTCCATAAACTTATTTATGAGTTCCCGGAAATAACAGCAGTGTTTGCAGCCAGTGATGAAGTTGCATTAGGTGTCCTTTCAGCTGCTTATAAGATGAACATTCGGGTACCAAAACAGCTGTCCGTTATTGGATATGATAATCTTCGAATTGCAGAAATGAGTACACCACCATTAACTACTGTCGCACAACCTTTAGAAGAAATGGGAAAAAAAGCTGCAGAGTTGGTTTTTGAAATGATGGAAACAAGTAGACCAGTTGAAAGTCGTATATTTCCTCATGAAATAGTTGAAAGACAGAGTGTAAAAGAACTATCGTGAAAGAGGGTTCTTTTACCGTATACGTAAACGTTTACGTATACCTTTAACGTAAACGTTTACGTTAAAATATATAATACTTACATTTTAATGGAGGGTTAAGGATGAAAAAAATAACAAAAGGATTAGTTGCCCTAGGCCTAGGAACATCGTTATTATTAGCTGGTTGTGGTTCTAATGGAGATAGTGGAGATGGTGAAGTAACATTAGAACTTTTCTCTAATAAATCAGAAAGTATTGATACGTATAATGGGTTAATTGAAGAATTCGAGAAGCATAATCCAAATATTACCATCGAATTAGAAGCACCTCCAGAAGCGGAAACAGTAATAAAAACTAGATTAACGAAAGATGATTTGCCGGATATTATGTCTTTAGGTGGAAATGCTACCTATGGTGAATTAGCTCGTGCTGGTGTATTCCATGACTTTTCTGACTCAGAAATAATTGGAGAAGTCCAATCTTCTTATGTAGATATGCTTGGCCAATTAGTAGGATCTGAAGAAGAAGGAACATATGGAATCCCATATGCAACGAACGCTAATACAGTTATTTTTAATAAGCAAAAAGCAGAAGAATTAGGGATTGAAATTCCAAAAACTTGGGACGAGTTTATTGCTGCATTAGAGACAGCAAAAGATGCTGGTGAAACTCCAATTTACTTTACCTTGCAAGAAGCTTGGACAGCAATGCCAATATGGAATGGTGTTGCTGGTAACCTAGTTTCCGACGACTTTGCAGAACGTAAAAATGCTGGGGAAACAACGTTAACAGAAGAGTACGATGTCGTTGCTGATAGAATGTTAGAACTATTAGATTATGGTCACGCTGATAACTTTGGTATTGGCTATAGCGATGGTAACAGTGCATTTGCAAATGGTGAAGGAGTTTTTTATATTCAAGGGAACTGGGCAATTCCTGAGATTGCAAAAGCTAATCCTGATATTGAATTAGGAACATTCGCACTGCCTTCAAATAATGAAGCAGAAGAAAATGACTTAGTATCTGGTGTTGATGTTGTGTTGACAGTGAATGAAGATACAGATCACAAGGAAGAAGCATTAAAGTTTATCGAATTTATGGCTAGCCAAGAAACCGCACAACAATATATCGAAGAACAAAAAGCATTTTCTGCAATACAAGAAGTATTCCAAGAAGATCCAGTGTTTGATGGAATTAAAGTGAACTTTGAAGAAGACCGTTTAACTAGTTTTCCTGATCACTATTATCCAGCTGGTATGGGAGCGGAAAATCTAGTACAAGACTTCCTGATTAACCAGGATAAAGAAGCAGCATTAGAAACATTAGATGCTGAGTGGGATAAAGTAATAAATCGCTAAAAGGTTTGGGGCTTTTTCTAACAGAGCCCCTACTTATTTTAAAGGGAGAGATCATCATGGTGAAAAAAAAGTATACCTATCTATTAATGGTTATTCCTGCATTTGTCATCTTTTTCACCTTTCACACCTATCCGGCATTACAAGGAATATTTTATAGTTTTACTGACTATAAAGGATATGGGAATTGGGATTTTGTAGGATTTAAAAACTATTTAAATGTATTTCAGGATGATCGTGCTTTAAGCGCCTATGGTTTTACTTTTCAATTTGCTATAACTGCAACGATTCTTGTAAATATTATTAGTTTATTGGTGGCATTAGGGCTTAATGCAAATATTAAGTTCCGAAAAACATTACGTGCAACCTATTTCTTACCATTTATATTAAGTGTTTTAATTGTTGGCTATATTTTTAAGTTTATGTTTACACACTTGTTACCTGACTTTGGTAAAGCACTTGGGATTGAATTTCTATCATCGAATATATTAGGAAACCCTGACTTAGCATGGATAGGTATTGTGCTTCTAGCAGTATGGCAGTCTGCAGCGTTTAACACACTATTATATTTAGCAGGACTGTCAACGATCGAGAATGAGTTATATGAAGCAGCAGATATTGATGGTGCTGGATCATGGAAAAAGTTTTGGAAAATAACTTTTCCACTTATTGCGCCATTTTTCACGATTAACATGGTTGTTGCAATGAAAAACTTTTTGATGGCATTTGATCAAATCGTTGCATTGACTGGTGGTGGGCCAGGTCAAGCAACAGAGTCTATTTCTTTATTAATCTATCGCGGTGGTTTCGAGGGTGGAGAATTTGCCTACCAATCAGCTAACGCAGTTGTTTACTTTATTGTAATCGTAGTAATTTCTCTTATCCAATTACGTGTACTAGAACGAAGAGAGGTGAAGTAATATGACGGGGAAAAAGAATTGGAAAGTGACGACGTTGTTAATTCTTGGCTCACTATTTATTTTCTTTCCATTATATTTAACGATAACGATAGCATTTAAAACGCCGCAAGAAATGTCGGGTAACTTATTAGCGTTACCGGAATCTTGGTCGATATCAAACTTCCTTACCGCTATTGAGATGACCAATTTCTTTAGAGCATTAGGAAACAGTGTTTTAGTAACAGTTATAACAGTCGTTTTAGTGTTGCTAACGCATTCACTTGTGGCTTATGCAATTGCTAGAAATATGCATAAAAAGTTTTATAAGTTTCTATATTTCTATTTTATTAGTGCTATGTTTATCCCATTTCCAATCATTATGTTACCAATTGTAAAACAAACAAGCATGTGGGGAATGGATAACTTAATCGGGCTTGCCTTTTTAAATGTGGTTATGCAGTTAGCCTTTAATGTATTTGTTTACGTTGGTTTTCTTAAATCGATTCCAGTGCAATTAGAGGAAGCTGCCATTATTGATGGAGCAAGTACATGGCAGGTATTCTGGAAAATTATTTTCCCGATTATGAAACCAATGCACGCAACGATTGCGATTTTAACCGCTTTGTTTGCTTGGAATGACTTTATGTTACCACTTGTTATTTTAAGTGATTCGAGTCAATATACATTACCGTTAGTGCAATATGCATTCCAAGGCCAGTTTAGTACGGATTATAACTTAGCTTTTGCATCTTATTTAATGGCGATGTTACCAATGATTATTATCTATATCTTTGCACAGAAATGGATTATCGGTGGTGTGATGAGAGGGTCACTTAAATAATAAATAGCATTTAATTTAGATAAAAAAAGAAATCTTTTTAAGATGGTAGCAGGAAAAAATAAACGAATGCTACCAAATGGGGGGGAATCTGTATGAAACAAGCATGGTGGAAAGAAAGTGTTGTCTATCAAATCTATCCTCGAAGTTTCAATGACAGTAATGGAGACGGGATTGGAGATATTCAAGGAATTATCGAAAAATTAGATTACTTAAAAAATCTAGGAGTTGACGTTATTTGGTTATCACCAGTCTACAAGTCGCCAAATGATGACAATGGCTATGATATTTCTGATTATCAAGCGATCATGGATGAATTCGGTACAATAAAAGACTGGGAAAATTTATTAGATGAAATGCATAACCGTGACATGAAATTAATCATGGACCTTGTGGTTAACCATTCTTCTGATGAACATCACTGGTTTCAAGAATCAAAGAAATCAAAGGATAACCCATATCGTGATTATTATATTTGGCGCCCTGGTAAAGATGGGAAAGAGCCGAATAACTGGGAATCGGCTTTTAGTGGTTCAGCATGGGCGTATAATGAGGCAACAGATGAATATTATTTACACTTATTTAGCAAAAAACAACCTGATTTAAACTGGGAAAATCCAAAACTTCGTCAAGAAATTTATGACATGATGAAATGGTGGTTAGATAAAGGTATTGACGGTTTCCGTATGGATGTAATCAACTTTATCTCGAAAGTACCTAGTTTGCCTGATGTACCAAACCCTGAAGGAAAAAAATATGTTGGTGGTGGCGAATACTATATGAACGGACCACGTATTCATGAGTTTTTAAACGAGATGAATCAAGAGGTTCTTTCACATTATGATGTGATGACAGTAGGAGAAATGCCTGGTGTAGATGTAGAAGAAGCAAAAAAATACACCGATCCTGAGCGTGAAGAATTACAAATGGTATTCCAGTTTGAACATATGGATTTAGACTCAGGTCCAAATGGTAAATGGGATCTAAAACCACTAAAATTGACGGATTTAAAGGAAAATATTACGAAGTGGCAAACTGGGTTATATGGTGTTGGCTGGAATAGCTTATACTTAAATAACCATGACCAACCGCGAATTGTTTCGCGTTTTGGTAATGATGAAGAATACCGTGTGGAATCAGCCAAAATGTTAGGAACCTTCTTGCATATGTTACAAGGCACTCCGTATATTTACCAGGGTGAAGAAATTGGGATGACGAATGTTCAATTTGACTCGATAGATGACTATAAAGATATAGAAATCTTAAATATGTATAAAGAAAAAGTAGTTGAGGGTATTGAGGATCGTGACAAAGTAATGGAATCTATAAATGTAAAAGGAAGGGATAATGCAAGAACACCTTTTCAATGGAATGATTCTAAGCATGGAGGATTTACTGATGGTGAGCCATGGATTAAGGTGAATAGTAATTATACAACTGTTAATGCAGAGCAAGCTATTAACGATAAGAACTCTATATTTCATTATTATCGTCAGTTGATTCAACTCAGAAAAAGTCATCCGATTATTGTTTATGGAGACTATCAATTGATTTTACCAGATCATGATAAGATTTATGCTTATCTTCGTAACTATGAAGATGAAAAATTATTAGTTGTGACTAACTTTAGTGACCAATATGTAAAATTTGAATTACCTAGAGATGTTTCGTTTGAAGCTAAAGAAAAACTAATCAGTAATTATGATATTCCGGAAACAGATACTCTTACTCTCTTTAGCTTGCAACCATATGAAGCAAGAGTGTATAAAGGTGAATAAGTAGTGACTTGTAATAGGATATGGAACAACATCCTTATTAAAAGTATTGTAGAAATAATTCAGGTCACATTCAAAGCCCGTTTTTAAACTACAGCATAATCCCCCAATTCCTTTTTATATGGAATTAGGGGATTATGCATTTTCTTTGAATAGAAAGTGATATTCATAATTAGTTATGCAGCGTTTTGCAAATCTGCTTCAATCCTCTCAGCTTTATTTTGGTTCGCCTTCCTGAAGAACCAAACTGCAAAAATCATGGTTAGGATGATGCCACCGATATGAGAAATTGGAAGTGGCAGATTAAAACCGATCGGTGCATTTAAAATATAGACCAACACCATGTCGGTAATGAACAATGCTGGAACGAGCGATATCCAATAGTTTTTACCTTTCAACAGCAGGTACATGGTAGCAATCCATAGAGCAAGTGCAGCGGTTGATTGGTTTGCCCACGAGAAATACCGCCATAACATGTTAAAGTCGATTTGCGTTAAAATAATGGATACGGCAAATAAAGGCACTGCAATGACTAAACGATTCATTACTTTCTTTTGACTTAATTTTATATAATCTGCAATAACAGAGCGTGCGGCACGGAAAGCGGTGTCACCTGATGTGATTGGAAGTACAATAACACCTAATACGGCAATAGTACCGCCTATTGCACCAAGCAGAGTTGTCGATGCTTCATTTACGACTGCAGAGGCTGTTCCAGCATTAATAAGCTCATTCAATTCTTGCCCGTAGAACAGGCTCATGGAGGCGGCTGCCCAAATCATAGCAATAATTCCTTCAGCAACCATCATTCCATAGAAAATATAGCGCCCCTGTGACTCTTTTTGTACTGTACGGGAAATAAGCGGGGACTGCGTCGCATGAAATCCTGACAATGCACCACACGTAATCGTTAAAAATAGCATGGGGAATATGGCCAGGCTTTCCGGGTGCATGTTTTCAAATGACAATTCTGGAATAGCGGAACCGTTTCCAGATGTGAACATTGCAATACCAATCCCAACTGTCCCTATTAACAAGATAGCGCCAAGGACAGGATAGATGTTTCCAATAATCTTATCAATTGGCAGCATCGTTGATAATACAAAATACAGAAAGATAACACCTAAAATAATCCATAATGCTACATGACCATCTAGTAAAATATGAAGCAATGATCCAGATGTGGTAGTAAATACTGTTCCGACTAGAAGGAGGAGCAGTAGTGCAAAGGCATTTACCAGGTGCCGGGGAAATTTTCCTAAAAACTTCCCAGCAAGTTCTGGTATATGCGCCCCTTTGTTGCGAATCGATATCATGCCAGTCAAATAATCATGAACAGCCCCAGCAAAAATGGAACCAAATACAATCCAAATAAACGCTGCCGGACCGAATAGGGCACCCATAATCGGGCCATAAATCGGACCTGTTCCAGCAATATTAAGTAATTGAATCATGGCATTCTTTTGTTTTTTCATCGGAACAAAATCAACACCATCCTGATTGACAATAGCAGGTGTTTTACGTGAATGATCTACTCCGAAGGTTTTTTCCACAAATTTACCGTACGTAAAATAGGCAACAATTAATAACCCGATACCAATGAAAAAGGTTATCATGTTTTTCTCCCCCCTATGCAAATCTGTTTTGTGTAAACGCTGACAAAAGGAATTATATATTATTCAGCGGAAAAGTACAATCAAATTTTCATCAAATGATGATGAGAGCTTCATACACAAATAAATGTTGAAATTGACACAATATTTCGAATTAATCCATTTGCATGCATAATATTTCCCCTATGTCAATAATAGGCGTATCATATTATTTAGAGAGACGAAATAAATAGAAGAAGAAGGGGTTATTATTTCAAATAAAGAGCAGCTTGCAAAGCGTAATCTGTCTATCATGTGGTTTGCGAACTTCTTTATTGCAGCGAGTATGACGATGGTGATCCCATTTCTTTCTTTATATATTGGAACATTAGGCAATTATACCGATGGCTATGTGCAAAAATGGTCTGGTTGGGTATTTGCCATAACATTTTTGATTGCATTCATTGTATCACCAATATGGGGAAGATTTGGTGATAAACATGGTCGTAAGATATTTTTAGTCTTAGCAGCTTTTGGTTTAGGAATCAGTGTGTTACTAATGGGCTTTGTGACAAATGTCCCACAGCTTTTTATTTTACGCATGTTTATGGGGTTTTTCACTGGTTTTATTTCTATGTCACAAGCATTTATTTCCACACAAACACCAAAGCACATTGCTGGTAAAGTGCTGGGAACATTACAAACAGGAAATGTAACTGGGAGTTTATTAGGGCCATTGTTTGGTGGGATATTAGCGGATACGATTGGTTATGCCGCAACTTTTCAATTGACATCCGTTACTCTTTTTATTGCTGCTTGTTTTGTAGTATTCGGAGCGAAAGAGGTCAAATTAGACACACCGAAGACGGAAAGCACAAGCTATTCATCTGTAGAAGTGCTCAAACATATTATCAGTAAGCCAGTACTTGTAATGGTCATGGTTGTATCGATGTTTGTTCAGGTGGCAAACTTTAGTATTCAGCCGATTTTATCTTTATATGTTGATGAAATACATGGAGCTAATAGCATTGCTTTCTTTTCAGGACTTGCATTTTCAGCGGCAGGCCTTGGAAATCTTTTCATGTCAAGGAATTGGGGTAAATTAGGAGATCGGATTGGTTATGAAAAGGTCTTAATAGTACTGTTGATTTTGTCTGCCGTATTTTTCATACCAGGAGCATTAGTCGATAATATTTGGCAACTAGTTATCGTTCGATTTTTATTAGGAATGGCAATAGGTGGTGTAATCCCGATCAGAACCGCTTATATCCGCCAAGTAACACCATTAAATATTCAAGGTGAAGTGTTAGGTTATAATACGAGTGTTCGCTTTTTAGGTAACATTATTGGTCCTGTGATTGGTGGTTGGATTGCTGGCTTGTATACCATTTCTACTGTTTTCTATTTTAGTAGTTTACTGTTATTAGCTAGTGGATTAGCACTATTATATACGGTTAAGCATGAAACGAAAGAAAGTATGAAACGCTATCCAGCACATTCATAGAATCAAAATATTTTTCATGGTCATACTATAAGTGTTACTATATCCATCTCAGACTGAATGACTCTGAACAATATAAAAGGGGTGAATCATCATGGAAACAAGAGCCGTGATTATTAATAAATATGGCAGTAAGGATGTACTAGAAGAAGGTAAAGTTACTTTACCGGAACTTGGGGAGCATCAGGTATTAGTACGTGAAAAAGCAACTTCGATTAACCCGATTGACTGGAAACTTCGTGAAGGATATTTACAGCAAATGTTTGATTGGGAATTTCCGATTATTCTCGGTTGGGATGTTGCGGGAGTTATCGAAGCAGTTGGATCAGCTGTGAAGGACTGGCAAGAAGGCGATGAAGTATTTGCTCGTCCAGAAACAACACGCTTTGGGACTTATGCGGAATATACCATTGTCGACGATCATTTATTAGCCAAAAAACCGGCCAATATTTCCTTTGAGGAAGCTGCAGCAGTACCGTTGGCGGGGTTGACAGCCTATCAAGGTTTGTTTGATCATGGACATCTAAAAGAAGGCGAGAAAGTGTTAGTTCATGCTGGTGCTGGTGGAGTCGGAACATATGCAATTCAATTAGCTAAAGAAGCAGGTGCGTATGTATATACGACAGCAAGTGAAAAGAATCATGAACTACTTCGCTCACTTGGTGCAGATGAAGTGATTGATTATCGTACCACTGATTTTAGAGATGTAGTACAAGATATTGATCTTGTACTAGATACAATGGGTGGTGAAGTACAACTTAATAGCTTCGATGTCCTTAAAGAAAATAGTGGGAGACTTATTTCTGTTTTAGGAGAACCAGATCAGGAAAAAGCGAAAGAAAAAAATGTTGAGGTCAAGGGAATATGGCTTCAACCAGAAGGTAAACAACTAAGTAAATTAGCTGATTTACTACAAGCGAAAAAAATGAAAAGTATTGTCGGTAGCACATTCCCTTTAACACAGCAAGGCGTTTATGATGCACACGCTCTAAGCGAAACCCATCATGCTGTTGGGAAGATTGTGATTACGATGGATTAATAGGAATAAGCTCTATCATAAATAGTACAGCAGTGGTTTGTAAATTTCATTTAAGTTTTGAATGGAACAACAAATAAACCATCGTTTTCTAACCATTCAGCAAAAAGCACGTCTTCCATTTTACTTATGTTATGGGCTATTAACTGGTTCTTTAACCATGGCTCGTCTTTGTTTATTTCTTTTAAATGATCCTGAATAATTTCGCCATCTTTAATTATTGTTATGGGAAGATAAACAGGTTGCGGTGGCATATTGAAGTCTTGTTGAGTAGTTTTTTGATATTGTGCTTTTTTTAATACACTGATAGAGCCATTAGGTTCTATCAGTGCAAATGCTACTTCACGTATGGAAAAGATTTCGCTTTGGCGAAGTAAACTTTGTAATTGATTAAGATTCATCCGACTTTTCTTTAACTCGTCAAAGTCAATTTGACCATCTCGAATAACGGTGGCAGGCTTCCCTTCGAACTTTCCTCTATATAAAAGAGATTTCTGAGCAATGTATTCTACTAAAAACAATAAACATCCCCATATTAGTAAAGTAAAGAAGATATAGCTAATGGGGATCTTCTCTTCATAAATGGCATTTCCCAACAATTCACTTAAGACAACAGCTGATATAAAATGAAATGGAGTAAATTGGTCTATTAATTTCGATCCTATAATTCTGACTAACAGAAAAAGTAAAAAGAAACCTGTCACTAATTTTATCAATATTTGGATTAATTCCACTGCTTATTCCTCCTGATAACCCTTATAACCTATAAAATTTCTACACTATTATTCTTTCCAAAATTTAATTGATAAATTCATATAATTAGAAGTGATTTTTCCAAATTGCATTAGAGAATCATTACTGTAGGAGGAATATTCTGGGGGGTTATTGGGATAAAAATGGGGCTACCATCTAAAAAAATAATTAATACCCATATAAACAACTGACAAGTTCCTTATATGGGTATTTTCACTTCACTTAGAGCGCAAAAGCCTTAAATTATTCTATTATTTGTAGTTCTTTGGGGAATTTGGTCAATGTTTCATAACCATCCATTGTAACAAGTACATCATCTTCTATTCTTACACCACCGATTCCCGGAAGGTAAATCCCTGGTTCAATCGTGTAGACCATACCTTCTGTTATGATTCCATCATTTAGATGACTCATGGAAGGGAATTCATGGACGTTGATTCCCATGCCATGCCCAATCCGATGTGGGAAGTAGTCACCATATCCTGCTTCCGTGATAATATTTCGAGCAACTTTGTCTAAATCACCTATACGATTACCTGGTTTACTTTTTTCTAAGGAAGCTTGTTCTGCTTTTAATACGGTTTGATACATGTCTTTTTGTTTGTCTGTGACTGATTTAAATGCTACGGTTCTCGTGATATCTGAGCAATAGCCATCCATGACAACTCCTAAATCAAATAGAACCATATCACCAGCATTTAACATTCGATCGCCTGGATTTCCGTGTGGGTCTCCAGATTTTTCACCAAATAGTACCATGGTCGAAAAGGACATTTCACGAATTCCCTTTTTTTTCAGTTCAAATTCAATTGTTGCTAATACTTCCATTTCGCTAATGCCTTCTTCGAGTGCATCGATTCCTACTTGAACGCCATAATCAGCCATGTTTGCAGCGCGACGAATGATGCTAATTTCCTCATTATCTTTCACAACACGCATGGCATTTAATTTTTCTTCTACAGAAATTACTTTTGCTTCAGGGAAGAAAGATAGAAATTCCTCACTTCGTCTATAAGTGAGAACGTCTTTTTCAATAGCAACTGCTTCTGCTTTTTCTAGCTGCTTTTTTTGTATTATAGCTTCAATGAATTTCCATGGATTTTCGTGATCAGAATATCCGATAATCTCGTATTCCCAACCTGCATTTTTTAATTGCCCCACTTCCATTGCAGGTAGGATAAACACTGGTTGTGCTTGTTTAAACAGGAAGATCCCCATCAAACGTTCATGTGGATCTGTATAAAAATTTGATAAATAAAAGACATTTTCGGTTGAATTTAAGAAAGCTACTTCAATATTTTTCTCATTCATCCATTCCGTTACTTTTGTTAATCGTTCTTGCAAGTTAAACACCCCTATCAAGAATTATGCTTCGTTTCCTTTTGAGTTGCTAAGGTTACAACAATTAATACAATGAACGCAGCAGGAACTGAAATAACGACACTGTTTAATTCAAATGGTTTACCAAGGATAATTTCCCATACTAATGTTGTTACAACACCAACAACCATGGAAGAAATACCACCGATTGCATTGACGCGTTTCCAGAAAAACACAGCCAAAATTGCTGGTGTTATACCTGCACCATAAACTGTATAAGCATACATTTGGACTTCTAACACCGTTGGGAAAAAGCTAATCAATAAATAGGAAAATGCACCAAGGATTACGATAAACACTTTTGTCATACCTAATTGTTTTTCATCTGACGCATGTCTATTAATATATTTTCCATATATATCATACGTCATATTCGTAGCTGCGGAAAGCAAATAGGAGTTCCCTGTTGTAATGATAAAAGCAGCGGCTGCAGCAAGTAAAACTCCTCCAATTGCTATAGGCATTGCAAGGGTTGTCGCCATTAATGCCATCCCTGGATCTATATCAGGGAATAAAGAACGAGATGCAAATGCAATTAGTGAGATGGCTGGTGAAATAATTAGCATAATGAGAAGCCAACCTATTTGCGCCTTTCTTGATGAAGCATCTCCTTTTGATGATGCTAACCGTTGATACATGTTTTGGTCACCAAGTAAAAGGAATAAGGAAGGTAGTAGGTAGCCAATCAGCTGGATGTTTGTTAGTCCTCCCGTTGCAGTTAGATGAGAATCCGGGACATTTTCAACGATGGAATCCCAACCACCGGCAATTGCGAAAATCATTGGTACGGTGATCACTAAACCACCAACCATTAAAAATCCACTTAATGCATCTGTTTGAGAAACAGATTTTAGACCACCAATCATCGCAAGAAATATGATTAAAACCGCAGCAATGATCGTACCGAGTTCTACGCTCATTCCTGTTGTAAGATTGAGAATAAATCCGAAACCTTTCATTTGATAAGAAACGATACCCACGTACGCTAACAGAACAATGACACTGGCAAGATTGCGAGCAGAGACACCATATTTTTCTTCAAGAATTCCTGAAATCGTATATTTTCCAAATGCTCTGATCTTAGGTGCTGCTATGTAAAGTGTAAGAATACCGATTAAAGTTGGTATCATTAACATGAGGGAAGGGATAATACCAAAGCTATAAGCAACAGACGTTTCTCCACCTGATATGCTTCCGCTTCCAGTCCAGGTAGCCAGCAAGGTACCCATCAATACAAAAGGCCCTAAGCTTTTTCCTGCTAGAATAAAGTCTGTACTATTCGACACTTTCTTTGACATATAAATTCCTAGCCCGATCATTATTACAGCATAAATCCCGATAAACCATAATAATTGGGGGTTTGCTTGAAGTTCCATTAGATTAACAACTCCTGTATCTTGAAAGATGGTTTCTATGTATTGTGCATATATTACCATTAAATTATTTATATATTAAAATAAATGATAAAAATGCCGCTATAATCAATTTATTGATCATAGCGGATTATAACTTAGTAACCTTCTATACAACTGAAAGAATCCTTCCTTGATGGGGAACATAGTTGATTAATCGTTAGTTTTTCCAAAGAATATAAAGAAGAAAAAACATAACAATATCTAATCTCGCTTCAAATGCAAATTCCAGTAGCCCAGCTTGTAGTACAGGCACTTTCGTAAGGATAATTGCAGCTACTATTATTACTAATAATGGAATAGTCGCCTTCTTCACATAGTAATTAAAAACGACTAGTAAACCACATATCAATTCTGTAATCCCTACAATTAATACTGTAGCATGAGGATATGGTATACCATAATTAGAAAATGCACCTGTAAAATCTACAACTACTAATTTCATAAGAGCAGAAGCTATAAAAACATAGCCAACTAGATACCGAATGAGCTGATAGGATGAAATATTCTTTAGCATAAAAAGCCTCCTTAGCCATTGATAGTCTATATATATGCATTAATGGAGACAAGCTATGCAAAAAAATATTTTTAGGGCAACTTATCAGGAGTCATGAGTCATGATCAGACTTTAGTATAGCAAGACAGTGGTTCGTCAAATGATACCATTTAACAACCATAGGTCATGATCTAATGTGTTACAATATGCTATTATTTATTATTAAGGACTATAGCACTGATTTAATTAAAATCTTTTTATTAGGTTCTTGAGTACAGAAAGCAGGTTGTCTATGGACACAATTCTATTCTTTGTAATTATAATAGTAGCCTCCATCCTTCAAACGAGTACAGGGTTCGGCTTTTCCATTTTGGCTACTCCCTTTCTTCTTTTGGTATTTGAACCGAGGGAAGCAATACAAATAAATCTGTTGTTATCACTTGTTATTTCTGGTGCTCTAATAACTAAGATTTTAAAGGATGTTGATTTCAAGATCTTACGGAGATTTATATTTGGGAGTGTCGTAGGTCTGCCGATAGGAATCTTTGCATTTCTACTAATAGATATAATCAAGCTTAAATTAGGAATTAGCATTATTATCTTGCTATTAACAATAATGCTTATACTAAGATTTCGAATCAAACAGAATAAAAAAAGAGATTGGATTGTCGGTGGATTATCAGGTTCTTTAACAACAAGTATCGGAATGCCCGGTCCGCCATTATTGTTATACTTTTCTGGAACAGATACTCAAAAGGAAAAGTTACGGGGCACAACACTGGCATTTTATTTATTCATCTATTTATTTAGTTTAATAACCCAAGTCACTTTTGCAGGAACAAGTAAAACAGTCTGGGTTTCTAGTGGAGTTGCTTTACCATTAGTACTAATAGGTCTGTATTTGGGACAAATACTTTTTAAATGGATTAACCAAAATGTTTTTCGGGTAGTTACATATATCATCTTGTTGTTTACAGGAATATATTTGCTTATGGAGAGTTTGGGTTAAATGTAATGATAGTGTGAAATGACCATAAAAAGCTTTGTGGGTAAAATGGTAAAATAAAGAGATCCATTTCGCCATTCAGAGAAATGGATCTCTCTTTATATGATCAACTATTTTTAGATCGATTTGATCGCTTCTTCAACAGCTGTATTACCTGTTACAACCTGAAATCTCTTGCCAATCGTAGAATCATTGTTCAAACTAGCTACGATCACCCTTGCAATGTCTTCTCGTGGCACTTGGCCTCTTTCCACTTTTTCAGCTAGTTCTACTTGATTTTTGCCTGGATCATTGGTTAGTCCGCCAGGGTGAATGATTGTATAATCTAAATCAGTTGATGTTAGCCATTCATCTGCATAATGCTTCGCAACCACATATGGTGCAAAGCCTTCTGGAGCAGATTGGATTGCTTCGCGACTTGTATCGAATGAACTGATCATTACATATCGCTTCACATTAGCTTGTTTTGCAGCTTCAATTGTTTTTACAGCGCCATCGAGATCGATCATAAGGGTTTTGTCTTTGCCTGTTTTTGGTCCAGATCCTGCTGTGAATACAATCGCATCTACATCTTCTGCAGCCTTAGCGATTGTATCAATGTCATCTTCAAGATCTACCACAGCAACCTCTGCCCCTAAATCTTCAAAATAAGCGGCTTGTTCTTTTTTTCGAATCATTGCTTTTGCATCTAGATTATCTTCATCTTGGATGAATTTGACAAGATGTTTTCCTATCTGGCCATTCGCACCTACAACTAATACTTTCATTTGCTTCACCCTTTCCAATTTTCTATATTTACCATTTTAAAGGTTAAAGGAAGAAAAGTTAAATTTTTGGTTTCCAATTCAAAAGATACTTCTAGTTGGGACAGGATCATTAAATTCCTTCTATATAAATATGTGTTGTTACAATAGAATTAACCGGATCTACTTCCTAGCCTCTTGTGACATTATTCTTGCTTTTTTTCCAACCCTAAATAGTTTATAATTATTAGTAGATATTCAATTAATTATAATAGACTATAAATGGTTATAATGGAGGAAGAAAAGGTTTGTTCCTGGATAATACCTTACTTTTTGTTATACCAAAGCAGGAAAGCCTACTCTTTTTTTGCAGATAAGGGAATAAGAAAGGAAGGTTTTATGAGCAGCATACAGAAAAAATCAGATGTTATCTTAATTGGTGCCGGAGTGATGAGTGCGACTTTGGGATCAATACTGAAAGAATTAGCACCAAGCTGGGATATTACAGTGTTTGAGAAACTCGATAAAGCAGGAGAAGAAAGCTCTAACGAATGGAATAACGCGGGTACAGGTCATGCCGCACTGTGCGAGCTTAACTATACTACAGAAAAAGCTGATGGATCCATCGATACTACCAAAGCTGTAAAAGTTAATGAACAGTTTCAGGTATCAAGACAGTTTTGGTCTTATTTAGTTAACAGCAATCTGATTGGTAATCCACAAGACTTTATCATGCCAATCCCTCATATGAGTTTAGTACAAGGGGAAGAAAATGTGGCATTTTTGAAAAAACGTTTTGAAGCGTTAACAAATATTCCTCTGTTTCAAGATATGCAATATTCCGATGACCCTGAGAAACTGAAGGAATGGATCCCGCTTATTATGGAGGAACGTACACCAGATGAACCGATAGCGGCAACTAAAATCGACTCTGGAACGGATGTAAACTTTGGTGCTTTAACACGCAAATTGTTCGACCACCTAGAGGAGACAGACGTAGAAATAAATTACAAGCATAGTGTAGAGGATATTAAACGAACCAGTGATGGCTCCTGGGAAGTAAAAGTGCATGATATTGATAACGGCAAAATAGAATATCATACTGCAAAGTTCCTCTTTATCGGTGGTGGGGGCGGAAGTCTGCCTTTACTACAGAAAACCGGTATACCAGAGTCTAAAAATATAGGTGGATTCCCGGTAAGCGGCCTATTTATGGTATGTAACAATCCTGAAATTATAGAGCAGCATCATGGAAAAGTATACGGTAAAGCTAAGGTTGGTGCTCCGCCAATGTCTGTTCCGCATCTTGATACCAGATTTATCGATAATAAAAAATCATTATTATTTGGACCGTTTGCTGGTTTCTCACCAAAATTCTTAAAAACGGGTTCCAATTTTGATTTACTTGGTTCGGTCAAACCCAATAATGTTTTAACCATGTTATCGGCAGGGGCCAAAGAGCTGGGATTGACGAAATATCTGATTCAGCAAGTGTTGTCATCGAAGGAACAGCGCATGGAAGAATTACGTGAATTTATTCCGAATGCAAAAAGTGAAGATTGGGATATAGTCGTAGCTGGTCAACGTGTACAAGTTATTAAAGACACAGACACTGGTGGTAAAGGGACACTTCAATTTGGTACAGAAGTTGTTAGTGCTGCTGATGGCTCGATAGCCGCATTACTTGGTGCTTCTCCAGGTGCTTCCACCGCAGTACCAGTTATGCTTGAAATATTGGAGAGATGTTTCCCACAACATATTAAAGAATGGGAACCGAAAATAAAAGAAATGGTTCCATCTTATGGTGTGTTGCTAGCGGAAAACCCTGAAATGTTCCGGGAAATTCATACTGCAACAGAAGAGACACTGGGACTAACCGTCAATGGACCGATTAATAGTGCAAAATCAAAAAGTAGTTAATAAAAATATTTTGAATGCCGGTTTACTTATTGATAAACCGGCATTTTCCTTTGGTGCATTTATTTAAATTATTGAGCAACTAATGTAACGATCGAGTTAGATGGAACATTAAACGTTTTATGTTGTGGGAATAAGTTTTTTTGTTCCAGATCATAGTTTTCAGATGTTACATATGGTTTAAATTGAATAGCTTCCTTGTTTCCTGGTAGGTTATCTACATTGACATTTACTGATTTTGTTTCATCACTATGATTTACAAGTACAATAGAGAGCTGGTCATCATCTTCTTGATAATAAGCAGAGCCCATTAAGCCATCCTTATCATTTGCACCTTGAAGGTCAACTCTATGTGCGCCTGGTCTAACGAAACGGCTGTAGTTACCTAAAGCCCATAATAACTTAGATTCGATGATTGATTCTTCATCACCCTGCTCAGCATAATCTGTATAGATCAAACCGTCCTTGTAATCATACGGAGACAGCGCTAACCACCATTGCCATGCGGAAGCTTGTGTTTCCACCATGTCATAATGAATGAGTCGGGCAACATCTAGTGCAGTCTCCATGGATAAGTCTCTACCATGCCCGTGATCTCCCAAAATACAGTATTCGGACATCCATATTTTTGCGTTCTCATCATATCGATCCATATTCTCCCGTACAGATTCTCTTAATGGAATTAGACGATCTTTACCAGAATAATGATCTGACCAATAGGCATGTGCACTAACCTTATTTCCGATCATTTCTTTTATATCATTATCTCCCAAAAATTCCTTTATATATTCTCGATATTTACCTGGATAAGCACCACTAGCATTTCCGCTACTATACCTGCTATCGCTTCCTGTAAATGCTGCATATATATCATCGTCAAGAAGTGAGGTATATTCTACTGCTTCAGGTGCATCGATCTCGGTTTCAATGCCTCGGTTTTCCAGCTCATTATGTAAAGCTGTGATAACCTCTTTCATATCTTCTACATTGTAACGATTTCCTTCTTGCCCCGCATAGTTCCAATCCCATGTAGGCTCATTAATCGGACTAATATAGTTAAATGGCAACTGCTCTTGTTCAAAGTGCTCTAATACATCAGCTAAAAATATGGCGAAATCATCAATATGTTCTTCATCTAAATTTGTGCTGCCAACAGAGGGATCAGGTTGTCCATGTCCATTCTTTGTCATCCAAACGGGTGGACTATTTACAAATGCAATAAATTCCTCAACTCCTCGTTCATTTGCTGCTTGAAGAAACCACTGTTGACCAGCCTGTTTAGACCAATCATAATCCTCATTTTCTCCGGATTTAAAACCTTCTGCTCTTCTAAAACGATCTGTAATGATGTCTTTATCTGTCATTTCACTACCTGCGCCGATATTAAAACGCCACATCGATAAACCAATTCCTTTATCCTGTGAGAATAGTAAATCAGCCACACGGTTTTTGTTTTCTTCAGACCATTCACTGCCAACTGGATCCATGGACCAAGCACCGGAAGCGCCGAATCCATCAATTTCTTGATACTTACTCTCCACGTCGATATTAATTTCTTGGGCACTGCTATTCTTGGCATCTGCTAGGTTGTTTTCTTTTGCATAACTAACTGTTGACCCAAGCAATAGAACACTAAGCGATAGTGCTAAAGTTAGTTTTAATCTCTTATTCATTGTTATTGTATTCTCCCTTCCACAATCTGAATTTTCTCTTGAATCAGGAATGATTTAAATTAGTATTTATCACCACCTTCAAGTGAATAGAAGATATATTGAAAGACTTTTATTGTATTAGAGGTTGGGATAAGGAAGAAATATGAAGTTCGTGAATCCGTTTTCATAAATGTTACCAAAATTGAAAAGTAATATCAACTTTCAATTTTAAGAATAATATATGAAAATGTTCATTTATCAATAGCCTGATTAAAGAGTGTTAGTAAATCTCGAAAGTTGATAGTAAAGCACCTAAGTTGATAATAAAACCCGAATGTAAATAGAAATCACGTTTGATACAATGACAGGAACGAAAATAGAGACTGACGAAATACCGTCAGCCTCTTCATGTGCATTGTTTAAATTTAAACTTTTCTCCTTTTATTAATTAGAAGGAAAGCCGCGCCTACAAGTAGTATAATTAATCCCGCCACTAAATAGTTGAATGTTCTTGTAGCCGTGTCAGGTAATTCATTCTCCTCGTCGACTTGATCTACTTCATCTGCCTCAGGTTCTTCCTTATATTCCTCTTCGTTTTCTATCTCAAATACGGCAAATGTACTGAAGTGATCCGTTTCGGCTGTCACTACCCCATCTTTGTATTCTCCACCGATGAGTACCCATTCCTCTGTATCTGGATTCCAGTAGAACAATTTGACATTGTTAGGATCTTTTATTTGATCCTTATCGACTTTAAATGAAAGGGTAACCTTGGAATCAAACGGACTGATTTCTTCGTCACCTTGGAAAATGGTAAAGTCATAGACTGCGCTTAATGCATCTTCCATATCTTTCATTCTTTTTATTTTCAAATCGACAGCTTGATCTCCATTGGTAAATATGGAGGCAGACAATTGGATACTCACATCTTTCATGTTAATGGTGATGCGAGCATTTTGTTGCTTTAACTGTTTCACTTGATCGCTAGTAAATGAAACAGTTATGGAAGAGTCTTGATTTTTTAGATTGATGACTAATTCGTCTTCTTGTTCTACTTTATTAATGTCGTCATCTTTAATGGTTGCTTGTTTATCTTGCACTATGGGTTCGGTTACGATTTGTTTTGGTTTTTCAGGTTTTGGATCATCTAAACCTGGATCTTTTGGATCTTCCGGTTGAGGCTCTTCTGGTTCAGGTGTTGAGTCTCTTGAATCTTTCAGTGTTAAAATACCAAATACGGATGTATCCTGATAGCTGGATCCTGTTGTATCGTTCCATGTTGCAACACTTTCTCGTGCGCCGTCTTTTGCGTCATTAATTTGTACGTCAAAACCAATCTCTGTATCTTCAGAAGGAGTAATCGTTTTAAAAGGTATCTTTACCTCTACAGTGTAACCATTATCTGAAACATCCGTTGCTGATTCGAATCCGTCAGCAATGCTTTCCGGGTTGAAGGAGGTCTCATTGTTAAAGTTTACTCTATATTGTCCGTCTCCATCTTCATAGAATGATGTCTTTGCATTATTTTCGTCAACAAATACTTCTATGGAATCCTGTTCCCAAGCATTTTCGTTTGTATCGTCAAGATCTGAATCACTTACCTGAATCAAGACATACAGGTTTTCGTCATCCCATAAAGTTTTGGCTGTTCCGTTTGCTCCCTGCCAAGCCATCTGATAGCGATTAACTGGCAACTTTGGTGCATCGCTCCAAACATCATCTATGGCCCCGTCGATTTCTGGAGTTCCAAATGAAGAAGTGGCTTGATTTGCTTCTGTCTCCTCCAGTTCGTGTTCTTCAATAAATGTATCAGGATCGATCACAGCATGGTATGCCGGTTTTGCTTGCAAGTTTTTATCAAACAATAATGGGCTTTGTTCAGCTCTCCAGCTTGTAGCATCATTTAGCCCCCAAAATGTAACGCGTGAGATATCTTCTGCATGTTCTCTGTAAATCTGGAACAATTGTGCATAGAGATAACCTTGGGCATTTGCTTGCTGCTCTGTTAACTCATTGTCGCTACCAGCTGTAATGTCAAGCTCTGTCACACCAACCTCCACACCAAGAGAAATAAACTTCTCCATTGAACGTCTTACATTTTCAGGATTGGTGTTTAAATTGTAGTGTCCCTGCATGCCGACGCCGCCAATGAGCAATTCACCGTCATTTTCTGTTGCATAATTCTCATTTATTTCTTTCACCATCTGGTAAATGGCTTCTGCTTTGTTTTGATTATCATCATTGTAATCATTGTAATATAGCTTGATATCCCAGCCCTTTTCATCAATTACCTCTTTTGCTGCACGGAAAGATTGTTCTACATAGTCCTCGCCAATAGCATGATACCAACCTGATTGACGTAAGGATGCTTTCCAGTCGGATGGATTAGGCGGATTATCAATCATTGCTTCATTGACAACGTCCCAGGAAATCACGTTTGGTCCGAAATGCTCAACAGTTGTTTGAACATGGTTTCTTAAGTTTTCAAGAGCTTCTTCCCGACTTAAAGGTTCACCATTTTCGTCAGAATGTAGCCATTCATCTGATTGTTGGTGCCAAACAAGGACATGACCATGTATTTGTAATCCTTGCTCCAAGGCTTCACCAACAAGTGCATCTTCAGCAGTAAAATCAAATTCTCTGTCATCATTGTATGCATAACCAGGTTTCATCGCATTCTCTGCTGTGACAAGGTTGTGATGCATGTTAAGAAGTTCCATTCTTGTACCTTCAAATTCGGCATTAGAGACTGCATTTCCTATCAAGAAATAGTCTTCATATACATCTTTTATTGGCGTTAGATCTTTTTCGATTTCAACTTCTCCTGAATCAGTAGGTTCAAAAGTTACATCGTCGATATAGAATGAAGCCGTACTGTTATTCGAGCTTTCTATATAAATAGTTAAATATTCGCCACCTACACTACTGTAACGATATGTTCCTTCGAATTGGACCCAGCCGTCCTCTGTACTAATTGTTTTTCCTTGTAGGTTATTGTAATTAGCACTGTCACCTTCACCAACTTGAGTTGAAAGCTGAAGCTGTGAACTATCTGGTGAGATCAGCTTGACCCATGCGGAAATTTTATATTCTTGTCCTTGATCTACATATTGCTCCACACGTAATGATGGTCCATGCCAATTTTCTGCTCTTTCCTCCACTTTTAATGCATAGGAGCCATTTTCTGTATGATTCGCTTCGTCTGTTACTGTAAGAGTTTCCGAATCACCTCTAGCTTCAAAACCACCTGTTGATTGGTCTTCAAAGGTAACGGTGGTGAAATCTTTAGCAGGTGGTCTTTGTTCATCTGGCCCTTCTTCACCATCGTCTTCTGAAGTCACTTCTTCGGTAATATGGATATCCCCGATATAAAATGGAACTGTTGATCCCTCATCATTAGATTGGATTCGTAAAGCTCTGTCTTCGCTTGCGTCGACGGTATATTCTCCAGATAAGGTAAAGGCTTGTCCTGCTACAAAATCAGCAGCTACATATAATCCATTATAGCTTTCTACATTTTGAAGCAAAGCTTGAGCACCTTCTGGTATGGTGGTATTTTCATCTACATAACCAGTGATAGTAATCATATAGGTTTTGCTATCTTCCATATTGACGTCATTGAATGGAATGTCAACACCGTCCCAATTATTGGTTCTCTCGCTTACATGAACTGCTTTTCCATTTTCATTATCTTCAAACACAATATCAGACACTGAATCTAATTGAGCATCACCAGCTGGCGTTGCAACACCTAAACCATCTTCAAAGGTTTCATGATATACGGTTTCCACCTCTGATTGTTCTCCTGATTCCGTTTCTGGTGTAGGGCCATCAATCCACTCCGCAATTTCACCAAGCGTCGTGTCCATTACTACATAATGACGCCCCAGGGTATATTCATCCTCATCAGGATAGCCAACTTTAAATGCATATTGAATACCATTTTCTTCGTTAACCTCTTTTACTACATTATTGTAGCTGCCATAAGGGTATGCCATAAGAATAGGTTCTTGACCTGTAATCTCCATTAGATACGTGTTAGCTTGAGTTATTTCTTCCTCAGCTTGTTCTCTTGTGATGTCACTTCTTATACTTCCATCATTACCCCAAATGTCTTCATCATGTGATTTGGAATGATTTTGCAGACTGACATTTGGATTTTCTGTTAAACTCTTCAGCTGTTCTTCTGACATA
The DNA here is from genome assembly GCF_009650095.1 of Gracilibacillus salitolerans. GTDB lineage: Bacteria > Bacillota > Bacilli > Bacillales > Amphibacillaceae > Gracilibacillus > Gracilibacillus salitolerans. Next base: position 4,903,289 of record NZ_CP045915.1, on the reverse strand, counting down.
CTGTAATCACCATCAATCCAGTCAGTGATAACAAATTGAACAGCATGCATGTCATACTTTTCTAAGATAGGTAGCGCATTGGTGATAAAGTCAGGAGTAGCATCATCAAAGGTTAATAGAATCGGATTTTCAGGTGCCGTTTCTGTTCCTTCCATGATACTGACATATTGTTCTGCGGATAATGTGTTATAACCATTGTCTTGGAGATATTTCATTGTTTGTTCAAACTTTTCGATACTGGTATCCGTCCATTCATTGGTAGGATTTTCAACGACGCGGTGATATAGAAGAACCGGGATATCTTCGTTCGTTGCCGCTTCTGCAACCGGTGTAATCCAACCTGATGGAATGACCAAAATTGCTACGAGAAATAATGAAATAATTCTTTTAAAATTCCTGTTCATATTTTCTATTCCTCCATATAAAAGTTTTGTTTCAAAATATAAAACGCTTACAAAAATGTGAATTACCTCCTTTCCACCTATCATTTTAGCTTGTAAAGAGAAAACCTTTAACCACAAAAGTTAAAGGTTATTCTTAAGAAATTAAATATATTTTTAAATTAGGCCTGAAAAATAAAACGAAGGAGACCGTGCTTACAATGTAGACGGTCTCCTCCAAACTAATCTTTTATATTACTTTTGTTAACATCCACAATGATCTTCGGTGTTTCCTTGTTTCGAGACAGGGAAATTCATTTGTTGCCATGCTGCAATACCACCAGTCAATTCTTTTACCTAGTAATCTTTTTCTATTAAAAACTTGGCTACTTTAGCAGCCGTATTGCACTTAACAAAAAAGCAAGTAGTATGTATGTTTAAAGTTAGTTAGTAGAATTATCCTACGAAAATCATGGAAGAATTGGTAATAAATATAATCTTATTGTTGTTCTCGGTAAAACCTTTGGTATACTAATAGAAAAGTACCATTTAAAGGTAGTTTATATTACCCAAAAGTAACGAAAGATATATACAATATTGTGGGAAGAAGAAAATATCAGTGCACTTGTTTAAGAGGGGAGGAATAAATGTGGCTAGCGAAAAGATTTTAATAGTCGATGATGACGCGGATATGCGTACCATACTGGAATTATATATGAAAGAGAACGGCTACCAAGTGTTATCTGCTGCAGATGGGTTAGAAGCGCTGGCAAGGGTGGAGCAGGAAGCACCGGATTTAATCATTTTAGACGTGATGATGCCTAAATTAGACGGATATGAGCTCTGCCAGGAAATAAAAAAAATAATAGATATACCTATTATTTTCCTTAGCTCCAAACAAGATGATATGGATAAAATTTTAGGATTGGGTGTTGGTGGAGATGACTTTATTGAAAAAACTACTAGTTCACCAGTATTAATGGCTAAAATAAAGGCACATTTACGTAGGTATCGGAAATTGTCCCATCCAAACAAACAAAATGAAACCTCTGAGGAAAAATCAAATATAATTGAATACCCTGGTCTAGTGCTTAATCTTGACAGTGCTGTTGTGAAATTAAATAACCAAACATTACATTTATCAGCAAAGGAGTTTCAAATCTTATGTTTGTTAGCGCAAAATCCAGAAAGAATCTTTAGTGTAGAGAAATTGTTTGAGTTAATCTGGGACGAAAATAGTTTAGGAGATTATCGGACAGTGATGGTACATATCAGCAATTTAAGAAAAAAATTAGAAACAAATACTAATCCATTTAAATATATTGAAACGGTGCGCGGGATTGGTTATAAATTTAATCGAATCGAACAACACCATGATGTTAAATCGCCTTAATCAGATAACTTCTTCTCTCTTAAGAATTGCTTCACTTGCTGTACAGTAAATCCTTTTTGTTTTGCGAAAGTTAGTAAGATCAACCATTCCTTATCTACTTCCTGATTATTCTGATGATTTTGTTTCTTTGCATCTAGCATATGAATTCCCCCTTTTTGGCTCGTCATCCAAAGTATAAGGTGCGAGTTTAAAAAAGAGTTTAAATTTGGTTAAAATTAACTTTAAATTTTGAAAATTAGGGTGATAGATAATGAAAAAAATGTCGAATTATCAGTTGACTGATACGATTATTGCTACCAACTCATGGGCACTATATAAAGCCGTTTCCAACTTCAACAATCGACAAGCTTTGATAAAGACAATCCGTAATAAAGCACATCCTCAATCAAAAGCTGAATTAATTCATGAGTATTATACGCTATCTGACATAGATCTTTATGGTGTTCTAAAGCCGGTATCCTTGGAAAAAAGTAAGGAACAACCTTATTTGGTGATGGAGTTTTTTGATGGCCAACGTTTAACAGACTGGTTAAGAAGTAATCAGGTCTTTGATATCAGTACATTTCTAAAGATCGCAATTAAATTAACATCTATTCTTGCTTCTGTTCATCAAAAAAATATCATTCATAAATCGATTCAACCAGATCATATTTTATATGACCCAGATACTGATCAACTAAAATTAACAGGCTTTCACCAATCAACCATGCTATCTAAAGAAATGCCACAAGCCGATATAACACCTTATCAGATAGAAGAAGTTAGCTATGTATCCCCTGAGCAAACGGGTAGGATGAATCGGCCCATTGATTACCGTACCGATCTATATTCATTAGGCATTCTGTTCTATCAACTAGCCACAGGTCGTGTTCCATTTGCAATGAAGGACCCGGTTGAAGTGATTCATGCACATCTGGCGCAAACGGCAATGTATCCTCATGAGGTAAATCCAACGGTACCCGAAATCCTATCTAATATCATCATGAAGCTCCTTTCTAAAATGCCAGAACAAAGGTATCAAAGTACTTACGGATTAAAAAAAGATTTAGAGAAATGTTCCCATTCTTTTTATTCCGATAATCACTTAGAATTATTTTCATTAGGAGAGCATGATGCAAGTCCCATGCTTGAGAAGCCAAATAAACTTTATGGCAGAGATCGTGAACTGGAGGAACTTATCGGTAAGTTCGAGCATGTACAGCATGGCGAGCCTGCACTCGTACTTCTCCCAGGTCCGTCTGGCATAGGTAAGACGGCACTGGTTCATAAACTGCATCGGCCATTATTAAACAAACAAGGATATTTCATTACAGGTAAGTTCGTTCAATATCAGAAGCATATCCCTTATGCACCTATTATTGAAGCTTTTCGGTCTTTAATAAGGCAAATTTTATCGGAGGACGCAGACAGTATTCAAAGGTGGAGAGATAAACTGAATCTTTCATTGGCCAATAATGCTTGGGTGATCGCAAATTTTATCCCTGAAATTGAATGGTTAATTGGGAAGCAGGAAGAAGGATCAGACTTACCACCGCAAGGAGTTCATAATCGTTTCATGTTAGCGGTCAGGAAATTTGTTGATGTGTTTGCTACAGAGAACCATCCACTTGTATTGTTTATCGACGATTTACAGTGGGCAGATAATGCGACACTTGATTTAATGAGGCATCTCCTAACAAATCCAGACAGAAGAAATTTACTAATTATTGGTGCTTATCGTGATAATGAAGTATCGGTTGGTCATCCGTTTGAAGTTTTTGTCAACCAAATCAATCATACGGATGTACGTGTATCTACTATTCCTGTCCATCCCTTAGTTAAGATCCACATCGAACAGTGGGTGGAGGAAATCCTTGCTCTTGAAGCGATGGATGCGGAACCATTGGTTGAATTAATTTATCGTATTACAAGAGGAAATCCTTTTTTTATCATTCAGTTATTACAATTATTAAATCAAGAAAAAATGATCCATTTTGATTTAAGTACAGCGACTTGGCATATTAACCTTACCACATTGAAACAGATTCCAATGACGGATTCTATGATTGATTTTATTATGAAGCAGATCAATAAGTTATCATCGGAAACGAAAAAGCTTTTACGATTAGCTGCTTGTATAGGAAGTCAGTTTAGCCTTAAATTATTGGCAACGATTGCTGGTAAAAGCTATGTAACAACTGCAAATCAATTATGGAATGGGTTAGAAGAAGGAGTTATCCTCCCGATGGATGCCCGTTATAAATGGGTTTATCCAAATGAGAATGAACAGCTATTAAACGAAAACCCTCCAAATTATCGATTTCTACACGATAAGATTCAACAAGCTTTTTATACATCGATGTCCAAAGAAGAAAGAGAACAAAGTCATTTAACGATCGCAGAAGAATTAATTAGTCATTTGACAACAGATGAAATAGAGGAACACATTTTTTCGATTGTAAACCATTTGAATCTCTGTCAATCTCGGCTGAATTTAGATCAGAAAAAGGATTTAATCAAATGGAATCGAATGGCTGGGGAACAAGCAAAGCGTGCAGCAGCATTTAAATCAGGATTAACATTTTATCAGAATGCTTTTCAATTATTACCTCAGGATAAGTGGGAGAGTGATTATGAAGAGACATATTCTGTTATGGTGGGATACGGAGAATCATTATACCTTAACCAATTTTTTGAAGAAGCAGAAGACATTTTTGAAGAAACATTGCTAAATCCAAAAACGAAACAAGAAAAGTTGTATATATACAATTTGAAAATAACATTGTACACCCATATACATGAGGTAAAACAAGCGACAAATTCAGGGCTTGATGGCTTGCGATTATTTGGTATTGAAATAAAAGATAATCCGAATAAATCGATGGTAGCAAAGGAGTATCTGTTAACAAAGCTAGCTTTAGCTAACAAACGTGAAGAAGATTTACTAGAGCTCCCTCCCGTAACAGATAAAAATCAGAAAATGATTATGCGAACACTAATTAATTCAAATGCACCGGCTTATCATTTCGATCAAAATTTAGCAACGATTCTGATGCTCCGAGCCCTCCGTTTAATCTTAAAATACGGTGATATGGATCTCTCTGCCCTCGTTTACAACAATTATGCATTGACATTAAGTGCCGGTTTTGGTGATTATCAAGGAAGCTATCAATTTGGAAGTCTTGCGATTCGGCATGTAGAAAAGTCTGGAAATAATGCATTACAAGCACGTGTGTACTTTGTGTTTGGAGCTTTTGTCAATCATTGGATAAAACCTATCCGCTATAGCTTAGATTATTTAGAGAAGTCGCAGCAGCTTTGTATCGAATCAGGTAATCTGCATTTAGCTGGTGCTAATGGTGCATTCATTGGCCTGACGCAGTATCTTAAAGGAGATAACTTAGAACAGGTAAAAGAAGGGATCGAAAGACAGTTATCATTTGCTAAGAAAAATGAATATGCGATTTCCAATGATTATTTAAGTGAGTTGCTGGATTGGATTGCTGCTCTTTCCTCACCTGATAAACAGCCTATATGGAAATTTTCCGAATTTACAGATGATAAGTCAGCGGCCATTATTCATAAAACCACTCGCTTACAGATGGCCTACTTATTCAACCATCGTTCTATAGCAAAGTCGCTGATGCAGGAATTAGAGCCACTCGTGGATAACACCATGGTATTAATCGTTGCACCTGAATACGTTCTGTACCATTCCTTGTGGATTGTAAGGTTAATGGAAGAAGGAGAGATAACAAGAAGGAATGGTCTGAACAAGTTAAAGCCTAACTTGAAGAAACTAAAAAAATGGGCAAAACACTCTCCAGCTAATTATTTGCATAAGTATTTACTGATTCGTGCTGAATATCAAAAACTTACTGGTGATAACCAGGCAATAGATAACTATCATCAAGCAATAGAAAATGCCGAAGAAAATGGATTCCTTCAAGATGTTGCAATCGCAAATCACTGTGTGGCAAATTTTTATATAGATAAACAGATTCCGAAAACCGCTAAGTCCTTTGTGACAGAGGCATATAACGGTTATATTAATTGGGGAGCAGTGCATATCGCAGAACAAATCAAGCAAACATATCCAGATTCGTTACTGCAAATCAACACAAGTCCTGCCAATAACTATCATACGAAGGAAAGTTTAGATACAAAAGCAGTTTTTGAAGCGGCTCGGGTCATTTCAAGTGAAGTGGTATTAAATCAATTAATTAGCCGATTAATGAATATGGTTTTAACTTACGCAGGTGCAGAGCACGTATCCTTTCTGTTACCTGAAGATAACAAACTTGAATTGGTAGCCTATAACAAAATTAATGGAAGTGTTGAAATATTTAAGCAGCCACAACCATTAGAGCATCATTCTTGTGTATCATCAGCGATCGCTTATTTTGTAGTGAATACCAGGGAAGCAGTTGTGTTAGATCATGCGGCAGAACAGGGTCCATTTATCGAAAGTCGCTATATTCAAAAAACACAAGCAAAATCGGTGTTGTGTCTTCCGATTATCAATCAGGATAGGCTTGTGGCTGTATTGTATATGGAAAACAATAAATCCACACATGTTTTTACCCATGAGCGGTTAAGTTTTTTAACATTCCTTGTATCGCAAGCGGCAGTATCGATCGTTAATGCTTATCTTTATGCAGATTTGGAAGAAAAGGTTCGTAAACGGACAGCATTATTGAATGAAACCAATCAGAGATTAACAAAGGTCAACCAGCAATTGAACAATTCTAAAGAGAAAATGAAACACTTGCTCTCGAATGTGTCACATGATCTCCAGTCACCAGTCGCAGTAGTTCAAGGTTATGTCAGTGCATTATTAGATGGATTAGTGGATGACCCTGTAAAACAAAAGGAATATTTACAAATCATAAAAAATAGAATCGGCGGTTTGGATAAGCTTATTAAGGATTTATTTGACTTATCCAAACTAGAATCCGGAAACATGAACTTTTCGATGGAAGCCATTCCTGTCGATCAATTGTACGAGCATTTTTGTAATATGTTTACATTAGAAATCCAGCAGGCTGGTCTTGATTTTAACCAGCGTATCGAGTCTTCTGATTTTACTGAGGAGTATCCGTTAGTAGAGGTAGATGTGATGCGACTAGAGCAAGTCATGACGAATTTAGTTACCAATGCAATTAAACATACTGATAAAGGTACGATTGAAATAGCTTTAACTATTTCTGATGCAAATGAAGTTATTTTCGCTGTGAAAGATGAGGGAATCGGTATTTCCAAATCAGATATTCCTTATGTGTTTGACCGGTATTATACCAAGAGTAGGGGGCAAGGGAACGGGCTAGGTCTAGCTATTAGTGAAGAAATTATTCTTTGCCATAAAGGTCGCTTATGGGTGGATAGTAAAGAGCAGAAAGGGACTATTTTTTATTTCTCTTTACCGATTTTTTCTGATCACATATACCATCCATTAGCGAAAGAAGAGACAAGATTATAAGGCGCGGTTGTAAGTGAAATTCCTATAAAATTTGAGTATTTCTCAGCTTTTTGCAAAAAGTAAAGGAAGTACTACAAATAGGGAGGAACTGAAAATGCCGATTCAAAACGGACATGAAATAGAACAACTATCTAAAATTTCCTATGACTTAGAAGTAGCAACTCGTGATGCGAGAAATTCAGCTGATATTGAAGTAATTAAAGAACTACAACAACAATTACGAGAAGTGCAAGGGCAAATTCAAGATGCTCGTGGCAAAGCGATCAACGGAAGTGGTACCTCGATGGAACCTCTATTTAATGCTCAACTACGTGTAGAAGAATGTCAGCACGAATTAAAAAGAGCACTTACGAACATCGAAGCTTGGGAAGATAATGTATCGCCTTAAGGTTATGGAATGATACGCAAGATTGTTCTTTCCTAAGACACATATTAATAAAGAGAGAAAAAATGGGAAGGCCACTTTAGGTAGACAAAGTGGCCTCCACTAATGTTTTATCGCTTCAGTTTTCTTTACATAAACATTTCAGTTTACAAGTTTACAAAAGGTATACAGTAAGTACACAAAACTGTTTGCTTGTTTACAAAGATGTATACATGCCTATATATCAATTTGCATGCATAAACGTAAACATTGTAAACGTTTTTGTATACACATTACATCTTGTTTCACCGAAATTACAGTTATATATCTTTTTGCTTCTACTCATTGATGAAGGCAATCATCTGCAATATCCTTTTTAGAAGAATAGATTTTTTTAAAAAGGATGATTACTAAAATGAGCCAATCAAGAATTGCAGCAGTTGATGTAGGAAATGATTCAGTGAAAGCAATATTTGGTGAGTTGGATCAGGAATTCAACATCCCGAATATTATTGCCAGAGATATTGAAGACCGTCCTGTCATCGGCATTGAAGAATTAGATCAAAAAGATCCTTTAGAAGGCATACATATTCGCGTCCACTCCCCTGCCCTGCAGGAAAATAATGCGATATACCGTGTGGGTCATTTAGCGTCAAAATCAAGTAATTCGACAGAGCTTGATCCAGGAAGCAGTAAATCACAGGAAGACCAAACGTTAATAATGCTTTTTGCCTCGATTGCTTTAGATGCAGCGAAAGCAAATAAACAGAGTTCTAATAAAGTGATTGATGCGAATTACACATTAGGAACAGGGTTACCTCTTAGAGAAGTGAAGGAAGGAAAAGATGCAGGGTACCGTTCGAAGCTTCTTGGCTCTGTTCATCAGGTAGAGTTTTTAGTAACACCGAAATATCAAGGAATTAAAGTAAATATTAAATTTGATGAGGTCAAGGTATATCCAGAAGGTTTTGCTGCTTATATAAACCTGGTAATGGATCATGATCTTAAAATCATTAATAAAGATTTAATCGATAAACGAATTCTTATTCAAGATATCGGTGGTTTGTCTACTGATATTGCAGTGATTAAAAATCGTACTGTTGACGATGATAAAGCACAAGGCTTTAATCTTGGAGTGTCTGAGTCGCTTGAAAACATACGTGAAGAAATCTTCAGTAATCATGGTGTGGAAGTGGATAGCCGTCGCGATGTCGTCGAAATTATTACTCGAAATAACGATCGAAACCATATTATGGTGAAAGGAAGTCGGACAAGTGTACATGATATTACAGACCGAATTCTGCTAGAGCTAGCGAAAAAGCAATATCGTTTGTTAAGAAACGTTTGGCAGAAAAATTCACAAACAGAAATCTGCTATTTTGTTGGCGGAGGTTCCAATGTGCTAAAAGAGTATATCAAAACACTTAACAATAATTTAGATGGCTACAATATTGAATTTTTTGAAGATGACAAGGAAAGTATATGGATGATGGCTAACGCTTACTATAAACTTTTATCTGAATTTACCAGAAAAGCTGAGAAATCGAAGGAAGAGAAAAAGACAGTGAAAAAGTCATAAGGTGATGATATGAAAAGATCAGCAAACCAAATCAATAGAGGCCAGACCATATCGTTTCGGATTCCCTCAGATACACCAGACTATCTTTTAAAGGAAATTCAGCGGCTGAAGGAAACGGAACGACGGAACTTTTCAAGCAAAATGGCTGAATTGGTATTGAAAGGTGTCAATGAAACTAGCTCCAAAGAAAGGGAAACAATTACGATTCCTCTTCCAAGTAGTTTAACCAAGGCACAACGAAACTGGCTGAAACATGAACATTCAGAAGCACTGTTAGGGAGTATTGTTTATCAACTTTTAAATGACCCGGTTAGAGCGACAACTTTATTAGCTTCCCTTAACAGTAGTTCTACGGACATTGATGAAGCACTGTATTTACAAGAAGAAATACCGGAAGAGTCTAACCAAGAGGAAGACGAATTACAGGACTTTAGTGAGATAGAAAAGGAACAGGATCCAGTTGATGATGATTTAGATTCGTTTAATTGGGAAGAGGCTGTAAAAGAGAATCGCGAAGAAAAAGAGGAAACAGAGTCAGAAGAAGCTGATCTTGATGATCTGCTTGGGGATTTCTTGAGTAAAATGAATAAATAATTTGGTAACTTTAGTTGCGGCAAATCTTCTAGCTCTTGTAACGAATATCGTTATAAGAGTTTTTTTAATCTAATTCTCAACATAAAATATATTGTAATTGATCAAGGTTCTTGGTATATTTTTGTAAGCGATATTTTTAAAGCAATGTAAGGAGGAAAAAATGAAATCAAACTCTTTATTACGTGTCTATTTTTGGACACTTTCTTTTTTAAAGCCATATAAATCGAAATTACTCTTACTCATTTTTTGTGGATTGGTCATCACCGGTTCTCAATTAGTTATTCCTAAACTGATTCAATATTTTATTGATACCGTTTTAAACAGCCAGCAAACAAATGCGTTTATCTGGTTGATCAGCTTTGTCATCTTTCTGGTCGTCCTTATCATTACTTTTTCAGCAATACGAAACATCACCCAGCGTTCTCTTCAAGAAAAAGCCTCACGAGATATGCAATTTTCCATTTATTCGCACTTAAGAAAACTAGGGTTTGCTTATTTTGAAAAGCATCCAGTTGGAGAAAGCCTTGCTCTCATGAATACTGAGGTTGCCTCCTTACAAAATCTATACAGACAACTCTTGCCATGGATGATTAATAACTTTATTTTTTCTATTATCTCCATTACTCTGATGGTTACAATTAGCTGGAAATTAAGCTTGATCCTTATTCCGAGTTTACTACTTTATTACATATTTGGTCCCTACCTTGAGAAAAAAGCATCTCAGTACGGAAAAAGAATGGCAGATGATCGTGTTCGTTTTAACCAAAAAGTTTATGAAAGCATTGCATCGATTCATGATATCCGTGCAAATGTTGCTGAGTCTTGGGATCTGTCAAATGTAAAAAGTAGATACAAACAATTGAATAAAATGATGATCAAAACGTATTGGTTTGCTTTTTGGAGAGGGACCAATCGCCGTATGTCCTACTATATAGGTGGAGTTGCCATTATTATAGTTGGTTCACACCTTACGTTAGTTGGTGACATGTCTACTGGAGCCTTTGTAGCATTTCTTCTCTATTATTTTCAAACGATGCACATCCTTACTTCTGTTGTAACGACGATTACAGAGCAGAGAGTTTTGATGGACCAAGCAGAAAAGCTATACAAGTTCATAAAAATTCCACCCGAAGTTCAAGAAGAGGCACATACCGTAATGAGTAATAAGGTTCAGGGGAATATTGTATTCGAGGATGTTTCCTTTCACTATCCAGATGGTCCGGATGTGCTAAGCAATTTCAGTTTGTCGATAGATACTGGACAAAAAGTTGCCCTAGTCGGAGCTAGTGGGAATGGCAAAACTACGATATTAAAACTGATGGGCCGTTTTTATGATCCAACAGAAGGGAGAATTTTATTGGATAGTCAGCCCATTCATAAACTAAGTTTCCAAGATTTAAGAGAAAACCTCGGCTTTGTTTTTCAAGAGACGTATCTTTTTGGTGCAAGTGTTCGAGATAATATTTTATTTGGAAAACCAGATGCATCAGAAGCGGAGGTAGTAGAAGCAGCAAAAGCAGCTTTTGCTCATGATTTTATTCTCGAATTGCCACAAGGTTATGATACGTTACTTGGAGAACGAGGTGTGAAATTATCAGGGGGACAAAAGCAACGCATTTCCATTGCTAGAATGTTCATTAAAAACCCGCCTATTATACTACTAGATGAGGCAACAGCATCTTTAGACACGATTAGTGAAAAAGAAGTTCAGGCAGCTCTTCAACGCCTGATGCAAGGTCGAACAACGATTACTGTAGCCCATCGTTTATCAACGATTCAAGACTATGACTATATCGTATTAATTGAAAAAGGTAGAGTGATGGAAAGTGGTAACTATGATGAATTAATGGAACGAAAAGGAGCCTTTTATCACTTATCACTTGGACAAAAGTTAGAGGGTGCTTAAATGAGAAGTAATCTACAATGGTTAACAACATATATCCGTCCCAACAAGGGATTACTTGTTATGGCAACGATCTTGATGGTTGCCGAATCGTATGCAAGTTTAGCAACAATTGGCTTACAACAACGTTTAATTGATGATGTGCTGATAGCGAATAATTATAATCAGTTATACGATGTTTTAGTTCTGATGATATTAGCTTTTATCGCTTATTCCTTTTTATTTACATTTGGACCTCATACGATACATAAAACGAAAGCAGCTCTCACGGAGCATATTGTGCATGATTTTATGCGCTATATGTATAAAATCCCTACTGCATCTCTCCAAAAGGAACGCACAGGTTCCTACGTACATTATGTCGTTAATGACATTGATAAAGTGGGAGGGATGGTTGCTAATGATATCCCTAGAGGCTTACAACAATTAGCGTCTGCTCTTGTATTATTTGGCATTGTCGGCTTTAACAGCCCTATTATTCTATTATTCAGTCTCTTCTCCTGTGGTGTCTATGTCTGGTTAGGGCGTTATTTTTCCCAAAAGTTAAAAATTGGTGCTAAACAGGTACAGGAAACCCGATCAGATTTAATTGTTCATATTGAGGAAGGCATTTCATCAACCAGAGAAGTCATTGCTTATCATCGAATGCAGTGGGAGACACGTATATATGAGAAATTTTTCAAGAAATATTTTGATGCGGTGATGAAGGAAGGAAAACTGGTTAATCTTCAGTTAATAAGCAGTGAACCGATTAGATGGGGTATTACGGTATTTATCTTGGGATATGGAGGATATTTGGTCTTACAAGGACAAATGTCGATTGGTGTCTTTGTCATTTTATATCAATTTAGTAACCAGCTTGTTTCAACATTCCAAAATCTATTTAATATGGCAATGGAGTTTTCTAGTAAAATGGCGAGTCTTGATCGTGTACGCAGTGTGATGGACGGGCCTAAATGGGAAAATGGAACAAAGAAAATCAGCGAAAAGATAGAAACACTTCAATTAAATAACATACATTTTAGATATGACAAGGAGTCTAATGATATTCTCCGCAATTTGAGTATGGATATACCAATCGGCAATAAAGTAGCGATAGTAGGTGCCAGTGGCGGTGGCAAGTCTACTATTGCACAACTTCTTATTCGTTTTTATGATCCATCAAAGGGAGAAATCAGGGTGAATGGTCATTTTCTTTCTGATATTAATCGTAAAGACTGGTCCAGCCGGGTAGCTATTGTTTTCCAAGAACCTTATCTATACCCCGATACAGTACAAAACAATATCTTGATGGGGAAGGGAAATGTCAGCGAGGACGAATTATTCCGAGTCTGTCAAATTGCTGCTATTCATGACTATATCCTCTCTCTGCCTGATGGATATCAGACTGTGATCGGAGAAAGAGGGATTACTTTATCTGGTGGACAAAGGCAACGAATTGCCATAGCTAGAGCGTTAATCAGAGATCCAGAAATTTTGATTCTGGATGAGGCAACGTCTGCGCTCGACTTGATAACCGAAAAAGAAATTCAAGACAATATCGACCAATACCGGAGAGGCCAATCAACGATTATCATTGCACATAGGTTATCCACGATAAAGAATGCCGATTGTATTTTTGTATTAGATCATGGACAGTTGGTAGAGCAAGGGCCCCACACAGAACTGCTGGAAAAAGGAAAAGTATACAAAGGGTTAGTGCAATCAGAAGAACAGGAAAACATAGAGGTTTCGGTATAAGAGTATAGAGTCGTGATGGACAAAGGTCTTTGGCAGTAGAAGAAATTAACAGATTTGATAAATAAGATAAGAAATGCTTAGAGAAGCAGTGATATATCAATTATCCTTGTTCCAGATATACAAGGACCGAACGATGTATCTCTGCTTCTTTCAAAAAAGTGTTGCATATTTATACATGAAAATGATATATTATAACTTGCTCAAAATAATAGAAACAACAAAGAAAATTGGAGAGAACATCATGAATTCAGAACAACATAAATTTACAGCAAGTCAATATATGAAATTTTGGTTACCATCACTTATTGGAGTGTTATTATTCCTCGTCCCGATTTCAGTAGATGGTAGGGTGACAATTGGATTAGGTGTGTTAGCAGATGGACTGCAAGCACTACTAGCAGATTATATTCCATTGATCATGACCATTATCATTTGTCTAGCAGCTATTGGTAGTTTAGTTGAAAAAATAATAGACTTACCTTTTGTCAAAAATAGTCCCTTCTTGAATAGTTTATTAAACATTCCACCATTATGGATCGCAATGCGTTTCTTAGGTGCAATCTTTGCGGTTCTAACGTTAACTGAAATCGGACCTGAATTTATTTGGTCGATGGCGACAGGGGGAACGGTATTATATGATCTAATTCCTGTTTTAATGGTGTGGTTCTTGTTCGCATGTCTTTTCATGCCACTGTTATTGCAATTTGGTTTAATGGACTTTATCGGTACCATCGTACGAAAAATCATGCAGCCTTTATTTAAGCTTCCAGGTCGTTCTTCAATTGATGCCCTAGCGTCATGGATGGGAAGTGGAACAGTAGGGGTGTTATTAACGACACAACAATATGAATCTGGTTATTATACGAAGCGAGAAGCGTCAGTAGTAGCAACCAACTTCTCTATTGCATCGATTGCATTCAGTTTGGTAATTGCTAGATTTTTAAGTATTGATCATATGTTTGTCCAATTTTATATAACCGTAATTGTTGCAGGTGTTGTTGCGGCGGTTATTGTACCGCGAATTCCACCTTTATCTTTTAAAAAAGATACCTACTATGAAGCAGCAGGTAAACAAATAAATGAAGTCGTGCCAGAAGGTGTATCTAGTTTTAAATGGGGTGTGCAAAAAGCGGTAGAAAAAGCGGATCAAGTGAAAAGCTATCGAGGGGTTATCAAAAGTGGCGTATTTAATGTGGTTGATATTTGGTTTGCTTTAATTCCATTAGTGATGGCGCTTGGCACGATCGCACTTATTATTGCAGAAAAGACACCTATTTTTAATTATTTATCTTATCCATTTATTCCATTTCTGCAATTATTGCAAATACCAGAAGCAGAGGCTGCCGCTCCAGCAATGATTGTTGGTTTTGCGGACATGTTCTTACCTGCTGTAGTCGGTAGTGGTATTGAGTCTGAATTAACCCGGTTTGTGATTGGGGTTATGTCCTTAGCACAATTAATTTACATGTCGGAAATTGGTATTCTGTTATTAAAATCAAAAATTCCGATTTCGTTTTTACAATTATTTATTATCTTCTTACAAAGAACGATTATTACGTTGCCAGTTGCAGCATTACTGGCACACCTTTTATTCTTTTAAATAATCGGTCATACTATAATCAAGAAGCATTGGTGCTTACCAATGCTTCTTACTGTCTCAAGGAAAGGTGAATGATCATCATGAGTATCGATAATTTTTATTCGGAAAACATAAAGAATGCATTAAAAAACGACCCGCCAGGTGAATGGATGCCGACTATACCGGACAATTGTATTCGTCTTAGCTCCGGGTTTCCGGCACCTGATCTTGTACCAGTTGATTCGATACAAGAAGCGGTTGTTCAATTGCTGAACGATGAACAGGATTTACCTCTGCATTACCTAGGTACTCCGAAAATGGATAAACTAAAGCAGCAAATTCAAGCTAGATTGTCTGAAAGAGGTATGCACATTTCGGAAAAAGCACTTTTGGTTACAGCTGGTGCATGTCAGGCGATTGATTTAATTGCCCGTGTTTTTGTAGATGGAAATACAGTTGTTGCGGTAGAAGCACCAACGTATATGGAAGCACTGGAAGTATTCCAGAATTACACGAATCAATTTATTAGTATCCCAATCGATGAACAGGGACTGCAGACAAAGGAATTAGCAAGAGTATTAGCAGAAAGAGAAGCACAAGGTCTCCCGCTACCGAAAATAGTATATACGATCCCAACCTTTCAAAATCCAACTGGAACAACGATGACAGATGAACGTCGGAAGCATATCTTGGAGCTAGCTTCTCAGTACGACTTTCTTATTTTAGAGGATGATGCTTATGGCGAGTTATATTTCGATAAGCAACCAGTAACGTTAAAAGCAATGGATCATGAAAATCGTGTCCTGTATGTCGGTTCTTTATCTAAGGTGGTGGCCCCTGGTTTACGAATAGGCTGGGTAGCTGCGACAGAAGAAATAATTACTTCACTATATTGGTTTAAAAAAGATTTAGATCATCCTTTTGCACAAGCAATTATGGCTACATATCTGGGGAATAATAATTTTGATAATAGATTTAACACGTTGCGAATATCTTATCAAGAGAGGTGTTCTGTGTTACTTGCTGCTTTAGAAAAAAATATGCCAAAATCCGTCACCTGGTATGTGCCAGAGGGAGGCTACTTTGTTTGGATAAAAGTTGCTGGGGCTGATACCTCGATATTATTACAACAAGCTCTCGATCAAGGTGTGTCCTTTTTGCCGGGTAAATATTTTTTCTTAAATGAACAAGATGGCAAAGAGTGGCTCCGTCTTTCCTTTAGTTATTCTGGCCTGAAGGAAATAAAGAAAGGCGTTGAGATGTTGGGTGAAGTTATTGCAGATTGGTTTTAATAAATTGCCCGTTGCGGTGATCCATAAAAAATAACGAAAAAGGTGATCGTATGAAAGAAGCTTATATTAAAGAAACCCACGCAGTGAAAGTCGGTCATGTATTCCCGCCTGATACGAATAATCACGGAACACTTTTTGGCGGGAAATTAATGAGTTACATTGATGATATTGCATCGATTTCTGCAATGAGGCATTCGAGAAGCCCTGTTGTCACTGCTTCAACAGACTCTGTCGACTTTTTGGCTCCGGTTCGCACAGGTGAGTCTGTTTGTTTAGAGTCTTTTGTTACGTGGACAGGTACGAGTTCAATGGAAGTGTTTATCAAAGTTTTGGCAGAAAACCTCCTTACAGGAGAGCGCAAAATTGCTGCGACTGCTTTTTTAACTTTTGTAGCCGTAAATGAAGAAGGTAAACCAATTCCCGTTCCCAAAATTATTCCTGAGACAGAGGAAGAGAAATATTTGCATGAGACAGCAAAAGAACGAGTGGAAGCAAGGAAAAAACGAAGGAACGCTAGCAAAGAGTTAGCAACGGTTATTCATAAGGGTAAACCATGGGGATGATTAGAACTCGACTGAAGCTTTCTAAACCATATGGGAACGATAGCACTAACAGATGTAATACAGGTTGCAATAAAAGAGGGACAGGATCAAGGGATTTTTCGAAACCAAGACTTTGATGTTCTAGAGGCTTATATTCTTCATCTTGTGCATCCAAAGTTGATTTCCGCACTTCGACTTCATATGCCAGTCGAAGACATTTCCAAGACTATTTCTGCGTTTGTTTTAAAAGGGTTATCGTAGAGACCCTTTTAAAATTTTCTGTATCAGTAATGACGAAGCATATCGTTTACTTTCCTATTGTGGTATTAATCGGACCATGTCTTTCTAAAACTGTTAGTTGCTTCGCCATATAATCTGGAGAATACTTCATTCCGCTTTGTACCCAATACTTTATTAAACCGATACTTGCAGAGGATACATAATGGACAATAATATCTTGTGGAATATCCATGCTGCTTTTGTCTGGAACGAGCATGTCTAATGTATCCGAAACGAAATGTTCAATTGATTTGGTCATTCGATCCTGGAATAAAGAAGCCCCATTTTCCCCAAGCATGATTTTGAAAAACTTTCGGTTATCATAAACAAATTGGAAAAGATTTAGATAAACAACACTTGTTTCCTGTTTGTGTGTAATTAAATCTCCCCGTTTTTTAGGTTCAACGGTTTCTATGAAATGTTGTAACATAACTTCTATTGTCTGTTCTAGTAAATCATATTTATCATGATAATGTTGATAGAACGTGACTCGATTTACTTCTGCTTTTTCTGCAAGATTTCCAATGGTAATTGCATCAAAACCTTTCTCATCAATCAATTCTAGTAAAGCATTTTTTAGAAAATTTCTGGTCTTTTTCACTCTTGGATCCACTTTTTTCATTACATTATCCCGTCCTTTTATTATTTAATTAGTACAAAACTTTACAAAGTTAAAATATCTGTCGTTTTAACTACAAAATGTGGAAAATCATCTATTGCTGTAGCGTTTATTAACCATTTATAATTTTATTATACAACATGTTGTAGTATAAGTGCGGAAATGTAAAAGTTAGGCCAAAACAGGTTAGGAGAATATTTGGTATGAAAAAAGTGAAAACAGATGTTGTCATTGTGGGTGCCGGACCAACTGGTTTAATGGCAGCTAATCAGTTAAATAGATATAAAATTGATTATGTCTGTCTGGAAAAACAAACACATCGCTCTTCCTTTTCTAAAGCTATGGGGATTCATGCTAGGTCAATGGAAATGTTTGATTTATCAGGTTTCGTGGAGGAATTTGTTGCACGAGGATACCCTGGAGAGGGTGCAAAAATGTATATTGGGGGAGAAAAAGAATCGATTTTAGGGTTATATCAAATAGAAAGCAGGTTTCCATATATGCTTGTTATTCCTCAAACAGAAACAGAAGAAATCTTAGAAACAAATCTTGAAATGAATGAAGGTATTGTAAATAGGGGGGAAGAGGTTACGGCATTAACTGTACATGATAAGGGAGTTAATGTAACGGTGAATAATGATGGGGAAATTCTCGAATATGATGCGGAATATGTATTAGCTTGTGATGGAGCACACAGCAAAGTGAGAGAGTTAATGGAAACGGGCTTTGTAGGGGAAGCAGAAGGAAAGACTTTTTTCCTTGGAGATATTCAAACATCGAATTTAGATCCTTCCATGATTACAGGTTATATTAATACAAGAGGTGCAACGGTCTTTTTCCCATATGCAGATGGAAAATTTAGAGTAGTTGGACTAGATCTATCTATACAAGGAAGGCCTCATAAAGATGAACTTACCTTACATGAACTGCAACAACGGGTTAATTATGTGACTTCAACTTCTATTGAAATAGATAGTGCCAACTGGCTCACTTATTTTGGAACCGCTCATAAACAAGTTGAAAATTATCAAAAGGATCGCGTGTTTTTTGTGGGAGATGCTGCTCATATTCATAACCCACTCGGTGGTCAAGGAATGAACCTAGGATTACAAGATGCTACAAATATATGCTGGAAGCTGATGACTGTTTTAAAAGGGTGCGCAGATCAGGCAATTCTTCGAACTTATGATCAAGAAAGACGCCCCATTGCTAAAAATATCATACAACAAACTAGTCGTTTGCTACAGTTTATATCATTAGAAGGAACTAGAGGAAAGCTTCGAAATAATATTAGTAGATGGTTGCTTTCTAATTCACATTTACAACATAACATTGCAGAAACTTTATCACATATTAAATATGATTATCACGCTACATCATCTAGTCAAAAGTTAGTAGATAACAAATTGCCCAAAAAATTCATACAACCAGGAGCACGGACTCCGGATGTGAAATTCTTACTAGAAGAAACCCCCGACAAGAGATTGTATCATTTGTTACGGCTGTATCCCTTCGTTTGCTTTGTATATATGGAAAGGCAAACTGAAGATATAATTGCTTATGTGAATTCATTAGTTGAAGAACTATGTACAGTGTATGGAGATTTGATTACTACATTCTTGGTAGTTAAGGGTGGAGTGCCTCTTATAGAAGGAGGCAAGTTTAAAATCATACATGATGTGTTCCGGGAAGTTGAAAATAAATTAACGATGAATCATGGTCATACAATGTTAATTAGACCTGACGCACATGTTGCTTTTCATACATCGGAATCTGATCCATTAGAAACAATAAAACGAATGAATATCTTTTTCAAAGTAAAGCATCAACGGGGGAGATAAATCCTCCGTTGATTTGTAATAAATTTCTCTTCCTTATAAAGCAAAGTCTTTTTAATTCTGCTTTACCCAATACTGACTGCCATCCTGTTTTCTGTTCAGTAGACCATAATCGATTAAATATCGTCGAACCAACACATAATCCTTATAATAATGCTCAAGCTTCTGATTCATTTCTTTTTCCGTATATTTATGATTATCGTCTAATTGCTGGGCGATTTCCCTAAGGATCACAAGTCTTTGTTTTTCCTTTGGTGGAAATTTAGCTAACCCATTTTCCACACCATTGGGGAAGAACTTGTCGACGATCTTTGCCCGCTCAACATCTGTAATGTTATAGCGGTCATCTACCATCGTTGCGGATTGGTGAATAGGTATAAAGGCTGGCGCATGTTTATCTTTCTCTTTTAATAATTCCATCATGGCTAAGAAATTTCTAGCTTGTCTTTCTTTTTCTTTTAATGCAAAGCGATGATGACGGATCGTAGAGGTACTGCCGATATTAAGTTCCTCCTGAATCTCTTTGTCACTCTTTCCTTGATAAAAAAGCCGCAATAAGTTTTTTTGATGATCAGTGATACCCGTAAGCTTACGGTCCATTTCAATTAAGTAATCAAAAACAGATTGATGTGTGCTTTCGATGTGAATACGCATATATCGTTCCGCTTCATATAAATGATCTTGAAAAGAATATACTAATCCCTTTTCGATTTCTTTCCCGCACAGCAAGCAAGTAAAATGGTTTTTCTCTTCGATATAACCTTTTTTTAATTCTTCTATGGAAGCATTCCAAAACATATCAGATAATTCCATCATCAAAACACTCCTTCCATGAGCATTTAACAAAAATGCATAATGTTTTGGTACCAACAATCATATTATTATAATATTTGCTGATTGTCAAACAATAAAACAAACGTTAATCGACTTTGTTTGTTTATATATAATCTTGATAACGATACGTTTGTTTTTATTGTCGAAAAGAATGGCTTTAAATTAAGCTCAACAGGAAATATAATAGACATGAGGTGATAAAATGGAATTAATTATGAACCTGTTGATGTTTGCTGTTTCCATTTTTATTTTATATGTAGTAATAGAAACGGCTGTCAGACAAAGAATAAATACATCGGTAATAGGAAAGTATGTAAAACAAGAGAATGCCCAGGTTACAAAAGCTCCGAATAAAGATCTGGATGATTAATCGTTCGTTATTTGTAATCTATATCTATGATACTAAAGGAGGCTATCCTTATGCGTTCTAATATGCATATTATTATCCGATTGGAAATCGAAAAGGCAAAAGCAAATATCGGTCAAATCGCAACACTTATTCATGAAAATGATGCAGACCTGGTAGCAATTGATGTGAAAAAAGAAACACCTCAGGAAACGATCAGAGATATTACCATAAAAGTAAATGATGAACCAGGACAATTGAAGGTTATTAAGGCTTTGAATGATAGTGATGGAGTATATGTGAAGCATATCTCCGATCGAACGTTCCTTGTCCATTTAGGTGGGAAGATCGATATTAAGCCTAAGTTAGATTTGAAAAATAGAGAACAACTCTCCCATGTTTATACACCTGAGGTAGCAAGAGTTTGTAATGCGATCCACGCCAATCCTTTATTAGCCTATAACTTAACGATTAAAAGTAATTCTGTTGCGGTTGTTTCAGACGGTACCGCTGTATTGGGATTAGGTCAAATTAGTCCAGAAGCAGCTATGCCTGTGATGGAAGGAAAGGCGATGTTATTTAAACGATTTGCTGATATTAATGCCTATCCCATTTGTCTTGATACGACAGATACGGATGAGATTATTCGAACCATTAAAGCGATTAGCCCGGGGTTTGGTGGAATTAACTTAGAAGACATCGGATCTCCACAATGCTTTGAAATTGAAGAGACACTGAAACAAGAACTAGATATCCCTATTTTTCATGACGATCAGCACGGAACAGCTATTGTTGTGTTAGCTGGTATTTTGAATGCTTTAAAGCTTACAAAGAAAAACTTGAAAGAATGTAAAATTGTTGTCTGTGGTGTTGGTGCAGCAGGCATTGCCATAACAAAAATGCTTTTAGCAGCAGGTGCAGAAAATGTTATCGGGGTAGATAAGGAAGGCAGTATTACTCGTGATCATTCGTATGACAATAAAATGTGGGAGTGGTATGCAAACCATACTAATCCTGAGAAGGTGGATGCTACCCTTTCCGAAGCGATGACAAATGCGGACATTTTTATTGGTGTTTCCAGAGGGGATATATTACAGGAAGAGGATCTGAAGAACATGGCGAAAGATCCGATCGTTTTTGCTTTAGCAAATCCAATCCCGGAGATTTCACCAGACATTGCTCGTGATCATGTCAGAGTAATGGCAACAGGAAGGTCTGATTATCCGAATCAAGTCAACAATCTCCTTTGTTTCCCGGGTATATTTAGAGGAGCATTGGATGCGAGAGCCTCCTCTATAAATGAGCAAATGAAAGTAGCTGCTGCAGAAGCTATCGCAGCTACCATTGGATCAGATGAGTTAAGTGAGGATTACATTATCCCAGGCGTATTTAATGAAAAGGTAGTCGAACGTGTAAGAGCAGCAGTCGTTCAAGCAGCTAACGAAAGTGGCGTTTCGAGAAAAACATAATTTTAACCTAAGGAACTACTTATCAGCTAGGAAGCGATAAGTAGTTTTTTTGTAATTAGTAAAGAAAGTATAAAATTTGCGTACCTGTCTAGCTCCAATCGCCCAGAAACTAGGCGACTTCACGAATCGCCCTATGATAAGTCATCATCGGTTCGCAAGCTCACCGTGATGCCTTTATCTCAGTTGATTCTGAAGTCGCTACGTTTCTAAGCGGGCGCTCTGCGCTTTTCTTATTAAAAAAACGTATAAATTGTTGGCGAGATAAGTGATAATATCTCGCCAACAGCCTTCACGACATCATGAAATCTTTTCTTTACAAAACTTAAACTGTTATTAACAATTCCTTCATGGTACCAAGTTATCTTGGAAGTGTATTATAAAAATCGCTCAAGGAGGAATTGGAAATGAACAAAAAATGGACGAGGGTAACGAAAAACTTGTGGGTATTGGTACTGATCGGCATGATCTCCGTATTAGCAGCTTGTGGTAACGATGCAAATGCATCTGGTGATGTCGACGAAAACGGTTGGCCAAAAAAGATTAGTTACGGTGTACTCCCAGGAGAAGAAGAAGAACTGTCGCGCGCACACAACCTTTTTGTGGAAGATATGTCTGAAGCATTAGGAATAGAGGTGGAATTGTTTCAAGGGGAAGATTATAACGCTGTCATTGAAGCAATGCGCTCAGAAAAATTAGACTTAGCTAGCTTTGGTCCCTTTTCTTATATTATTGCACAGGAAAGAAGCGATGCGATTCCTATTGCGGTACGTGCTAAAGATGAAGAAGATGCTACTTATAACAGTTGGATTGTCGTACCAGACGAATCAGATGTACAAACCCTGGAGGAGTTAGAAGGAAAAAGTATATTATTCGCTGACCCTGCTTCAACTTCTGGCCATTTATTCCCAAGAGCAATCTTTATTGATGCATTAGGAATAACAAATGATGAAGTGGAAAGTTACTTCTCAAGTGTTTCCTTTTCCGGGAGTCATGATAATTCTATCCTTGCAATTGCAGCAGGAGATGCAGATGCTGCAGGTGTGTGCTCGAGTTGTGTAGAGCGTGCGATTGAAGGTGGAATGGTTTCTGAATCGGATTTCCGAATTATTGCTGAATCTGATCCGATTCCATCCAGCCCAATCAGCTATAGAGCAGATTTACCTGAAAGCTTAGTAGAAGCTATACAAGAGTTCGTATACAACTATGATAATGAAGAGTTTTTTGAGAAAGCAGGAGATGCAGACTCTCGCTATATTCCTGTCGATGAAAGTGACTATGATATTATCCGCAATACAGCAGAAGCTTTAAATATGAGCCCGGAAGAATTATTAAATCAATAGTAGAAAGGAGAGTAGAATAATGGAACCCATATTAAAAATTGAACATGTAACAAAGGTATATCCCGATGGCACGATTGCACTAAGTAATATCAGTTTTGATGTGAATCTAGGTGAATTCGTTGTGGTAATTGGCTCGAGTGGAGCGGGGAAGAGTACATTACTTCGTTGCATCAATCGTCTGGTAGAACCTTCTGAGGGAGATATCATTTTTAAAGGAGAAAAAATCAACCGGTCAAAGTCTAAACAAGTAAAGCAGATACGAAGAGAAATTGGCATGGTATTTCAAAACTTTAATTTAATTGATCGTTTAAGTGTACTTAATAACGTCTTGCATGGACGTCTGGGGTACACTAACACCATCAAAGGATCACTTGGTATTTTTAGTAAAAAGGATATTGCAGAAGCAGAGGCGATTTTGGAAAGAGTAGGGTTGAAACAACAAAAGTACAAACGAGCTGACGAGCTAAGCGGAGGGCAAATGCAACGGGTTGGTATCTCACGAGCATTGGCACAAAAACCTAGACTTATTCTGGCAGATGAACCAATTGCTAGTCTTGACCCTGCTTCTTCGAAAAATATAATGGATCACATCTTTACTATTTGCCAAGAAGATCAGCTTACAGCGATCGTTAATTTGCACCAAGTAGACGTAGCTCTTAAATATGCCACCAGAATTATCGGTATGCAGCACGGTCAGATTATCTTTGACGGTCCAACTTCACTACTGACAGACAAAGTGATTGATGAAATTTATGATACGAAAAAGCCGTCATTAGTAAATGCTCAATAAGGAAAGGTGATCGTGAATGGAAGTAATAAAAGATATAAGAAGAACAAAGCGTCTCCAAACCATACTAATCCTCCTTTTTGTCTGCGGATTGACAGTATGGTCAGCGTTTGGTACGAACTTTTCCTTTTATGAAGTTTTTTCTGGTATCGGGTTAATTAGCAACTTTGTGTTTATCGATTTGTTACCACCTGATATAGCGGCCTCCGATAGTTTACTAGCAGCTATTTTGGAAACCTTTTATATGGGATTCGTGGGTATGGTGGTAGGAGCAGGTATTGCACTAGTTTTGTCCTTTCTCGCTGCAAGTACCACTACACCGCATCCTGTTATCCAAGTAGCAGTGAGAGCATTCACATCGATTATCCGTAATATCCCAGGCTTAATTTGGGCATTAATCTTAGTGGCATCTTATGGTATTGGTGTGACAGTAGGGACTTTATCCTTAATTCTTGGTTCTGTCGGATTTTTAACGAGGGTGTTTGCAGACACTTTAGAAGAAATCGATACGGGAAAAGTTGAAGCACTCCATGCAACGGGATCTAATTACTTTCAAATATTAGCACAAGGTGTGTTTCCTCAATTTTTCCCTGGTTTTGTAGCATGGTCGTTATATAACTTAGAGTTAAATATCCGTGCCTCAACTATTATTGGCATGGTAGGTGGCGGCGGTATCGGCTTCGCAATACAGAAAGGTATCAAGCTTTTTCAGTATAAAGAAGTTAGCATGGCGATTATTTTAGTGCTGATCTTAATTCTTTCTACTGAATTTTTAACAAGCAAGATAAGGGAGCGAATTATATGAGCCAGCAAATCGAAAAGGAGAAGCATGATATTTATCCTCTAGTATCCACTGATAAGGAAGATACCCCAAAGCCAGAAGGTGACAGGTTTTTAAAAGGTATTGTCATTTGTGGTGTTGTACTATTTGTGGTTAGCCTTTATCAGTTGAATATTGATTACACTAACTTGTGGGCAGGTACTCTTGCATTTTTTTCAATGCTTGGTGATATGTTCCCGCCTGATTTTAGTGAATGGCAATACGTTATACCCGCTGCGATTGAATCATTACAAGTCGCTATTTTAGGAACGGTGATTGCGGTCGTTATCTCTTTAGTGTTAGCTTTTATAGCTGCTGAGAATTTATCTGCCAATAAATTAGTTCCAAGGGCGGTTAAAGGATTTGCAACGTTAATGCGAGTCATTCCGACGATTATTTGGGCGCTTATTTTTATTGTTGCAGTAGGGTTAGGCCCATTACCAGGAGTTCTGGCTATTGCGGTTCATAGTCTGGGAATGTTAATTAAAGTATTCGCTCAGTCAGTCGAGGAAATGGATGATGGAAAGATTGAAGCATTAAAGGCATCAGGCGCTAACTGGTTTCAAATCATTGCTCAAGGCGTTATTCCTACTGTATTTACGGCACTGCTATCCTGGACTATTTTACGTTTGGAGATAGATATTGGAGAATCTACTATTCTCGGTTTAGTAGGTGCTGGTGGTATTGGGTGGGAATTAACACGTGCGATGCGAACCTATGATTTTAACAGTGCTTTGTTTATTACCATGGTGATATTTGTCATGATTTTTTCCGTTGAAATGATCAGTAATCGGTTGAAGCTCAAAGTATAAATGCGAAGGAGAGAAGAGGATATGTCTCATTCTATAAGCTCCGATCAAAAACGGTTAACGAAGAATCCAGCTGTTCACCATACTGCAACAGTAACAGATAGCACATTAGGGGATTGGACAGATATTGGGCCTGATTCCAAAGTAATAGAATCACAGATTGGTGAATATAGTTATACGGCTGGCGATGCCCAAATTATTTATGCAACAATTGGAAAGTTTTGTTCGATTGCTTCACATGTTAGGATTAACCCAGGTAATCATCCTACCTGGAGGGTGACACAACACCATGCTACCTATCGTATGGCACGTTATGGGTTTTCGGATGAAGATGACCATGAATTTTTTGATTGGCGTCGCAGTCATCCGGTTCATATCGGACATGATGTTTGGATTGGTCATAATGCTGTTATTATGCCTGGCGTAACAGTTGGTAATGGTGCTGTTATAGGAACAGGAGCTATTGTTACCAAGGATGTAGACCCTTATACGATGGTAGCTGGAGTACCGGCAAAGTGGATTAAAGACCGTTTTTCAGCTGAAGAAGCGGCCCAATTGCAAGAAATAGCATGGTGGGATTGGTCTAGAGAAGTATTGGAAGAAAGGTTTCAGGATTTAAATAACATGGCACGTTTCTTAACTAAATACGGAGCTAAGAATAGAGACGGGAGGTAATGACGTTTGACGATAGATATCGAATCAAAAATACTGGATGATCTGATGCAGAAAATTATCGCTAAAAAGTTTAAAGTTGGGGAAAAACTTCCTTCTGAAAATGAGTTATCTGACCAATACCGTGTTCCGAGGACTACCGTTCGCCGGACGTTGGCCAAGCTAGAGGAGCGAGGCTTTATTTATTCCCAGCGAGGCATTGGCAGATATGTGAAAAATGAGTCGTTCCAGGTGGAGTTAAACTTAAATGGAAGAACCAGCTTTACGGACAAAATAAAACAGTCAGGTCACCAGCTTATTACAAAAAATCTAGGTTGTGAACGGATGGAGTTTGACGAGCATATTTATAACCGTTTAGTAGCAAATTCGGAAGATAGCGTCTATAAGATTAGCAGATTACGCTTTATTCAGGAGGAGCCGATCGCTATACATACCTCTTATGTCAATCAAAGAGTGTGTCCAGATATTCAACAGGACGGTTCCACCATTCAATCGATGTTTTCCTATTACAGACAACTTGGGTACACCAATCTTATCAATCGAAATAGCTTGCTAAGTGTTACTTTCCCAACACTTTCGGAGCAACAATTGCTTTCATGTAACAGTATGGAGCCGCTGATTATGATTGAGAGTAATTGCTTAGATGCCTCTTCTGACAAGATATTAGAACATACAAAGGTTTTATACCGAAGTAATAAATTTAAATACAACATTAGCAGGGACTCCTGATCGTTTTTTATCTATTTACAGAATTTTAACAATAATAGTAATGACAGTTACTTGGCAACAAGATATTCTTGAGCAGTAAGGAGGTTTTGGGAAATGAAGAGAAAAAAACGAACGGAAATATTGATTCAAGATGGCGGCGCATTAGCGAAGGAACTGGCAGAGACTGTCATGCAAAACTACGAATACCGTGAAATAACAGCACCCCACTATGGCTTGACCATGATTAAGATGAGAGAAACGGCAAAGAAATCTTTATTTTATCTTGGTGAAGTCTTAGTAACCGAAGCAAAGGTAGAGGTAAATCAATCGATAGGAATAGGAATCGTGATTGGAATGAAAGAAGAGCTTGCCAAGTATCTGGCGATTATTGACGCTGCCTATCGAGCTGAATTACCAGAGATTGCTACATGGCAAAAAAGATTAGAAACCACAGCTGAAAGAATCTATCAACACAAATTGAAAGAACAAGCCGAAATTTTAAAAACAAAAGTTAATTTTGAAACGATGGAAGTTTAATATACGTTGCCTGAGGTGATAGGAATGGTTATTGATCAAATTCATGATCTGCAGCAAGTTTACCGAAAAGTTTTAAACAGTATGTCGAGACCTGGAAGTATTTCAAAGCTGAACAATATGACAGAAAAATTAGAAGATGACTTCCCGTGCAATGACGCCTTCTTTTTGTGTGCCTTAACCGTTTTAGATGCAGAAGTGACATTTCATGTAGTAGCAAGTGAAGAGAAAAAAGCAAGATTAACAGAAATTATTTCATCTTATACGATGTCACGGGTCGCACCGGTTGACAAGGCGGATTTTATTTTGCTGCTCCAGGATGCACCAGAATACCAGGTCGAGCAAGCTTTAATAGAATGTAAGATTGGCAACCTCCGTGATCCACAGCAATCAGCGACATGGATTATCGAAAGTGCCCTTTTAACCAATAGCTCTGGTCTTTCTTTAAGCGGTCCAGGAATAAATGGTGTCCAGCATTTACAGACAGGCATCAATCAGGAATTTTGGCAAAGAAGGAATGAGAAGGTGAACGAGTACCCATTAGGCATTGATGTAATATTGGCTGATTTCTCAAGCCAGGTTGCCTGTATACCAAGAACAACAGCTGTAACGATAACGGAGGTGGTCTGATGGGATATGTGGCAGTGAAAGGTGGTACAGAAGCGATCGAGGCGTCTCTGGACAGATTGACATATGATCGTTTGAAAGAAGAAGAAGTGGTTGAAATCCATACCATTTTAGCAACGATGCGTCCATTAGTAGATCAGGTTATGTCTGAAGCAAGCTTATATTCCCCTTTTTTGGCAGCTCTTGCTATCAAGCAAGCCGGAGGAAGTATGGAAGAAGCGGTCTTCTTATTGCGGGCTCACCGTTCCACTCTACCTCGTCATTACTACAGTGAAACAGTAGATACGGAGGATATGTTTGTCGAAAGAAGGGTTTCTGCCAGTTTCAAAGATATCCCAGGAGGTCAACTGCTAGGTTCTACTAATGATTATACACACCGGTTACTGGATTTTAATTTAGTAACAGAAAGCAAAGAAGAGAATCGAGATTGGCTACAAAAATATCGAAAACAAATGAATCAGGATTGTTCGGATGAGGAGCTTCAGTTTTTTCCGAAAGTGGTTGATTATCTCCGTTCAGAAGGGTTATTTGAAACATATCCATTGGATGACACGCCTCCTAAGGATATCACGAAGGAAAGCATTCAATTTCCGACTGGACGCAGTGAAAAGCTACAAGTTTTAACGAGAGGTCAGACAGGTGCTGTTACTTCCTTAGGTTATGCCTCTTTACGTGGTTATGGTCAAGTGCACCCAACTATTGGAGAAGTAAGAGTTGGGGCTGTTCCGATTCACGTGCAGCATCCATATGAAGAAGACAGTGAACAGGATGATTTATTTTATATCGGAGATGTGAAATTAACTGAAGTGGAATCCTTTGTACCGGTCACCGTAAAGAAAAATAATCAAAAAGAAGAAGTAGAATTTGAAATAGGCTATGGTATCAGCTTCGGGCAAAATGAAACTAAAGCAATAGCAATGAGTATTTTAGATCAATGTTTAGAAAATCCGCATGCTGAATTTCCGACTCACGATGAAGAGTTTGTGTTTTTGCATATCGATTCGGTTGAATCAACTGGGTTTATTTCTCACTTAAAACTGCCACATTACGTTACCTTCCAATCCAAATTGGATAGTGCGCGACAAGTGAAGAAAGGAGGAACATCGAATGATAACTAAAGCCCATTTTGCTTTTTTTGATGAAGGATCGAAGAAGGAAATACGAAGAGCAACATTAAAGGCAGTGGCAATTCCCGGTTACCAGGTTCCTTTCGCATCAAGAGAAATGCCAATAGCAAGAGGCTGGGGAACTGGTGGTTTACAACTGACGCTATCTCTGATCGGCAGAAATGATGTATTAAAAGTGATAGACCAGGGTGCAGATCAATCGGTAAATGCTGTTAGTATAAAAAAATTGGTCCAGCACACAACAGGTGTTTCCGTTACCGAGAACACGGAAGAAGCTGATATTGTTCAATCTCGACACCGCATTCCCGAAAAAGAATTAAGAGAAGATCAAATTCTTGTATTACAAGTACCTAATCCGGAGCCGCTTCGAAAAGTGGATGCGAGAGAATATATGACGAAAAGAATGCATGCGGAGGATGATTATAGTGGTGCATGGCTGATCTTGTTTGAGCAAATTATGAAATTTGGCAGAATGTCTACCGGAGCCGCCCACCCTGTATATGTCAACGGTCGATATGTGATGACTCCAAGTCCGATTCCGAGGTTTGATAATCCGAAAATGCATCAATCCAAAGCATTAATTTTACTAGGTGCAGGCAGGGAAAAGAAAATTTTTGCTGTTCCTCCCTATACAAACGTCGAATCGCTAGCATTTGATGACTACCCTTTTGCTGTTGAATCATTTGAAGGAAAAGCATGTAAGCTATGTGGATCAACAGAGGTATTCCTTGATGAGATCATTGATCCGGTTACAGGAGATAGAAGCTATCAATGTAATGATACCAGCTATTGTATCGAGCAGTTGAATAGCGAAGAGAAGGTAGAGGTGGAGAACAGTTATGTATGAAACGCCGATTTTACAAGTGAAACATTTACAAAAACAATTTGGTAAAGGCTGTCCTCATTGCCTTGATAAAGCGAGTGTTGATCTGGAGAAAAATTATTGTACCGTCTGTGGTACCGTACACGCTCTTCGTGATGTCTCCTTTGATTTGTATCCTGGTGAAGTGCTTGGAATCGTTGGAGAGAGCGGCAGTGGTAAATCAACCATGCTTCAGGGGCTTTATTTTGACAGTGATATGACATCTGGAGAAGTGTATATTAATCAACCAGAATTAGCAGATCAAAACGTTTTAACCCTCTCTTCTCAACAAAAAAGATATATTCGCAACTATATTTATGGGATGGTTTATCAAAATCCAGTCCAAGGTCTGAAAATGAAATTTTCTTCGATCGGCAATATTGCTGAGAAGATGATCGCAGCTGGAAATCGCAATGTCAGCAATATCGAAAAGCGCAGTAAAGAATTACTGGAAAATGTCCATATTCCGTTAAGAAGAATGAAAGAAGAACCACAAAATTTTTCAGGCGGGATGCAACAGCGTGTGCAAATTGCCAAGGCACTTTCGAATAATCCCCCTATTTTGTTTTTAGATGAAGTCACGACAGGTTTAGATTTATCCGTTCAAGCAAGTGTATTGGATTTAATTAAACAAATTCAGCGTGAACTGCATATAAGTATGGTAGTAGTTTCTCATGACCTTGCTGTGATACGTATGCTGGCAGATCGTTCTATTGTCATGTTAAATGGAGAAATTATTGAAAATGGTTTAACCGATCAAATACTGGAAGACCCGCAACATGAGTATACACAGCAGCTTGTTTATTCGTTATTATAGGAGGCCGATAACATTGTACATTATTCATAATGGAAAGGTAATAACGGAGAATTCCATATTAGAAAATCATGCCGTGGTCGTGAAGGATGATGTCATTCACTCAATCATTCAAGAAGAGGAAGTAAGTAATTATAAAGAGGCAAGATTAATCAATGCTAACGGTGGGTATATTTCGCCTGGGTTTATTGATATTCATTCCGATTATATTGAGACAGTGGTATCCCCAAGACCTTCAAGTGTAATGGATTTTAATCTGAGCTTAAGAGAAGCAGAGAAGATTTTAATCGGTCAAGGCATCACAACCATGTTTCATTCACTTTCTTTTTATCGTAAAGAAAAAATTACCCACAAACACATTCGTTATCCTGATAACATGCAACGAATGGTTGATACAATCCACCAAGCACATTTTCAGCAGCACATGATTCGCCATAGATTACATGCCCGGTTTGAGTTAGATAATATTCTAGGAATTGATCAGCTGGTAGACAATATTCATGACGATAAAGTTCACTTGCTATCTTTTATGGATCATACACCGGGACAAGGACAATATCGTAATTTAGAAATTTACCGGGAGAATATCAAAGTCCATCGCAACCTTTCAGATGAAGAAGTAAGTGTATTAATTGCGGAAAGAAAAAGTACGGAATTATTAACGATGGAAAAGATAACAGAGGTGGCAGCGTTAGCGCAAACTAAAGGAATTGCAATTGCCTCCCATGATGATGATAATGTAAAAAAGCTGGAGTTAGTCAAGTCGTACGGAACGACAATAAGTGAATTCCCGATTACGCTTGAAGTAGCACGAGAAGCGAAACAACAAGGCCTTCATACGATTGTAGGTGCACCAAATATATTATTAGGTGGTTCTCATTCTGGAAATTTATCTGCTGCAGAGGCGATTGAGTATGGTTATGCTGATATTTTGTGCAGTGATTATTACCCTGCTGCATTACTTCATGCCATATTTCAATTACACGATAAAGGCGAGGAATTACACAAGATGTTTATGATGGTGACATTGAATCCAGCCCAAGCTGTCAAAATGGATGATGAGATTGGCTCGATTAAGCCAGGCAAGAAAGCGGATCTACTGGTAATTGAACGTTTAGGAGATGGCTATCCGATGCTTACTAACACAATGGTAAATGGCGAGTTAATGACTACGATGAATTATCGTATGAATGAGAAGGGGGTAAGAGCATGACAATATTAGAAGTTAATGGATTCGGTAAGGCTTTTACCATTCACCACCTAAATAAGACGATTCCTGCTGTTGGTGATATCCGATTTTCGATGGACGCTGGGGAGTTCATCGGGGTCATTGGAAAAAGTGGCAGCGGAAAGTCTACGATTTTAAAAAGTATTTACCGGACGTATTTGCCGGATGCTGGTCAGATTATTTACCACTCGAAGCAATTAGGCAACATTGATTTAGCTCAGGCAACAGAAAGAGAAATGATTTTTTTACGTAAACATGAAATAGGTTATGTATCTCAGTTTTTAAATGTCATGCCAAGAACGACCTGTCGGGAACTTGTTCAGAATGCGCTGTTGGAAATGGGTGAAACGAGAGAAACAGCTCGTACAGAAGCTGAAAAAGCATTAACCCATTTTGAAATGGATCCGGCATTGTGGGATAGTTATCCGAATACGTTTTCCGGTGGTGAAAAATTAAGGTTAAATATTGCAATGGCCACTGTTAAAAAACCTCGGTTGTTACTGCTAGATGAACCAACCGCAAGCCTGGATCAACAATCAAAACTAAAGGTGCGGGAAATGATTGAAAAACTAAAGAAACAAGGTACAACATTAGTTGGTATTTTTCACGATATTGAATTTATGGAAGGATTGTGTGATAAGGTCTTCGATATGCACACCAATAAAATGTCGATAGCATTAGAAGGTGTTACGAATGAAGGCTGACTTACATGTACATAGTCATTATTCTGACGGTTCTGATTCCGTGGAAGAATTGATGCAACAAGCGGTAAAAGCTAATGTTACGGATATAAGTATTGTAGATCATGATACTGTTGCAGGATGGCCCGAAATGAAAAGATTAGGAAAAAAATATGGAATTAATGTTATACCAGGGATTGAGATCTCTGCTTATGATTATAAGCGCGACAGAAAGGTTCATGTATTAGGTTATCATTATCGTACAGAAGCAACACATATTCATGCGTTATGTGCTCCGCTATTAAACCGAAGACATGAGAATTCACTATGGCAAATAGAACAAATTCGTTCACTAGGTTATCGTATCGATCAAGATGAAATTGCTGAGACAGCTAAGCCATCACAAGCGATCTATAAGCAACATATCATGCGTCATATCACGAATGAATCGTACACTTCAGCTGATTATCGGCTAGTATATCGATCATTATTTAAAGGGGAAGGTGTTGCGAAAAGAGATATAGCTTACGTCGATGTCTTTGATGCAGTCGAAGCAATTGTCCTAGATGGCGGCATTGCTGTTGTTGCTCATCCAGGTCAATTAAACTCTTATGATATCATCCCTGAGTTAGTCGAGATAGGCTTAGGTGGGATTGAGTTAGCACACCCTGATCATACGAAAACAGATTATCAGCGAGTAAAAGCACTAGCTGATCAATATAAGCTTCTTATGACGGGTGGAACAGATTATCACGGAGAGTATGGAATAGAAATAGGAATTGGAGATTTAACCATTCTGGAAATACCTTTTTCTAATGATGACCGTTTTGTCCAATTCTAGTTTCTTGAGTGTGTAGGCAAAAGTTATAAAAGGAGTATAATCAACAAATCTTATGGGAGTGAGCAAAGATTTGTTTAAAAAACACAGATAAACAACAAATCTAAGCATCTACGCCAGAGATTTGTTGTTTATTACACTTAATTCATAAAGTGTACTTCACCGTATAACGAGATGCTTATTTAAAAGCTTCCGGAATCATAGTAAATCCATCAATCACTGTATCTTCTTCTACTTCGATCATTAAGTAACGTCTTCCGTCTAACGTTACCTGTCTGACGTGACGTAACTCCTCAGGACTGACCGCAATATTAGCTACTTTTGTATTGATTTTAATCGATTTAGATGAATACTTCGGCACGATATTACGTGCTTTTAACTCATAGTTGGTATCATCGATCACATTTTTAAACGCTTCTTCCATTTTTTCCGTATCAACTTCTTCTACACCACTCGATTTTAGCACCTGCTCGACATCTTTATAATCTAATGTTGGTGTATCTTCTTCATCATTATCCTCTGTCATGCGGTGTATTTCTTCATAGACGTTTGCGAGTGTTGATGTATTGATTTGATGGCCGACAGCATCACGCACGACTTCTTCAAAGACAATTTTATCTTCTTTTGCTGTCATCGTTTCTTCTGCATTTAATACGTCTTCCACGAATGCTTCATCCGGTTCGTTTGCTTTGCCTGCTGCATAAAGGACATGGTTCACATCTGCAGCATTGTCGGTAAAGCAAGGGAATAAAAATCCTCCAATCGGTGCATTTAAATTAATCACCGGATCCACCACCACATTGTATTTAAATGCCTTCTCCACATAATCAAAATGTAATTCTTTCTTTGGATCCTGGGTTTTATTTATACTGCAAAGAATAAATGAATGAGAATAAACGGAGTCTCGATCATTTTCTTCTGTTTCCTCATTACTTCTTTTCATTGGTTTAAAATATTCCCCTCGAATAAAGGTGACGACAATATCCATCTCATACTGCCTATCCTGAAGCATTTTCTCGACTATTTGTAACATTTGGTCTTTCCAGTCTTCGCTTTCTGCGGTTAATAATCCCTTATGTAGAATTAGCTGAGTTGGATTATCAACATCGGATTGAAATTTCAGTTCAAATAACTTTTCATCTAATTGGCCGGTTAATACTTTTTTGAAGTTTGTCATAAATAACTCTTTTTCGTCTTCGTCGAGCATGTCAAAAACCTGACTTTGTTGATGGTAGATATCACTGGATTCTTTCATGATATAGACATTAAAAATTTCATGAATTTTCATTAGGTCATTCTCTATTTTGAACTGTTTACGAATATTTGCGATGTCTTTTTTATTCATTTCTGTATCTCCCTTACATCATTTCTTCTCCATCCTTCACTATATCACTTTCTGTTGACACTATCTAATAATCTTTAAAAGGATTTCATATTCTGAAAGTTTAACAGAAGAATTTTATATATAAATCATCATGAAACCGCTTTACAATTTAAAGTGTGGAGTTAATAAAAATAATTTATAAAGAAAAGAAGGAGGAAGTTATTTTGCTTAAAAGAGCAGGAATGTTATGTTTAGCTTTGTTGCTGGTCATTAGTACGTTTCCGTTTGTTGGAGATGTAGATATGGAAGCAGCATCACAGGAAAATTTATTAACAAATGGCGGATTTGAAAGTGATATCTGGTCAGAAGATTCGGTATGGGAATTTGAATCATCCGATGAAGAAATGATTGATTTACCTTATTTTGCTTATGAATCAGACGAATGGATAGAGTCTGATGAAGGAGATTATGCATTAAAATATTGGATTAACGAGGTATCTGAAAGTGGTCAATTATTTTCAGTAAGTCAGACAATAGAATCGCTCCCAGCAGGAAATTATGAAGTGTCGGTTCATTCTATGGGGGGAGAAAACCAAGAAGCGGGACATGTTGAAGTTTTTGCGGGAGATACAACATCGGATCCAGTCGAAACAAAGGGCTACAACAATTGGGAAACGATCACTTTACAGTTTGAAGTAACAGAAGACGCCTCAAATTTTAAATTAGGAGCTACTGTTTCTGGGGAACCAACAGCATATGGTTATTTAGATAGCTTCCGTTTAGTATCCCTGGATGATGGGGGTAAAGAAGTTCCAGAACCAGTGGAAGCAGATATTTTTGTAGAGAGAGTCGATGGTCTCGATGGAGATTTTATCAAAGGTGTTGATGTATCTGGTATTCTCGCTTTAGAAGATAGTGGGGTTGCATTTTATAACGAGGATGGACAAGAACAGGATATTTTTACAACCCTTGCCGATGCAGGTGTAAATTATGTGCGTGTCCGAGTTTGGAATGACCCGTATGATGCAGAGGGTAACGGCTATGGTGGCGGAAATAATGATGTAGCCAAGGCTATTGAAATAGGAAAAAGAGCGACAGAAAATGGTATGAAATTATTAGTTGATTTTCACTACTCTGATTTCTGGGCGGATCCTGGTAAACAGCAAACACCAAAAGCTTGGGAAGGATTAAGCTTGGAAGACAAAAAAACAGCATTATATAATTATACAAAAGATAGTTTGCAAGAAATGATCGACGCTGGTGTCGATGTAGGTATGGTACAGATAGGTAATGAAACGAATAATGCCATGGCTGGAGAAACGAATTGGACAAATATTTCTCAATTATTTAATGAAGGAAGTAAGGCGGTAAGAGACATTGATTCTGAGATTCTAGTGGCTTTACATTTCACGAATCCAGAATCAGCTGGAAGGTACGATAATATTGCATCCACACTAGCAGATAATAAAGTAGAGTATGACGTTTTTGCCAGCTCGTATTACCCTTTCTGGCACGGCACATTGGAAAATCTAACAGCTGAACTGACAAACATAGCTGAGAATTATGATAAGCAGGTCATGGTCGCAGAAACTTCTTATACGTTTACAAGTGAAGACGGGGACGGTCATGGAAATACCGCACCACAAGATTCTGGGCAAACGATTAATTATCCGGTCTCTGTACAAGGACAAGCTACGGCCGTACGAGATGTGTTTGAAGCGGTAGCAAATGTTGGTGATGCAGGAATCGGTGTGTTTTATTGGGAGCCGGCATGGATTCCGGTAGGTGATCCGGATAATATTGATTTGGAACACAATATGGAATTATGGGAAGAGCATGGTTCTGGCTGGGCAACCAGTTATGCGTCAGAATATGACCCGGAAGACGCAGGTGAATGGTATGGAGGGAGTGCAGTAGATAATCAGGCGTTATTTGACTTTCATGGCCATCCATTATCATCGTTAAATGTGTTCAACTACGTAGATACCGGTGCTGTAGCGCCATTACAAATTGATCAGGTAAAAGACGTATCAGTAACGGTAACCCTCGGAGAAGAAATACAGCTACCTGATACGGTAACGGCTGTTTATAATGATGGAAGCCAAGAGCCGGTAGCTGTCACTTGGAATCAGGAACAAATAGATCAAGCAATTGCAAGCGGTGAAGGCTCCTATAAAATCGATGGAAAAATAGATGGCGAATATACAGTACAAGCAAGTCTTACTATTGAGCCTGAAAATTTTGTATCCAATCCGAGTTTTGAGGAAAGTGACACTAGTATGTGGGAAATAAGCTTCCCTGAAGGAGTAGGTCCCCACGCATCTGTAAAAGAAAACCGTTCGAACTCGAGAACGGGTGATTATTCGCTGGATTTCTGGTCAGATGCTCCCGTAGATTTTGAAGTAAAACAAACCATTACGGATTTAGAACCAGGTTATTATAATTTATCCATGTTTATTCAAGGTGGAGAAGCTGCTGAGTCTGATATGGAGCTTTTTGCGAACACTTCAGATGAACAATATCAGACAGAAACACATGTAGATGGCTGGGTAAATTGGGTTCGGTCAGAAATCGACGAAATTCTTGTCATTGACGGTTCCATTACAATCGGAGCTAGTATAAAAGCTAGTGCTGAAGCATGGGGGACGTTGGATGATTTCTATCTCAAACGAGTTGGGGATTATCAAGAACCACAACCGGACCCGGAACCTGATGCAGAATCAAACCCGGAACCAAAACCGGATGATTCTACACCTACTCCAGAGCAGCAGCCAGATGGACAAGAAGAATCAGGTTTAGATAAGGACGAATCAGAACTATCTGGTGATAATAACGGTGAAAATGATCAGAATGACGATAATCCTCCTGTTAGTGAATCTGCTGGTGAAAAATTACCAGATGCAGCGACAAATATGTCTAATTGGATGGTAATAGGCCTCGTATTTATTTTGGTAGGATTCAGTACAATTCTCTTACTGCGAAAAAGAAAATCATATTAAAAAAAGTTACCCTTTAGTCAATTTGGCTAAAGGGTATTTTTAGTTGTAAGAAAAGGTGTTTAAATAATAGAGCAAGTTTGAATTGTAACAAACATCTAAATAAAAAGCCTGATTTATTTGTTATGACCAATGACAGCTATCATGATTTCACTTAAGATAATCCTAACAATAAATAACTTGTAATATTAATTTCCGGGTAAACATTAGCAACCTGGTACGATAACATTACCATATGTAAGACCAAGACCAGGATCAGAACCTCTTTTTGCTTGATTTCTAGTTTTTATAAAAAAATCAGTTCTCTTTTAATGATACCGTGACAGGACTCTATACATGCATTGTCGTAACAGTTTCCCTTTCTGCTCATACTTGTAATCATTCCATTTTTCACCATGAATAATATCTCCAACCGGTCTAAATTGTTTTTGTATATAATTTGTAAGAATGGTTAGTTGTTACCGTTTACATTACCATTTAATATGGCATGGAAACATCTAAATCTAACCAATCTAATAAACAGAGAGGAGGAACTGTTTTCATTAACAAAAGCTCCAAAACTATATATCGATAGAAGCTTCCTTCTGCCAATAGTGACAATTTAAATAATGGAGGTATAATATGAGGCGATTTTTCCATTTCATGCTATGTTTTGTTATCTATTTTTCCATTCTGCCTATGTTTAGTCCGATTGTCAATGCCGCGGCCGAAGAGAGTACAGCATCCGAACAACAGGTACCGGCCTTTCCTGGTGCGGAAGGGTTCGGTAAATATACCACCGGCGGACGCGGCGGCGAGGTTTATATCGTAACGAATGTAAATGATTCTGGTCCCGGCTCCCTGCGGGATGCCGTGAGCGAGAGCAATCGAACCGTCGTATTTGAGGTGTCGGGCAATATTTTGTTGGATTCTCCCCTTTACATTCAAGGAGACAACATTACGATTGCAGGACAGACCGCACCGGGCGACGGCATCACCGTAACCAATCACTCCACCTATATCGAAGGGAACAACATCATCATCCGTTACATGCGTTTTCGTATGGGTGACCGTACGGAGTCGACAGCAGACGCATTTTCCGCACGCAATCGCAGTGATTTGATCGTAGACCACAGCTCCATGTCTTGGGGTGTGGACGAGATCGCCTCGGCTTACGATATGCGGAATGTCACGATCCAGAATTCCATGATCTCTGAAGCGCTGCATATGACGGATCATGACAAAGGGCGCCACGGCTTCGGCGGGATATGGGGAAGCCATTCGTCTTATCTGAATAATATTATTGCACATAATTCCAGCCGTAATCCTCGTTTCAAAGGTACATTGGACAATGATAAGGGATATGATTTCCGCAACAATATTATTTACAACTGGAACTACTATGCAGGTTATGGCGGAAACGAAGCCGATGTGAACGTTGTGAATAACTATTACAAATACGGTCCGGATACGAGAATGGATAAGCGCGCGCAAATGATTGAGCTTCCGGAAGGCAACAGCAACTGGTACATTGACGGAAACTTCGTATACGATTTCCCTGAAGTGACAGAGGATAACATGCTAGGCATCGTGGAACATCCGACGGCCAATGTTTTGGACGAGCCGGTGGATGTACCGGAAGCTACGACCCGCACCGCACTGGAAGCGTTTGATTATGTATTGCAAAATGCCGGAGCCACGTTGCCGAGACGTGATTCGATTGATGCACGCATCGTGGACTCTATTCACAACGGCACAGGCAGACAGATCAACTCGATCGATGAAGTAGGCGGCTGGGCGGATTTCCGCAGTGCAGAAGCGCCTGCAGACTCGAATCGGGACGGGATACCGGATGATTGGGCGGAGCAGCAGGGAGTCGATCCGATGGACGATACTTGGGCGAACCAAGTCACCGAGGAAGGCTACACCAACCTGGAAGTATATTTGAATTCCATCGTTTCCGACGGGCATCACAACCCGGAGATTGCCATCACCTCTCCTTCCATAAATGATATCTATGAAGCCGGTGAAACGGTAACCATCAACGCGGAATCCAGCGTGGAGAACGCCGAGATTGATAAGGTTGTTTTTTATAACGGAACGGAAGTGCTGGGCGAAGTTACTTCCGCCCCCTATGAGTGGAATTGGAGCGATGTGCCCGAAGGTACGCACTTTGTATTCGTTAAAGCTTACAGCAGCGAGGGCAGACAAACAGATTCCCAGGTCATTCCGATTCATGCCAATATCACGAATGATATTGCTCCATGGTCATCCGCAGACATCGGGGAAACGGGAATCCCCGGTCATTCCGCAATTGTAGACGGTACCTATGTGGTCAAAGGCGACGGGAACGTGACGGCTGATCAGGATTCCCACCACTTTATGTATCAGAAGGTAAGCGGAGATATTGAAATCACAGCGCAAATCCTGAGCGATACGAAAGTTGCCCCTCACAATCGCGAGGGCGTAATGATTCGCGAGTCGCTGGATGTCGGTTCACCACTGGC
Source organism: Gracilibacillus salitolerans (assembly GCF_009650095.1). Classification (GTDB taxonomy): domain Bacteria; phylum Bacillota; class Bacilli; order Bacillales; family Amphibacillaceae; genus Gracilibacillus; species Gracilibacillus salitolerans. The sequence continues at coordinate 4,862,428 of NZ_CP045915.1, read as the reverse complement.
CATGAGCGGGATCTCGGTGCGCGGCGAGGATCGTGTTGGGGTATTTTACCATCGGCAGGAAGAAGGCCGCGCCGTCGATGAAACCGATCCGATTGTGGGTCCGACCACTCCTTACTGGGTGCGTTTGACGAAAATCGGCGACGTGGTTACGGGTTATATTTCTGAAGACGGGACGCAATGGCAGCTCGTCTCCTCGATGAAATTCCCGGATGTGGACGAAGTGTATGTCGGTCTCGCTGTCGATGCAGCGAACGAGGGCAATCTGATTTCGAATTTGAACCGGGTAGCCTTCGACAACGTCACCGTTGAGCAGCTTCCGCCGGTTCCGCTCTATCCGAAAGAGTTCAGCATTGCCCGGGGCGAGGAAGCATTGTATCTGGAATGGTCGGAAGCAGAAAGGGCCACGGAATATCTCGTGGAGCGAAGCACCGTCAAGGACGGTCCTTACGAAACGATCGCAACCGTTGCGGATGCCGTTTACTATACCGATACAAACCTGGAAGAGGACGTGAATTATTTCTACGTCATCCGAGCGGCGAATGAATACGGGGACAGTTCTTTGACTTCAGAGGAAAGAAACGGCGCGTTGTTAAGTGACGAGCCCCTCTATACAAGACTATTGGATGCCGACTTCGAGGACCAGGCCGTCGGAACACGCCCGCCGGATGGTTTCGAAGGCCGTCCCGACACGGACAACAATTATGCTGCTGTAGTCGACGTACCGATGAGCTCCTCCGGCAATTCGTCGGATCAGGCCGTCATGCTTTACGATGACAGCAGCTCGCATACTTATCTCACCCGCAATTTCGAACCGCAAACCGGCAAGATGGTAGTGGAAACCGAATATATGCAGGAAGAGATGAGCACCTTCGGCAGAGCCATCCGCGTCATGGACGGCGGCAGAAATAATGTGGAGATATTCACCGGTAACGGAAGAGGATGTGAATATGAATATTGCTGGTATTTCCGTTATCAGGGGGATGCCGCGCTTATTCCGGAGAACAACCGGTTCTCGCTCAATGAGTGGTACCACGTCCGCATCGAGATTGATGTGCCGGCGCAAGAATTCTCCCTTTATATTAACGGCGAGCATTCGGGCACTCTTCCCTTTCAGGGTTCAGCATCGCAATTGAATCAGTTTGAGTCCCATACTTGGGGCACTTCAGAACAATATCTGGATGATATTCAAATCAGCTCCGCTTCCCTGGAGGCGCCGCAAGCCGTTCAAGCGGTGAAGGAGAACGAATCGACGGTGCCCATTCGCTGGGATGCAGTTGAAAATGCGGACCACTATAATGTTTATCGCCGATGGAATGGGGACCGCTACCATTTAATTGCTGCGGAGCTATCCTCGCTTGAATTCACAGATGAAGTGGAAGGGGATGGAACGTACATCTATGCCGTGGCAGCCTACAACTCCGGCAGCGGGGAAGGAAGCTATTCCGAGCCGGTTGAAGTGATCGTGGACGAAAGAGCCCCGACGATCACGATTACCAATGAATCGGATCACCCCGGCAACGAGTTCGACGACATGGCGACGGCAGGAGAATATACGATCACCGGCTCCCTCAATGAGGCAGGAACCGTTTGGATTGAAGGGCAGGAATGGACAGTGGAAGAGGATCAGACTTTCTCCGCTGTGGTATCGCTTCGGCGCGGCCGAAATCGGATTGAAATCAACGCAGCAGACCTTGCCGGCAATGAAGCCGATCCGGTCGTCTGGGAAGTGGTTGCCGTTAGCGACAATGCTCCCGCTGAAGGGTAAGGCTGGGTTATAATCATTCTTTATCTGATTTTAAATGGGCTCCCCCGAATTGAGCATTCGCTTCCTTTTGGGGGATCTTTCTTTGTCTTCTGCCATCGCCCCACACGGTTTCGATATACTGTGGCGGCTTGGAGGGGTCGGACTCGATTTTTCCCCTGAGCTTGCTGATGTACACGGTGACCGTAGCCAGGTCGCCAATCGAATCAAGCCCTCAGATTCGCTCGAACAGCTCATCCTTGCTGAACACCCAGTTCGGATGCAGCGCAAGAAACAACAGCAGGTCGTACTCCTTGGAGGTCAGGCTCACTTCTTTCTCATTTATCGTCACCTTGCGCAACAGCTTGTCTATGTGAACCCCGCGGATACGCAGCTCGTCCTTGCCGCCCCGGCATCGGGCGCCTTCTGGCTTGTCAGCCGCTCAAAGCGGGACCGGCCAAAGGGATTGAATTTGATGCAGTTGTTATTCCAAATGCCTCAGAAACAATGTATCCGGTGAAGCAGAACGAACACTTTTTTATACCGCGTGTACGATGGCGATGCATGAGTTGGTGATGTTAACAGATGGAAAGCGCAGCCTATTTAGTGCCGGAAGATAAATATATGGTGATAAATGGTTAAGGATTTCTTGTGTCTCTGAAAGTTGAATAATAATAGTCAAAAAAATAAGCACCGTGTCAGCTGTGATTTACTTACTGGTACCGGTGCTTTTAATTAATTGGGAATTCCACTATTTGCTGCATTAGTTTATCATGGTGTTGAGTGACAGTAAAGTTGTTATGCAATAGATTGCGATTGTGGCATAACGAAGACACAGTTCCCTTTAATTTTAGTGAGAAACTGGGTATAAATTTTCCGAAAAGGTATGGATTTTTATGGTAAAATAAATATAAGCTGACGAAGTTAATACCAATATGAATTTAGTTCAAAAAGGAGAAGTAATATGGGTTATTTTTTTAGCTTTGTTTTATCAGTTGTTCTTACTACTTTATCTTATTTTTTAGGTAGTCAATTAATCATGAATGATATAGCTATCTGGCAATCTGTTGTTATTGGCTTTTCAGTAGTTTCGTTAGGTGCACTTACAGAAAGCTTAGGCGCACCAATATGGTTAATTGTGTTAGTACCAATCCCGATTGGTATGTTGCTACTGTATCTATTTCTAAACAAACCACTCCATATTTGGCTTCTTACATACATAACAGTTTTAGCACTGTACACAGTTATCCACGTCATCATGAGTTACTTTTTTCGATTCCATTCTTTAATTCCAGCTTGGAGATTATCATAATTGGTACTTTAACAACTAGATTATTAAAGTTTTTATTTTATTCCATTACGGGTAATTGGCAATTTCTTTAGTTTTTATATAGGGCAGTTTAGATTGGGGGAAAAGGGGTGAAAGTTGCATTCTTTGACAGGGATGGCACAATCATTGAAGATTATCCAGACCATGAATGGAGTAGCTTAGAGTATCCAGTATTTTTAGAGGGAGCAGTAAATACACTCAAAGAAGTCACAAGGAAGGGTTATAAAATAATTATCATTACAAACCAATATATTATTAACGAAGGATATATTACGATGGACCAATACCACCATATTACAAACCAAATGATATGTGAGTTAAAACGTCAGAATATTGAAATACATGATATTTATTTTTGTCCACACGGTAAAAGTGAAGGATGTAATTGTATAAAACCAAACACCGGAATGATTGAACAAGCAATGCAAAAATATCCAGAAATTAATCTGGAAGAATCCTTTATGATTGGTGATTCAGTAGAGGATTTAAGATTAGCTATTAATATGGAAATCAAAGGTTTTGGAATAGGTATAGATGTTGAGTTCCAAGAAGATAACATATATCAATTGAAAACTGTAAAGGATTTACCATCATATATTTAATAGTTATAAAGAAAAATGGCAATAACAAAATGAATGGAAATAATGAGTAATGAAAATTAAAATACTAGATCAAAAAAATAATATTTTTACCTATTAGTAAAATTCCGTGTATGGAGGGAGTTTGTGCAAAAATTTAATAAGAAATGTCTAAAGTGGAGTTTGCTTGTTTGTATCATGCTAACGTTAATTATTCCTAGTAATGTTGCAAGTGATAATGATTGGTGGGGCAGTTACTATTTCGGTTTTCCATTAGAGTATATAACTATTTATCAGCATGAACCATACAGTAGCTGGTTATTTTCTAACGTATTTAATGGAAATAGCGGCATGCATTTTAATATCGGCGGTTTGCTTTTGAATATCCTCATTATCTTTCTAGTACTTCAGTTTCTATTAAAAAGATTCGTACAAAAAGACCAAAACAAATTCGAGGAGGGGTTTTCAAATGAAATTAACCAAACAATCAATAGGTAAGTCAAGTTCCTGGATCAAACGAAATGCCAGACCGTTAGAGGCTGCCCGGTGGAGCTATCTTTTTGAAGGTGCACCCCGAGATGAAGTGATTCATTATTTATCTGCTTTTCAAAATGAAGACGGAGGGTTTGGTCATGGTATTGAACCAGACTTCTGGACACCAGATTCATCCCCAATGGCTACATGGGCAGCAGGACAAATTTTAATGGAAATAGGAGCAGGATCTGACGAACAGATTGTAAAGTCTATGCTTTCGTATTTATCAAAAACCTGCAATGAAAGTACAGGAATGTGGCCGTCTGTGCTGCCTGAAAACAACCAACACCCCCACGCACCATGGTGGCATTGGAGAGAGGGAGTTCAAGATAACTGGATGTTCAATCCTAGTGCAGAATTAGCTGGATTCTTAGTCCATTGGTCCCCAGATAATAGTGAAACAGCACAGTTAGGCTGGAAATTGATAGATAAGGCAATTGATCACTTGATGAGTAGTGATCAAATGGACAGTCATGAGATCAATAATTACCAGCAATTATTAAAAATCATCACTAGATATGCTGATGACAATCTAATAAGAGGCGTCTCAGTAAAAATAAATACACTAATAGAAAATTGTGTAGATAGGGATGTTTCGGCATGGTCAACCGGGTACAAACCTCTCCCACTTGACTTTGTTAATGTCCCTGATCATCCTCTTTATGAAAAAATGAGCAATTTAATTAAGCAGAATTTAAACTTTTATATCGATCAACTATCTGCGGAAGGTACTTGGGATATTTCTTGGGAATGGGGAAGCTATCCTGAGGAATTTGCTGTGGCCAGAAGGTATTGGAAAGGCATCCTATTAATAGATAGGTATAAAACTTTTAAATCATTCGATCTTTTAGATGATATAGAAAAGTTATAAGGCGGGTGGGATATTTATGCGTTCTTGGAGAGTAGGAATTTTTATATTTAATGATGTGGAAGTGTTAGATTTCGCAGGTCCATTTGAAGTTTTTTCTGTTACAACATTAGAAAATGAAAATAAACCATTTAAAGTTGAAACAGTGTCCGAAAAAGGTGATTTAGTCTACGCTCGTAATGGCTTAAAGGTACAGCCTGATTACAGTTTTTCAAACATGCCTACATTTGACATTTTGATTATCCCTGGTGGATTTGGTGCGAGGGAACGAGAAATTAATAATCCTTCTGTAATAAACTGGATTGCAGATGAGATGAAAAAAATTCAACTAATGACTTCGGTATGTACTGGTTCATTACTACTAGCTAAAGCTGGATTATTAAAAGGTAAGAGGGCAACAACCCATTGGGCTAGTCTTGAACGTTTCCGATCAGAGTTTCCTGACACAGATGTTATAGAGGGAGTAAAGTTTGTAGATGAAGGAAATATCGTTACATCTGGTGGAATATCAGCGGGAATCAATATGTCATTTCATATTTTAAAACGGTTATTAGGTTCCGAGGTAGCCAAAAATACAGCTAAAAGAATGGAATATGATATTGTTATTTAGCCATTAAATAAATTTTTAGGAGAAGTTTACATGAGCAGAACTGATTCGAATAAAAAATTAGATTTAAACAGAATTATTTTTATTGGAAGAACGTTTCAAGAATATTTAAATATGTTTTCGCTTTCAATAGATGAACTAAAAGGAAAGAGAATACTAGATTGTCCAGCAGGAGCTTGTTCGTTTACTGCTGTTGGTAACAAATCAGGATTGGAGATAACAGCCTGTGATATAGCATATTATCATTCGGTTGAAAGTTTAAAAAACAAAGGGCTTCAAGATATTGAACATGCAATGGAGCATATGGAAAAAGCCAAAGGCAATTATAAGTGGGATTATTTCAGCGATATAGCGAGTCTTAGAAAAGATCGTTTAAGTGCCTTACATGATTGTACAAAGGATATGAAGATAGCAAATGAAAAATACATTGCTGCAAATCTGCCTTCCTTACCGTTTGAGGATGCTGAATTTGACATTCTTCTTTCTGCGCATTTTCTGTTCATGTATGCAGATAGATTGGATTATCAGTTTCATATAGAAACACTCAAAGAGCTATTAAGGGTGACGAAAGAGGAAATTCGTATCTTCCCTATAGTTGATTTAACAGGAAAACGATATAATCACTTAGATAAAACAATACAATATCTTATCGAGAAGGGCTGCATTGTCGAAGAAGTAAAAGTACCATATGAATTTCAAACGAATGCTAACTCTATGTTAAGAATTAAAAGTGGGAAGTCCTGAAATGGGAAAACTATAACATGTTCTGAGCTCTTTCTTGGATATCTGGTTCTCCTCCTTGGATATCTAGCGCTCTTCCTTGGATATATGCCTTTATCCAAGGAAGAAGGATAGTTTTCCAAGGAACAGAAACGCTTATCCAAGGAACAGAAACACGAGCATCAATCTTGATGCTCGTGTTTTGCTATGAAACAAGTACTTCTGTCTCTGCCCCTATGTTAAAGTTTTTTCTGCTGAATCTACAGTATGCTTTAATAAGGTTGCAATCGTCACAGGACCTACACCACCGGGAACCGGAGTAATGGCACTTGCCACGTTGTAACAAGATTCATAATCTACATCACCGATATTACCTTTGTTATAACCCGCATCTAAAACAATGCAACCATCCTTTAACCAGTCACCTTGGATGAATTTAGGTTTACCTATCGCAGCAACGACAATATCTGCTTGCTTTAAAATATCAGGTAGATTTGCAGTTTTTGAGTGACATGTTGTTACAGTAGCGTTTTCGTTTAAAAGTAACGCAGAAACTGGTTTTCCTAAGATGGGACTTCGACCCACAACAACAGCTTGTTTTCCTTCAATAGTTATCTGATAATACTTTAAAATGTTTAATATAGCTGCTGGGGTACATGAAGGATATTCACCAAATCCTAATGCTGTTTGTCCGTATCCTGCACTTGTTACGCCATCTACATCTTTTTTTAGGTTAATGGCTTCGAAAGCTTTACGTTCATCAATGTGGGACGGTACAGGATGCTGTAGGAGAATGCCGTGAACAGCGTCATCATTATTAAGTTCTTGAATAGCGTCAATTAATTCTTCTGTTTGAATATCTTTTGGTAATTGAATACGAATAGATTTTATACCAATTTTCTCACAAGCATTTCCTTTCATTCTTACATACGTTTCTGAAGATGGGTTATCTCCAACCAGGATAGTGGCTAGGCATGGAACAATCCCCTTTTCAGTTAAAGATTCAACACGTTTTTTTAAATTACTCTTGATTTCTTGGGCTACAGCTTTACCATCCAAAATGAGTTTATTCATCAAACCCCTCCTAAAATGAAATAAAAAAGAGATAAGGACCTATTGTCCTTATCTCTGCCCAGACGACCCGACCATATAAAACACAGCTCCCTTGTGGTTTATTCCACAAATGCCGTCAGTTACTGTGTCTTTAAACTTTAGGTATAGATTACCACATTCTAATTTAATGTCAATATCTTACCACCTATGAACTAAAAAAAAGGAATCTGATCTTGGTAATATAAATGTGAATGAATCTATACCATATTAAAAAGTATATATAAAAAGGAAGATCTTATTTAGGCTTTTATGATAATTATTTAGATTGCGGGAAGATAACATGGAGATTATTGAATTGCAAGAAAAAGATAAACTGTTTGAAAAAGCACTTCAAGTATTTTGGGAACAATGGGGAAATGAGCATAACTACAAGTTCTATGAAGATGCGATGATTCATTCTTGTACTACTAAATCAGATATTCCAAGATTCTATGTAGCTGTGGAAGGAGGGGATATCATAGGAACCTATGCTTTAATCAGAAATGATATGAATAGTCGTCAGGATTTGTGCCCTTGGCTAGCTTGCTTATATGTTAATGAAAAACATAGAGGCAAAGGTATTGGAGCTATGCTATTACAACATGGTCTGAAAGAAACTGCTAAAAAAGGATATGAAAATCTTTATCTATCAACAGATCTTGAAGGCTATTATGAAAAATATGGTTGGAACAATAGTGGCGTAGTATATGGAGTAAGCGGTGGCTATATCAAACTGTATGAAAAAGAGACAGGTCTCAACCAGTAGATAAGATACCTCCGTTTTAATATCTAGAAGAATCAAAGAAGTGAAGGTAAAGAATGCTTGAACTCTGATTAGTTGCGCTAACCAAATTAAAAGGATGAAGCCCTCATAACCGATAGCGATTTTCTTCCCTTTGCTATATAAGGAGAAATGTTTTGCTGGATTTAAAGAGGTCCAGTTCGCGATTATTTCCAGGGAAATATTATGTTTTTTGACAAGTTCTAACATGGTGTGAACAAAATGCAAAGAACAGTCTGTATGTGCTAATTTTTTAGTAGTCAAAAAATTTGTGATTGTTTTACTTTCAGTGTAGAGTGTAAGTGTTTTTTGTTTTTCCTAAGCGAGCTATTTCTTTCATCCCTTGAATGAGTGTTTCGTCATCTGTGGTTTCAAAAGGTTTATTGTAAATAGCACGTTTTATTTTTTTTCTCACGGGAAGAGGGATTCTGTAATGAATTCTCATCAATTCCACAAGGAGGAATTAACGTGAAGAGTCATAACAACAAGAAGGAACAGTTAGAGCAATATACAAGAGACGACCGTGGGAAGAAGATGACGACAAATCAAGGTGTAAAGGTTCATGAAGATGAGTTCTCCCTAAAAGCAGGTGAACGTGGCCCAACCTTAATGGAAGACTTTCATTTTAGGGAAAAAATGACGCACTTTGACCATGAAAGAATTCCTGAAAGAATCGTACATGCACGGGGTTTTGCTGCTCATGGAGAATTTCAAGTGTATGACTCGATGAAAGAATTTACGAAAGCTGACTTTTTACAGGACCCATCAAAAAAGACGCCGGTATTTGTAAGGTTTTCAACCGTAGCGGGCAGTAAAGGATCAGGAGAATTAGCTCGTGATGCACGTGGATTTGCTACGAAATTTTATACAGAAGAAGGAAACTATGATCTGGTAGGCAATAATATACCTGTCTTTTTCATTCAGGATGCGATGAAATTCCCTGATTTAATACATGCAGTAAAGCCTGAACCACATAATGAAATGCCACAAGCAGCTTCTGCCCATGATACGTTTTGGGATTTTGTAGCGAACAATCAGGAATCTGCGCATATGGTAATGTGGACAATGTCAGACCGAGCGATTCCGAGAAGCTTTCGGATGATGGAGGGGTTTGGTGTGCATACATTCCGCTTTGTCAATGCAGAAGGCAAATCCCATTTTGTTAAATTTCATTGGAAACCATTATTAGGAACGCATTCAGTAGTGTGGGATGAAGCACAAAAAATAAATGGTAAAGATCCGGACTTTCATCGACGAGACCTTTGGGAATCTATTGAAAATGGTGACTATCCTGAATATGAGTTAGGGGTCCAAATGATTCCTGAGAAAGATGAATTTAACTTTGACTTTGATATATTAGATCCAACCAAGTTGTGGCCAGAAGAAGACGTACCCGTGAAGATTATCGGCAAAATGACATTGAATCGAAATGTTGATAACGTATTTGCAGAAACGGAACAAGTAGCATTTCACCCTGGTCATGTTGTTCCAGGAATTGATTTTACCAATGATCCATTGTTACAGGGACGTCTTTTTTCTTATACAGATACACAATTAATTCGATTGGGAGGACCCAATTTTCACGAGCTACCCATTAACCGATCGGTCTGTCCATTTCATAACAATCAACGAGATGGTTACGGTAGACAAACGATTAATCGAGGGCCTGTAAGTTACCATAAGAATTCATTAGCTCAGAATACTCCAGAAACATCAACAGAGGCAGAAGGTGGCTATAAACATTACGAGGAAAAAATAGATGGCCATAAAGTACGTGCCCGCAGCGAAAGCTTTAAGGATCATTTTTCGCAAGCAACGTTATTTTGGAATAGTATGAGTGACGCCGAGAAACAACATATTATGAATGCGTTTAGTTTTGAATTAGGAAAAGTAGAAAGTGAATCTGTTCAAAAACAGGTAGTCGAGATGTTTTCGAATGTAAGTACAGAACTGGCGCGAAATATCGCAGAAGCGATAGGTGTTGAACCTCCTGAGCCAAAAGAAATTAAAATGAGGAAATCCTCACCGGCACTTAGCCAGGAAAGTACAGTGAAATCAGTGGTAACAAGAAAAGTAGGTGTGATTATTGGTGATGGTTTTGATGGAACAGAGTTACAAGCGATACTGGAGAAGTTGAAGAAACAGCAAATAATAATAGAATTTATAAGTGATCGATTAGGTTCAGTGAAAGGTGAAAATGGAGCAACATATCAAGTTGACCATACCTTTTTAACAGCAGATTCAGTGTTGTTTGATGCTGTTCTCATTGCTGGTGGTAACGAAGAAAATAAGGACTTTTATAAGAAAGCCACCTTATTTGTCCATGAGGCGTATTCTCATTTCAAGCCAATAGGTGCTATCAAAATCGGAGAAGATCTTCTTCATGTCGATGATATGAAAGTTAGCCCAGGGGTTGTTCTAAGTAGAGATTCCGAAGACTTTTCCAAGGAATTTGTAGATGCGTTAGCAGCACACAGGCATTGGAACCGAGACGTTGTGTAAAGATGCAATTGAATGACAAAACCCAAGGTGAAATGTTCTTCACCTTGGGTTTTTCTTTATGAATAGTTATGATGTCTATACTTTAGATTTCAATTTTTCCAAGAAGCCTATTTTTCCACTTCCTTCACATGTTGAACAAGCCATTTCCCCTTCACCAGCACAAGTTTCACATTTGTGAATACCATAATCGATACCCTCACCAGAACAATCTGGACAACGTATTAATCCTTCACCACTACAACTTTTACACCTCATACAGAATTCCTCCTTCAATTTTTTTGGAGCAATAACTATTTAGGCTAGCGTTAAAACTGGCTGTGAAGTTCTTATCCTATTAAGCTCCACTTGCATTAATAATAACATATTCATTAATGCCTGTGTGTAAGATGTTGAGGACTAGCTACATAATATCAACTCCTCATGAGATAATCTTACAAATTCATCTTATGAATATCTTAATTATTAAATACCACCGAAATATATTTTTAATCATGAAAAATGGTTATTTCGTCCTTTGTAATGAAATTGTAATATTATGAGAATGAGAAAAGCTGAAACACTATTCTAAGTGTTTCAGCTCTTTCATTTAGGAGGAGGTCCATGATCCCCCATTGATATGAATGGCTTGGCCCGTCATATAAGAAGCATCATCTGAAGCAAGCATGACATATGGCCATGCATGTTCTGAAGGTTGACCGGGTCTTCCCATTAATCCATCCTGACCAAAGTTTTCAACTTGGTCTTCATCGAAAGAAGCAGGAATAAGCGGTGTCCATACCGGCCCTGGTGCAACAGAATTGGCTCTTATTCCTCTTTTGGCAAGGCTTTGAGCAATACTTCTTGTGAAGGCAGTAATAGCTCCTTTTGTAGCAGAGTAATCCATTAATATACCATTGCCCTTATAAGCATTAATGGATGAAGTATTAATAATACTATCCCCTGCGTTCATATAACGAACTGACGCTTTAATTAAATAGAATTGGGAAAAGAAGTTTGTTCTAAACACTTCATCAAATTGTTCATTGGAGATGTCTTCAACATCTTCCTTCACATATTGGATAGCTGCATTATTGACTAAAATATTTATTTGACCAAAGGCTTGAACCGTTTCTTCTACTAATCTTTCACAGTAATCGGGCTCTTTTATGTCACCAGGTAAAAGGATACACTGTACACCTTCTTGTTCTACCAGGTGTTTTGTCTCTTGTGCATCTTTATGTTCATCCAAATAGGAAATAGCTACATTGGCGCCTTCTTTTGCATAGGTGATTGAAACGGCTCTGCCAATGCCACTGTCACCGCCTGTAATCAAGGCTGATTTACCGGATAACCTACCAGATCCAGTATAACCTAACGGCTGATGTGGCAAAGGCTCCATTTTATATTCCAAACCAGGCTGCTTCGTTTGTTTTTGTCTTGGTGTGGATTCATTTTGCATATTAAATGGTTGCATGTTCTACCTCCATTTATTCTTCTACTAAATTGGTAACATCAACTTCAAAAAGTCCTTCTGAGCGTTTGGTATATCTAACTAAAGCTTGCTGCGTTTCGTCATTCACATCCTCGATATAGACATATTTACCGTTATGGACAACATCTTTCATAACCGGATCATCTTTAATTTCTTTTGCTCTCATTAGATTCATTAAACGTAACCTCCTTAGTATTTTTTATTGCTTATATTTTTCGATAACCTTTAGAATCGCTAATTAAACATAAGATTCCCATTTGAAAAGAAATTGTAACGTCTAGATTAATACATGGGAAAAAATGTGTTTCATATAGGTCTTGAGTCTCTGCTTTACTTTTGGAAAGAAAGGATATGGTTTTTGTTAGTTATTCTTCCAAAAAATATAAGCTAATTGAAAATAATGGGTGTATAGTCCTAATGATCTGTGTATAATAGAATTAACTTGGATATGAGAAAGGTGGGTAAAGAATGGCAAGCACAAGACCGACACGCTTAAATAATAAGATGTGGACAAAGAAAATACTCTATATCTATTGGTTAATGGTAATAATGGCCTTTTTAGGACAAATAATTGGCTTATTAGTAACCATCTATTATACCCCTGATTATATTGGTGGTTTTATTATACATAAAGTAATAATCTCTTCCTCTATTCAAGTTAGTATTTTATTGATTACACACTACTTAATTAATCATAAACAAATATACAGTTCAAGATTATTAACGATTTCTGGTACGGTTCTAGCACTCGTAACTATTATCAGCCACCCTACAGTGTCTGGATTGAAAATTCTTCTTTTATTAGCGATGGCAGTTGTTTTAATTTATTTTGATAAAAAGAAACTACGTTTTAGTTTAGTTATTAATCTAATCGCATTAACCTCCCTATATGCATTACCATCCATAAGAGAAGCAGGAACTCTTTATGAGTATTTTTCCTATCACTTTGTACTACTTGCGGGCTATATGGCTTATCTCATCGTTATAGAAAGAGGAAATGAAGTATTTCAATTCCTTCAACGAGCAGCAGAAAAAGAAAAGGAATTAATTGTGAAAAGTGCCATGATGGAACGATTATCAAAGATTGATGCTCTAACTGGTCTTTATAACCATAAAACATTCCATGAATATTTAGATTTTTTGTATGATCAAAGTATTTCACAAGGGATGCCACTACAACTTGCTCTACTAGATATTGATAATTTCAAAATGATTAATGATTTTTATGGTCATAGTAATGGCGATATAGTTCTGAAGCGAGTCGCAGATGCGATATCGGAACAGGTGACAGAAGATGACATTGTAGCACGCTATGGCGGGGAGGAGTTTGCGATTCTTCTTACAAATAAAAGTTTAGAAGAAGCCTGCGAAACAATTGAAAGTCTCCGATTGTATATAGCGAATCAAAATCACGAAGAATTGAATGAAAATATAACGGTAAGTATTGGTTTAAAAACGTTAACTGAGGATATTTCAAAAGAGCTCTTTTTTCAACGAGCAGATCAATTACTTTATAAGGCAAAACGAAGTGGTAAAAATCAAGTAATGTATAAACAAGAGGATAGTCATTTAGCTGTTCAAGAAACTTAAATGGTAAGTTAGTTTGTGACTTTAGCCGTGGGATTGCCAATGTATCCACAACTAACCTCTCACGACTAAAGACGAGCTTTTAGGGGGTACTAACATGGCTTCAAGGTATTGATTTTCATTACTGTATAGGTGCTTTAATCCTACTTCTGAAGTTTTTAATGTTGAATAGGAGGAGTCTCCATAAATTGATCTTCATAAAGTGAAATATGAATTTCATTTAACAGGTTAATGGAAGCAAAAAAAACATCTTTTGGATTCGTTATGCCTATTTTTGTAAGCTCTGCCTGCAGCCACTCCTCATTAAGATTCCTGGCCGCCAAGACTTTGCTGTGAACTATTCCTTCAACAATAACCGGATAGGAAATTTTAGAGGTAGGCTGGTCAATTTGTAAATCTTCAGCTGTTACTGGATTTTTTTCCGGTTTTTTTAATACACTTAATGAGCCATTTGCCTCAATAATAGCTATTTCGACTTCCCTGCTATCAAAAACTCCTTTATCTCTTAGCATTTGTAAAATGTTATCAATAGAGAATCCGGTATCTTTTAAATTTCGTTGAAGAAACGTTCCATCATATACCACAATGGTTGGCTCAAATGTTATCAATCTGCCAACCCGTCTGTTTGCAAGTTTTAAATAGGATACGATTTTTTGCAAAAGACCAATTAGAATAACAGCGGTGATTGTAGGAATATGGTCAATGTTTGGATCCGCAATATCTGCACCGACGACAGAGGATAACGTAATGATCACAAGAAAATCAAATACTGGAAGTTCTCCAATTGCTCTTTTCCCCATGAAGAGAGTAATGATGAGTAGTAAAGGGAGAATGGTAAGCACTCTGGCGATAATAATCAGAATGTCAGACATGTACAAACACCTCAATAACATAAGATTTAAGGTTATGTTCTCCTTGTTTGATTGATGCATACATGGGAAGGACGCTTAGAAAGGGTATCAACCATTAAAAAAGAGCAAATACTATGCAAACCTTCTTTGATTCTGCCAAAAAAATGATCAAAGGTACTATGACCAATGATCAATATGTTTTAGCTTATTTTTGATTTGTTGCGAATTCATTCATGGCTTCACTCATGAATTTGGCCAAGCCCTTACCAAATTGATCAATATTTTCAGTGAAGCGTTCATCCTGTACATACATCATTCCTAATCCTTGGAAGGCCTCCGGTGTATAGGTAGTGAAATGGTCGTTTAAAAAATCATACCACTTTTTAATGGTTTGTTGTGCTTCCTTTGAAGTGGGATCCAGGTGCCGAATGGCTGCTAATTCTTTGTATATCTGATTCATTTCATCTTGCAGTTCCTTGGTCATGCTCTGTGCTTTTTGATTGGCTTCGTCTACCTTCTTATCCCCCCAACGTTGTCTTGCTTCTTCTTCATAAGGGTTGTTAGTGAAATCAAAGCCTTGGAACTTTTCTTTTCGACTCATGTGGTACACTCCTTTCTCGTTTTGGATGGTTTTTTCAATCGTTTCGAGCATCCTGTTAATTCTTTGTTGTTTATCCAGTAACATGTTTCGCTGCATATCTAGTGCTTCCAATCGGTTATAATGAGAACTAGACATGATTTCTTTGATTTTCTTTAATGGAAAATCTAATGCTCGAAAAAATAAAATTTGTTGAAGGGTTGTCAAGTCTTCATCGGAATATATACGATAGCCATTTTCCGCGGATTTGGCAGGTGATAAAAGTCCGATTTCATCATAATGATGTAAGGTGCGCACACTTACACCAGTTAATGCTGCTACTTCTTTTACTTGCATGCTGATCACCCTTTCAAATGAAGCTTAAGCTATAACGTAACGTGAGGGTCAAGAGTTTTTTGAAACTTTTTATATGACTATACGTATGGATGACTACGAATAAAAATGGAGAGATGTGACATGAATCAATATGAACAACAAGCATATCAAGAAATGCTTGAATGGGAATTAAAGATATTAAAGAAAAAGAGTACTTTTCAACAGTTATCAAAAAAAGCACAAAATAAAATCAACAGTTATATACCGGAAAAAGCACATCAAATCATGACAGAAGCAATTAAACATATGGTTCAAACGACATTAGTTGGTTCTGATTTTACCACAAGGAAGAGCCAGGATGTCGGAAATTCATTAGAGGATAAGGAAAAAATAATTCAGCAGAAATTAGAGAACTACCGCAAGACCGCTATGATTGAAGGTGCTGGAACTGGAGCTGGTGGTATCTTCTTAGGTTTGGCTGATTTTCCATTGTTATTATCGATAAAAATGAAATTTTTGTTTGAAGTGGCAACGGTTTATGGTTTTGATACATCGAGGTATGAGGAAAGATTATTTATCTTACATGTCTTTCAGCTGGCGTTTTCGAATGATTATAAAAGGAGAGAAGTGTATCACTTGATTAAGTATTGGGAGAAAGAGAAAGACCGCCTTGCAGATATGGATTGGCGTGTCTTCCAGCAAGAATACCGCGACTATATTGATCTCGTTAAATTACTGCAAATGATACCTGGGCTAGGAGCTATCGTCGGTGCCTATGCCAACTACAACCTTCTCGATCAACTTGGCCAGACCGCCAAAAATAGCTATCGGTTGAGAGTGTTGGGTAGAACAAAAATACAAGGGGAATGACCAATTTTGCGTTCTCTTCCCCTGTGCTTCCTTCAAACTAAACTGACTTTTATTTTTTTGCAGGAATTTGCAACATTACCTCGAATAATATATTATGTGTGTTTTTATGCAATAAATTTAAAAAGAGAGGATTGATGTAATGACTCAAAGAAATGAAAAAAATGACTTCCGGTTGTCAAAACCGCGAGAAAGGACTGTGAAATTCCGGCATGAAATGATGCTGTCCGAGGAGCTTCGGGGAGAATTGCTTATGAATGTTTATTTAAAGTTTGTGAAATATGCTTATCAAAAATACTTGCCAGATCTCAGTCCCGTTTTCGAAGAATTTGCTAATGATTATAATATCCCCGCAAATAAGCACGACCCTATTGTTGAAAATCTTTTTTGGTGGCGCCTCATCTATGAAGTAAAGTTAAATCCTTCCTTTAATTGTTTCCGAGACTTTGTAAAAGAAAATAAACGCTACTTCCAAAATTGGCCTGTTTTGAAATCATGGTTCCAGGAATGGCGACATGTCACTCCAGCGTACTATTATATCGGTAATCAAATTGGTGCCAATGCTTTTGTTGCAGTCGATATTGAGACGGAGAAAACATTAGAAATTTTCCACCCTCTGCCCACCTTTTCCTATCCAAAGCAAGGATCGATCGCTGCCGGTATTCTCCTTCCTTTTTGTGATTCCTTATATTTCCCTATCGGAGAATTTTATCAATTTGATATCCGCACAAGAGAAGATGTTGCAAGGCATTTGCGGCATTTCCAAGAGCAATTACGTGATGAAGAAGATCGCTATGAAGTATTTATGCGCATATTCTCTTCTTTACTAAAAGTAGAAGAGATATCGTTGAATAACAGAGTGTGAGCAAAAAGCATGCTATCTTTTTCCAGATAGCATGCTTTGATGACAAAGGGACGGGTTATCCTCCTCCCTCAGAACCTCTTTTATGTCTCCACATCGTGTAGCGATAACGGATGGTGCAGCCGATACAGTATCCAGCAAGGGCGAGACCAGAAGCTATTACAACCATAGTACTGAAAGTGTAAGCGAGCCAATTGATTTGCAGTGTAAAGAATAATAGCGATAGCCCAATACAAACTGTAGCAATCCATTGGTTAAAGATTTGTTGTGCTTTATCTTCTGGTGGATAGGCGTTGGCTGGTTTTGTCAAAAAGTTTTTCCCTATTCGGATTACCGGGTTATTTTTCGTTAGTAAGGTAATGACTCCGGTGACAAAAGGCAATATTAAAATCATCGGGTGAATGAACAAACCGAATAAAACAGTGATTAATATAAATGTTTGGTTTGTTTGAACGAGTGGTTTAGGGATAGACATTGGAATCCCTCCTTTAGTGTTAATCCAAGTATACACAGTAATTCAATCGTGTTAAAGTCGAATATATAAAAAAGCACGCTACCCTCCCAGATAACATGCTTTCATTATTATGCGTGTCCCACTGTGGTATTTGTACGACTCCTATACAAATAATAAATACCTAGAGCCAGAACGGATAAAATGATACCAGATACGTAGGGCATAATTATCGCCATCCCGTACAACATTCCACCAAGTGGTGGTCCGACAATTCGGCCTAAGGAATCGAAAGACGATAACAGTCCAGTAACTTGTCCATAGCCGGATGTTGCTTTTTTCGTTAGCAGTGATGATACGCTTGGACGAATCAAACCATTCCCTAAACCAAAGACAGTCAGAAATATCGCTGCGGTAAGGAAATTCTGTACAAACAAAATAAGTGTAAAACCGATAGCGGAGACGATGATTCCGATTTGAATCACATTTCCTTCTCCTAATTTTTTCGTCATTTGGCCAACTAAACCACCCTGAACAATTGCTCCTGCTAAACCCATGATCATAAAGATATAGCCAAGCTCAACCGTTCCAAGACCGGCACGATCATACGCAAAGTAGGCAAATGTCGCTTCAAGCCCTGCTAAAGATACCGAAACAAACCATTGCAAAACATATAAATTCGCAGTAGGTGTTTTAAATGCTTCTAATAAAGGTGGTCGTTTTTTTCCATGTGCTAGACCTTTTTCAGTTAACGATTCTTTTAGGACAAGCGCAACTAGTATAAAGGTAATCAAAGAAGAAATACCTGATAAATAGAACGGAATCGCTAAATTACCGGAGGAAAAGACACCACCAATAGCAGGACCGAAGATAAAACCAAGACCTACAGCTGCACCGATAATTCCCATTCCTTTACCACGATCTTCTTCACTTGTTATATCTGCCACATATGCCGTTACGGTAGGCATGTTGGCAGCAGATAATAACCCACCAATAATACGGGCGGCAAATAACATCCATAAATGTGTTGCTAGGGCAAGCAAGAAAAATGATAGTGCCAAACCGGCAATACCAATCATTAATACAGGTTTTCGTCCAATTTTATCAGAAATTCTTCCCCACATTGGGGCGAATAAAAATTGCATAACCGAATAGGTTGCCATTAATAAACCTAACTCAAATGGTGATGCGCCAAGTTCTTCTGCGTAAAAAGGCAGAACAGGGATAATAATTCCGAACCCCACCATCACAAAGAACATGACAGCAAATAATATGCCTAGTACTTTTTTTGAATTCAACAATCTCACTCCAAAACGAAAGAAGTCAATCCTGGTGGAAATGATTATCTTTCACATAATGTTTTAACTCGTGAACAATGGAACTCGATGAATCGTCACTAATATGCAAGTCAATGCCATAGAAATAGCCTTCTCGGTAATTCTCATCTTGCCAAACGATTTCACCGGTAACTGTATGTTCAGACTGTAATGTAAAGGTTGTTCTTACTTCAATCTGATTTTTCTTGTAGTACAAATCAAGTTCAGTAGAAAGCTTTAATCCTCTAGGACTTATATCATAAATAAATGCTTTCCCTGTCTTGCTTTCTATATGTTCATCATTTATTTTCATAATTTGAAAAGTAGCCTCTAAAGGAACTTCAAATGCATAACGGAAGCCTTCTTCTCTTTTGTATCGCAAGCTAATCCCTCCACTTAGATGCAATCGTTAAAATGTCTTCAGGTGATTCTACGGTATAATCAGGTTTTACTGTATGTTGTGAAGTTTTTCGTTTTCGATGGTTCATCCAAACGGCATTCCATCCTGCTTTTTTTGCTCCGAAAATGTCATTTTCAAATGAATCGCCAATATAGAGTGTTTCTTGTTTCTCTAACTTTAGTTTTCTCTCAACGTGTTCAAAGACTTGGATGCTAGGCTTCGAGTGCCCAACGTCTCCAGAGACAAAAATGTGATCAGCAGGAATCCAGTTTGTGAGCTGGAGCTGCTTGACTTTCCTCATCTGATGGTCGAGCTCACCATTGGTTAAAACCGCTAACTGTTTACCTTGCCCGGACAATTGTTCGAGCAGTTGTCTCATCGGATCAAACAATTGTATTTTTTGCAGTTCCGCTAAATATACTTCCTGGAAATGAACTGCTTGATCATAGCTGAGGGCTATTCCAAATTCTTCGCAAGCTTTGGTAATGCGGTAAGTTTGTAATGAAAGAGCAGTAATCTCACCACTCATATACTTTTCAAAAACTTCATCACTGTATTTTCTGCTTATTTTATATAAAGACACGATCTCCGATTCGGAGAAGGATGTATCTAACTGCTGAACAACCGCCTTTCGAAAAGGCTGTAACTGATCGTATAATGTGTCATCAACATCAAAGATTATCGTCTGCATGTTATCATTCCTAGCTTTTTATTCTACCTTAGTTATTTTATCACACTTTTCAAATGTAAACTGTTACGAATTTCTTACTTATTTATTTGCGAAAAAGTATAGACTAAAAATACTGCTAAATGAAGATACAAAGATATAGAAGTATTAATTAGAACATTCACAAAGAATTTAATTGAAAAATTGTGTGAATATTGTTATAATTTTCACAAAGTAATAGGCTGCGTGTAACTGGCGAGGGTGCGGATTAACCGCAAGGGAGCACGTAGTATCGATAGCCGCTCGCCTGGGCAAAGGTAAGGATAACATTCCTTACCTCTTTCTGTTTAATTTTAATTAGGAGTGTGGTTAATGATGAAACGAGTACACAATTTCTCAGCAGGGCCTTCTATGTTACCGTTAGAAGTTTTAGAAAAAGCGCAAGCAGAATTACCAAATTATAAAGACTCTGGCATGTCTGTGATGGAATTAAGTCACCGCTCAGGCCTTTTTACGGATATTATTACGGAAGCAGAAAGTCTCTTACGTGACTTAATGAATATCCCTGACAACTACAAGGTGCTTTTTGTTCAAGGTGGTGCATCCCAGCAATTCGCAGCGATTCCATTGAACTTAAAGAAAAATGGCAAGGCAGATTTCGTAAACACTGGTTCTTGGTCTAAAAAAGCGATGAAAGAAGCGAAGAAATTTATCGAAGTAAATGAGATTGCTTCTTCTGAAGATGCCAACTTCACTTATATTCCAACAGTTAATACAAGTATCATTGATCCAGAAGCGGATTATGTGCATATAACGACCAATAATACGATTGAAGGTACGGCATTCCATGAGATTCCTGACACAGGAAATGTTCCATTGGTTGCTGATATGTCTTCCAATATTTTATCTGAAGAGATCGATGTTTCTAAATTTGGCGTGATCTATGCTGGTGCACAAAAAAATATCGGCCCTGCAGGTTTAACAGTAGTGATCGTGCGGGATGATTTAATTGGAAACGCGTCTGAACAGTGCCCAACCATGCTGGATTACCAGACACATAGCGAGAGTGGTTCTCTTTACAACACACCACCCACTTTTGGGGTATATATCGCAAAACTTGTTTTTGAGTGGATCAAAGAATTGGGCGGATTAAAAGAAATGCAAGCTCGAAATGAGGATAAGGCGGCAATGTTATATGATTATGTTGCACAATCACCATTTTACGCTTCACCTGTTAAAGAAGACAGCCGTTCTATTATGAATATTCCTTTTGTTATTCCAGATCATGACTTAGATGGTGAATTTGTTAAAGTAGCACAAGCAGAAGGACTAGAAACGTTAAAAGGTCACCGTTCTGTTGGTGGTATGCGCGCAAGTATCTATAATGCGATGCCAGTTGAAGGTGTAGAAGATTTAATTGCATTTATGAAGAAATTTGAAAAAGAACATCAGTAGGATGAAGGAAGCAGCGTTGTGCGACTGCTTCCTTTTTGTACGATAACGCAAAGTGAATAGGGGGATAGCAATGAATAAAAAGCCGTCGGTACTGTTGGTGGGTGCTACAGGATATCTAGGGAGTTTTCTTTTAAAGGAATTAGTGAATCAGAATTTTTCAGTTAAAGTCGTTGTTCGAAATCCGCAGAAGCTCCCACAAGTTGAAAACCGTCCCTATGAAGTGATAGAGGGAGAAGTGACAAAGCCTTCAACCATAAAAAATTGTTGTAAAGATGTTGATGTAGTGATTTCAACGGTCGGCATTACTCGGCAAAAAGATGGGCTTACTTACATGGATGTGGATTATCAGGCGAATGTAAATGTATTAGAGGAAGCTAAACAAAGTAGCGTGAAGAAGTTTATTTATGTATCGGTTTTAAAAGGAGACAAAAAGAGGGATGTGAAAATTTGCGCTGCTAAAGAAAAATTTGTGGATGAGTTAAGTCAGTCTGGTTTAGATTATACGATTATTCGACCCAACGGTTTTTTCTCAGATATGACAGATTTTTACCAGATGGCTAAAAGAGGAAGAGTATATTTGTTTGGAGACGGCCAAGGCAAAATGAATCCCATACATGGTGAGGATTTAGCAGAAGTATGTGTGTCAGCCATTGACAAGTCTGTGTTAGAAATAAAGGTGGGTGGTCCGGAGGTATTAACTCTAAATGAAATTGCACATCTTGCATTTTCTGCATTGAATAAGAAACCTAAAATAACATATATTCCAGACTGGATCCGATTAGCTATTTTAAAACTTGCCAAGACATTTACTAGTAGTAAAACCTATGGACCTATCGAATTTTTTCTAACGTTTATGGGACTAGATAATATGACAGCGCCAAAACATGGCCAGCATACATTGGAAGAGTATTTTAATCAAGGTGCTGGTGCTAATCGTCCGTAAAACCCCCACTGCTGGAAGTCTCACTTTATAGGTCTCAATCAGTAACTCAGATTGGCAATTCCAATAAGTTCTGCTATAATGCTTTTTTAGACCAATATAAGCAGTTCGCAACCATCCTGCTTTATCAAAACTAGGAGGAATATACATGTCAGAGAATTATTATTTACCAAGGTCAGGCCCAATGCCTAGACCAAGTAGTGTAGAAGAAGGAAAAGCAGTTTTAAAACAAGAAGCATTTGATGCGCCAAATGTACAAAATATTACCTTTCGAGCATTAGAATTTACTGCAGTCTGCCCGAAGACGGGACAACCAGATTTCGGCAAAGTAGAAATTTCTTATATACCACGTCACAAGTGTATTGAGTCAAAATCGATGAAATTTTATTTATGGTCTTTCCGTGATCACGGTGCATTTTGTGAATCATTAGCAGCTCAAATAGCGGATGATATTGTGTGGGCGATCGAACCTGCTACTGTTAAAGTTACCGTTTATCAGACAGCTCGTGGTGGAATTGAGTTGACTACGGAAGCACATAGAGAATATGCAGAATAATAAAAACAAGCACTTAAGTCAAACCTTGAGTGCTTGTTTTGTTCTACTAGGAAAGAAAGTATAAAATTTGGGTGTTTGTCTAGCTCCGAGCCCAGAAACCAGGCGACTTCACGAATCGCCCTTATGCCCTTGGGTGAAAGTCATCATCGGTTCGCAAGCTCTCCGTGATTCCTTTATCTCGCACTAAGCTTTTCTTATTTAATTACTTTCCTCTTTCGTAGGCCCCATTATTCCAGGTACCTTTAATCCTGCTTGACGAAGAAGTACTGTCATTTGACCACGGTGGTGTGTTTGGTGGTCAATTAACGTTCGCAACATAGCACCACGAGTTGTTTTATTACCAAAGCTATCGATTTCCTCTGCTAACTGCTCATCTGTTAAAATTTTCGCTTCTTTTTGTACATCTTCTATTATTTTTTTGTATGCTTGGACAATCGTTTCTGCTTGTGTAGGGACTTCACTTGGATTACCGGAAGCTTTCACGTTTAATCCGACAATTCCAGCGAAAAAAGCAGGAGAAATTGCTAAATGCCAACCGAGCCAGCCAAGTGTACTGTGTCCTTCCACAATAGCTTGATCAAGCTTCTCATCTGTTAATGATTCAAGTACTTGGATGGTTCCTTGTGCGCCATTATTCCAATCCGTAATAAAATCATCTACTTTTCGATACAACTTTCATCAACTCCTATTTAATAGTACGAACTACAATCAACATAACAAATTATTTCTGGTATTTCATTAAACAACTATTAAGATTTCATTAAAAGATAAACGAAATAACTCCCACCAATTAGCGAAACAATTAAACCAACAGGTATTTCAGAGGGTGCAAGTATATTTCGACCGATTGTATCAGCTGCAAGTAATAGCAGTGCACCTAATAAAGCAGAGATTACGAGCATATGCTTATGACGTGATCCAACTAATTTTCGTGCAAGGTGGGGGATCACCAAGCCGAGGAAAGCAATAGCTCCTCCTACAGCTACACTTGCACCTGCAAGTGCTACGGCAACAAAAAGTAAGAATAATCGTTCTCTCTCCACATGTGTTCCAAGACCTTGTGCGGTTTCATCACCAAGGTGTAAAGTATCTAATGTTCCTGATTTATAAAATGTAATCGGCAGTAGTATGAGAATCCACGGTAATAAAGTGAGGGTATAAGTCCAATCCGTCCCTGCAATATTACCGGACAGCCAGATGGTAGCTTGAGTAAAATTATTCGGATCCATTTTCAATTGGAAGACAATAATTAAAGCCGAAAAAGCAGCATTAATACCAATACCGACTAATATCAATCGAATCGGAGAGACACCATTTTTCCAGGAAATCAGATAAATTAATATCGCAGCTAACACCGCTCCTGCAAGTGCAGCTAATGGGAGTATAAACACTTGGGAGGATGTACTTCCTTGTGTTAAATAGATAAATAATACAACAGCAAAACCTGCCCCACTATTAATCCCTAAAATACCGGGATCGGCTAATTCATTATGGGTGACCCCTTGTAAAATGGCTCCGGATATCGCCATACCCGCTCCGATTAAGAGTGCTATTACCATTCGTGGTAAACGGAAATCAAATAATACAAGCTCATTCTGATCACTACCTTGCCCTATTATTGTTTTCCATACGTCTATAGGACCGATCGTCATTGTTCCTGTATTAAGTGAAATTAATAGTGTTACAAAAATCGCGAGAAGGAGTCCTATCAGTAATAATCCTGTTTTTCTTTTTTGTGATACCATTACAATCCTCTCCCTTCACGTCTAGCAAGATAGAGGAAAAAGGGGACCCCTACTAATGCAGTCATCGTACCTACTGGTGTTTCAAATGGAGGATTGACCATACGCGAAGCTGTATCAGCAAGGACAAGCAATAGAGCCCCTAAGACAGCAGCAGCTGGAATAATCCATCTATAATTAACTCCGACAAGGAAACGGGTAATGTGTGGAATGACTAGCCCGATAAATCCAATGGTTCCTGCTACAGCGACAGCGGCTCCTGTTAATAAGAGCACAACTATGGTTGCGATGATTTTCAGAAGGACAGTTTGTTGCCCAAGCCCTTTAGCAACATCTTCACCTAAATTTAATACAGTAATCGATTTTGATAGTAAGAGAGCGATAAGCAGCCCTATAATTACAATCGGTGCCAGTAATTGGACATGGATCCATTGGACACTGGCCACCCCACCTGCATACCAGAAGCTCATATCCTTGGCAATATTAAAATGAATAGCAATGCCAGAAGAAAGTGCGCTTAACATCGATGTAACAGCAGTACCAGCTAATGCTAATTTAACAGGAGTGAGGCCACTTTTAGAAATAGATCCTACACCAAAGACGATTCCAGCACCTAATCCGGCACCAGCAAATGCCCATATCATCATAGCTAAAGATGAAACTTGTGGTGTAATTGCCATTGCTACAGCAATCATAAAACTGGCACCAGCCGTTATCCCCATAATGGATGGGGATGCCAAGGCATTTCTGGTCATCCCTTGCATAATCGCACCGGAAACAGCAAGTGCTGCGCCAATCAGTGCAGCAGCTAATCCACGTGGAAGACGTAAATTACGAATAATCTGATGTGCTGTTTCATTGGGATCAAATTGTGTCAGTGCGTCCCAAGTTGTTGGTAAATCGATTTCCGCCGCACCATATATGATGGAAACTACTAATGAAAGAAGAAGTATAATGAAACCACCGATAATGACGAATGAAGCAACCAGTGGTCGGGAATTTCGTTTATTATTTCTTGAAAAAGACATTCTGTACAGACTCCTTAACAAACTGAGAACTATTATCATTCTAGTATAAGGGAAAAAGATAGAGATTGATAGATAGATGTTTTGTTTTTCTCGAAAAATAATTCTTGTAATTGAAAATGAAAATTGTTATCATTTAAAAGAGCGAATTGTGTTACATAGCATAAGGAGGAAATTATCAAAGTGAAAGCATATAGAAAAAGTTGGTTAATATGTTTAGCTGCTGCTTTTTTATTTCTATTAGCAGCTTGTGGCAATAATGAAGATACAGAACCAGCAGAATCTTCTACAGATGAAAACGAAGCAACAGAGGATCAAACTGCTAACGATACAGAGACAGAAGATGAAGGAACAAGAACCGTAACAGATGCGATGGGTCATGAAGTAGAGGTTCCGGCAAATCCTGAACGAGTGATTGGATCTTATCTAGAAGATTATTTAGTTGCGCTAGGGGTTACACCAGTTGCACAATGGTCTGTTCGAGATGGTGAAGATATTCAGGATTATTTACAGGATGATTTAGAGGACATTCCAACTATTCCAAGTGAATTACCATATGAAGCAGTTACCTCATTTGAACCAGACTTGTTATTAATGGATTCTGCTAGCATGGTAGAAGATAATAAATATGATCAATATAATAAAATTGCGCCAACCTTTGTTGTAGGAACAGAAGAAAACAATGACTGGCGAGAAAAATTCCAAATGATCGCTGAGGTCTTCGGAATGGAAGCGAAAGCAGAAGAAGTTTTAGCAGGGTATGACACGAAAGCAGAGGATGCAAAAGGGCAAATTCAAGAAGCTATTGGTGATGAGTCTGTTGCTGCTTTATGGCTATTTGCGGATACTTTTTACGTTGTAAGTGAGAACTTGTCCAGTGGCGATCTATTATATAATGAATTAGGGTTGAAAGCTCCGAGTGTAGTATCTGAGATTTCAGAAACAACAACGGCGAACTGGTCAGAAATCTCATTAGAAAAATTGGCAGAATTAGAAGCGGATCATATCATCTTAGTGAATAGTGATAATGGATCAAGTGTATTAGAAGATCCTATTTGGCAAAACATTCCTGCCGTACAAAAAGATAATATTTATGAGTACGGTCAAGGTTCAAGTTGGCTGTATACAGGACCAATTGCAAACAGTCAAATGATTGATGATGCTTTGGAAAGTTTAGTTGAATAAGGAAGGAAAAGACGTTGAGTAGGCACTCAACGTCTTTTTTCCTCCTTTTATACAATAAACTTGCAACTCGTGAGTCAATTTAGAATCCCTTTCTCCTTCGCTACTACCCTTTAATAAAGACTGTCTTGATATTAGTATAGAATTCTTTAGCTGCCTGTCCTTGTTCTCTGGAATGGGAGCTTGATTTTTTCATACCGCCAAATGGGGCTTGTAGTTCAACACCAGCGCTTTCAGCATTAATGCGAACCATTCCTGCTTCCATATCATCGATAAAAGTAAGCATCTTCTGGATGTTCGTTGTAAAGATGGAAGCACTTAGACCAAAATCTACGTCATTTGCAATGGTTAAAGCTTCTTCTAAATCTTTTACCTTCATTAAAGCAAGAACCGGTCCGAAAATTTCCTCCTGTGCAATCCTCATGTCCGTTGTTACATTTTCAAAAATGGTTGGTTCAACAAAAAAGCCTTGATCCAGTCCATTATCCATTAAACGATTACCGCCGTGAATTAATGTTGCACCCTCATTTTTACCGATTTCGATGTAATCCAGAACAGTGTTAAGCTGTTTTTCACTAACACTAGGACCCATCCAGGTGTCAGGATGCAACCCGTTACCTACCGTTATTTCTTTCACTTTTTTCAGTAGTTTTTCAGTAAATGTAGGGTAAATCGATTCTTCGATAATGACACGGCTGGTCGCTGTACACTTCTGACCAGTAGAGCGCAATCCACCACTTATTGTAGCATCCACGGCTAGGTCGATATCGGCATCTTTCGTTACAATCACAGGGTTTTTACCCCCCATTTCAAGCTGATATTTAGCTCCTCTATTTAGTGCTCCTTGCCCGACTATTTTTCCTGTCTTATCCGACCCAGTAAAGGTAATGCCATTTATTTGTGGATTGTCTACGATCTGCTGGCCAATTACTTCGCCTTCCCCATTTACCATATTGACAACACCATTTGGTAATCCTGCTTCGTTAAAGCATTCAATTACTTTCGCAGCAGTGACAGATGCTTCTAAAGCCGGTTTAAACACGACCGTATTACCATAGATTAAGGCAGGTGCTATTTTCCAAATGGGAATTGCTACAGGGAAGTTCCAGGGAGTGATCACGCCCACAACACCGATTGGTGCACGCTTTGTTAGCATTAAAGCATCAGCATCGGTAGACGGTATTACATCACCTTCTTCGCGCAACCCCTCTCCTGCATAGTAGCGTAATATAGCGACACCACGTGCGGTTTCCCCTTTCGCTTCAGGTAACGTTTTCCCCATTTCTTTCGTCATGATTTCTGCAATTTCTTCTAATCTACTTTCTAGAATATCTGCGGTTTTATACAAATATTGACCTCGTGCTGCGCCTGTTAGTTTTTCCCAATCTGTCCTCGCTTGTTTTGCATAGGATGCTGCTGTGTCTAATTCTTCTGCTAACGAATATTCGACTTCTCCTACTACCTCGTTTATGCTAGCAGGATTGATACTTTGATAGGTTTTTCCACTATTGCTACTTTGCCATTCACCGTTGATATAGTTTGCGTATTGTATCATGAAAAAACTCCTTTCTAAGTCTTAATAAGTAATAGTTTTTGATTGCACTAGATTAGTAGTTTGTAAATGTGTAAGCCCAATTGCAGCTCTTTTTACTTTTTCCCTTGCTTGCAAAATGGATACGCTTTCTAAATGTTGTCCAGATGGATAAATATTTGCTGCATTTCGTAAGCCGAACTTTAACATGATTGGTGATGCCACTCTTACAATTTCAGCTATTTCATAATAACGAATAAATCCCCCCAGATTATCCGGAGACTCCACATACATATCAAGAGTAGCATCAACGGTTTGGCGGAAGGATGCGATTTGTGCTAGCGAAAGGTCCCCAGGTATATTTAATGTCGTACCACCTAAATCTTGAAACAGTTTACCTGACACAGGATTGGCTGGACTCATTAAAGCGGAAACTTTTACAATAAACTCTTCTGGTATATCTCCAGCTTTTTTTGCTTCTCCAATAAGGTGTAGTAATCCTTCATCCGCTACTAAAATACTGTTAATGCCAAGGTCAATGGCGCGAAAAATATCTTCCAATGCATAGCTTAGCTGATCGATACCAGCATGACGCCAGCCCAGTGTCGGACTAATATGCCCACTAGCTCCCGTATCAAAGGCCATCCTAGGCCCGACAAACAGACACACCTCGATATTTTGCTCCTGTCCCATAGCCACCATTTCTTTTATTTCCTGATCACTAAGTAACATGATGCCGCTACCTTGTGAAACACGGTTAACATGGACTCCTTGCTCTTTTGCTTCTTCTATTACTGCCTTCATCGTCGCTGCTCCTTCAACCGAAGGAATCTCAATACGGAAATTACCTCCATCATCGAAGGTTTGTGATGAACCTGGCAGATCGTGTGCATCTTTTACAGGAAACGTTAATTTCTGTAGTAGTTCTCGTGATTTTTTCATCAGTAGCTCCACTCCTTTTTTAACGAGGTCTTTTTTTAAGGTCATCCAATAAGTCTACTATATGAGAATTCATCAAATTTCTAGCTTGCAAAGGGTTTCGTTCTTTAATGGCTTGAGCAATGAGAATATGATAGTTTGCTGCTTTTTCATTTTGTGATTTGATCTTCATCGAATGACGTCGGCTATCGTATAACAGATCGCTGATTAGCGTCATCATTTTTAGTAGCACGTCATTTTTTGTTGCCTGTGCAATTAAATAATGAAATTCTATATCCTCCTCTAGAAAGTCTTCTCCGGCTAACATCTTTTTTTGCATGGTTCTGGCACATTGTAAGATTTTTTTCACTTCCTCTTCACTGCCTCGTTCTGCAACGATTGCCGCCAATTCAGGTTCTATAACAAGTCGGGCTTCTGTCAGTTGTTCCATGGATGAATTCTCTAAAAACTCAAATGTTTGATTCGGATTATCACTTAATTGTGTTTCTACAAAAGTTCCTCGACCTTGTTCCACACGTAAGATTCTTTGTTGGCTTAAGATTTTTATCGCTTCTCTAACGGAAGAAACACTAACATTTAATTGCTGAGATAATGCTTGCACTGTTGGAATTTTTTCACCTGCCTGCCATTTTCCTTCTCGGATATTTTTCTTGATTTCATCGTATACGATTTCATAGATTAACTTTTTCTTTTTCATCTTGTTTGTCGTCCTTTGACATTTAATTTTTCAGAAAATTTAAAATTTCTATTTACATTTTATAATATTTATCATATGATTTCAATAAATATTAAAATTCATCATATGAATTATGAAGGAGTGAAGCTTTCATGCAAATTACAGATGTAAAAACGTATATCGCGGGTAATGGATGGAAAAATTGGGTGTTTGTGCAGGTTGAAACGGATGAAGGCATACATGGGATTGGTGAAGCAACCTTAAATGCATTTGGTAAAACAGTAGAAGCTGCTGTACATGAATTAAAACCATATGTGATTGGAAAGGATCCATTTGATGTCGAAAAACACTCACTAAGCATGTTTCGAGATGTGTTTTCAGATGGTGGTCAGATTCAAGGTGCTGCCTTATCAGGTATTGAATTTGCTTGTTGGGATATTATGGGGAAAGTGTTAGGTCAGCCTGTATATAAATTATTAGGCGGAAAGTGTCATGATCAACTGCGTGTTTATGCGAATGGTTGGTATACAAGTGGTGAAAGAACACCGGAAAACTTTTATCAAATGGCTAAGAAAGTTGTGGAGAAAGGCTATACAGCACTTAAATTTGATCCGTTTGGTTCTGCCTGGAAAGCTGTAGATCGTCAGGATTTCTCATTAGCTATTGAATTAATAGCAGCGGTAAGAGATGCGGTTGGAAAGGATGTAGATGTTTTAATTGAGGGACACAATCGTTTTAGTGTCCATACGGCATTACGCTTTGCAGAAGAAATGGCTCCTTATGAACCAACCTGGTTTGAAGCACCGGTTCCACCACAAAGTGTATCTTCGATGATTGAAGTTGCTAAACGAAGTCCAGTCCCTATTGCTTGTGGCGAAGATTATTATTGCAAAGAACAGTTTGCTGAGTTATTAGCACATAATCAGGTTCATATCATTCAACTAGAACCACAGTTTATGGGGCTGACGGCAGCTAAACAAGTGGC
Source organism: Gracilibacillus salitolerans (assembly GCF_009650095.1). Taxonomy (GTDB): domain Bacteria; phylum Bacillota; class Bacilli; order Bacillales; family Amphibacillaceae; genus Gracilibacillus; species Gracilibacillus salitolerans. Next base: position 4,831,259 of record NZ_CP045915.1, on the reverse strand, counting down.
TGGAATGGTAAACGCTTTCAACGGGGTGATTGCTCCACACAGTGCACAAGGTCCTTTATGCTCTATCGTTTGTGCACATTTAAATACGGCAACACCTAATTTCTTTATTCATGAAATTTTTGATGATTTTAATGAACCTTGGACGAAGAATGTACTTACAAATACGTTAGAAGTCAAAGATGGCTATATTACATTAAGTGACCGTCCAGGCTGGGGGACAGACTTAAATCTAGACGAAATTGAAAAGCACCCGTATCAAAGGGAGAACTTTTTGCCTTTATTCAGAGATGGGTGGGAAAAAAGAGAGCCGGTTAAAAATTTCATGTAATGAATGGGGGTAGTAATGCAGAACATTTCTTTTATGGAATGTTTTGCTTTTCTATATAAAATGTAAGCGCAATCATAAAAAGGGGTGAAATGTAATGGTAAAGAAGTGGCTGTTAATAATGGTGTTTGGTCTAGTGTTAGTTTTAGCTGTTGCTTGTAGTAGTGATGAAGGAAGTGAAAACACGTCTAGTGATGGAAATGATACAGGAGGTGATACGGAGACAGAAGACGGTGCAGAAGCGTCTGAAGTGGCAGGTGCTGATATCGAAGGTGCTACAGAATTGTCATTTTGGACATTTCAAGAGTTGCATTTAGAATTTTTTGTGAATGCTGTAGATCGTTGGAATGAGGAGAATCCTGATCGGGCAATTAGATTAAATGCTGAAGCGTATCCATATGATAATATGCATAATAACTTATTATTGGCATTACAGTCTGGAACAGGTGCACCTGATATTGTAGATATAGAGCTTAATCGCTTCCCAAACTTTATGCAAGGTGAACCTCAACTATTACCGATGAATGAGTATGTGGAGCCTGTATTAGATCAATTTATTGAATCACGATTCGATATTTATTCGAAAGATGGAAATTATTATGGTATGCCATTCCATGTAGGTGCCACTGTTGCTTATTACAATAAGGAAATTATGGATCAAGCAGGGGTAGATATTGATTCGATTGTAACATGGGACGATTATATGGAAGCCGGTCAAAAAGTAGTTGAAAATACTGATGCAAAAATGGTTACCTTTGAAACAACTGATATTTGGTCATTTTGGCCTTTGCTTCGTCAACAAGGTTCCGACTATTTTGATGAAGATGGAAACACGATTATTAACAATGAAACAAATGTAAATACACTACAAATAATGCAAGACATGATTTACGAACAAGAAATTGCAGATGTCACGCCAGGCGGTGAATATCATGCAGAAGAATTTTATGGATTCATGAATGATGGTGGTCAAGCATCAATTATTATGCCAATGTGGTATATGGGACGATTTACTGACTATATGCCGGACCTAGAAGGTAAAATGGAGATCCGACCAATGCCAAGATGGTCTGAAGATGGAAATCGTTCAGCAGGTGCAGGCGGAACAGGTACAGTTGTTACAAATCAAACGGAGCATGCGGAATTAGCACAAGATTTCTTAGCATTTGCAAAACTAACAGAAGAAGCGAATATTGCAATTTGGGAACAGTTAGGGTTCGATCCACCAATGTGGACGGTATGGGAAAGTGAAGAAATTATGAAAGATAATAAATTTTTCCGTTATTTTGGGGAGGAAATCTTTGATCCGTTATTAGAAGTAAGAGATGAAATAGACTCGATAAACATTACCGAAAGAAACCCTGATATGCAGCAAGAATTAACAACCAATACGTTAAACAGTGTCTTACGTCAGCAATCACAAACAGCACAGGAAGCCCTTGATCAAGCTGCAAGTACAGTAGGAGAATAGCCAGAAAACCAGGTTGAGGCTGTATTGAAGTAGCATCGAGTTAAGTTAAAAGCATAGGGACATGGGGTGTTTCCCATGTCCCTATATTAACAGATATGCGAGTATGATACCGATAGATCCGAATACAAAGGAGTAGATCAGATTGTAATACGTAATGTAATATGGACTTTGCTTCAGGCTCATCGATGTAATAGTAACGACAAGTCCGTATGTCCCAATTGGTACAGTGGAGACACCACCGATAATTAAACTGACAGCAAGACTTAATGGGCTTAAAATATCCATTAGCATCGTGCTAATCCCACTCAGAATCCCCATTGTCGCCACAGGGTGAACACCGAACATACTCAATACAACAAAAAGTAATTGAATGATGATTAAAATTAAAATCGGATAATCAGAAACATATAAAATCGGATCCTGCAACATGAAAAGAGCAGGGGATTCATTTAATGTATTGGTAAAAAGGGCTAAGGTTACAAATAAAACAATAAAATTGTCCATGTTATTCATGCTGTTCTTCCAACGATTCCAGCCGATTGCCCAAAAGCTTTTCCATCTGCCAATTGCAAGTGCCCATAAACAGGCAAAAGGAAATACTAATAGAGTGACAGTCAAAATGAATTCAAGGTCAAATATATTTCCTATAACAATAACTAATAAAAGAAAAGAGCATAATGCAATCGATAATTGAATGATTTTTGAACGATTTTGATTGTTTTTATTGGGAGACTTTGACTGTTTAAAATCTGGATAAGGATATTTTTTAAAATATAACCGCCCCCACAAACTATCCAGCCCATACATGAGAACGGTAATAAAAATCATCCAAGGTAATAACTTCGCATAATTGACCCCTGTAATAAAAATCCCCATCGCAAGTAACACTTCTAAAGGACTCCAAGGTAATGCCAAGGAATACCCTCTCAATGTTGCCATCATAATAAATTTATTGGCAATTTTCTTTTGGATGGGCTTTAAATTATCTACTAGTACATCTTGCGCAATGGTTGCAGAAGATACATTTAAAAAAGCGGTCAATGACATCATGGCTGTTGTGCTTCGTTGATATAACTGGCCTAAATTCTGGACATTTCCTCTTAACAAATGTTGCATTAATCTATCAAATCTTCCTGCTGCAACCGCGCTATTCATCCAGGGTAATACGGCTAATAATGTTAATAAAGATAAATTTCCTCCAAGTAAAGGAACAACTTCCCACACCGATAAATCAGTGGAAAAAAATAACGTTATCCCCACAACAGAAAATCCGAAACCTAATATTTGAAATAATCGTGAGGCTCTTCCAAAACTGATAGCAAGCATAGCGATGGAAAGAGCTCCTAATACGTATGATAGGAATGGGGTTGGATAAAATACCGAGATGATATGTAAAAGAAAAATAAAAGCAAAAAAGATGTAAAGATTCTTCATGAAGTGAACCTTCTTTCATATGAACTGTACGTACTTATCATAACATATCATGCAATTTCTGGTATGACTGTTATTGATTGTTTATGATTAAATATGATTGACATTGACTGTTTGTGATTGTAAAATGGATGTAAGCGATTAACATGTGAATTAGGAGAATGCGATCTATGCTGACGATTGAGCGACAAGAAATCATTTTATCGTTATTAAGAGAAAAAGATGTCGTAAAAGTAAAAGAAATGTGTGAAGTCACCAACGCTTCTGAATCAACCATTCGCAGAGATTTAACAGAGCTAGAAAAGCATCAATATATTAAACGAGTTCATGGTGGTGCATCACTATTAAAAAAGAAACGAGAAGAACCGTCACTTCTCGAAAAGTCGACGATAAATCAACAGGAAAAAAGTGTGATTGCACAAAAAGCTGCTTCTTTTATTGAAGAGGGTGATTCGATTTACCTGGATGCTGGTTCATCAACCATGGAGTTAATACCTTTTTTAAAAGATAAATCGGTCATGGTTGTTACCAATGGAATTCCTCATGTGCAGTTACTTATTGAATATGGGATCGAAACTTATTGTATTTCCGGGAAGGCTAAAAAAGATACTGCTGCACTCGTCGGTACCAAAGCAGTCGATGCAATCAAAGAATATCGTTTCGATAAATGCTTTCTAGGTATCAATGGGGTCCATCTGGAACAAGGATTAACTACCCCGGATCCAGAAGAGGCAAGTGTAAAACAAACGGCACTGGCACAATCACAAGTAAGATATGTATTAGCAGATCCCTCAAAGTTCGGGGAAGTATCTTTCGCTAATGTAGCTGATTTAGCAAGTGTTCATATCATTACGACCAACGGTTTATCAGACGAACAACAAGAAAATATTAGCAAGCAAACAACTTTGGAGGTGGTACCGTTATGATTTACACCGTGACATTAAATCCAGCAATTGATTATGTAGTCAGTCTTGAAGCCTTCCATCCCGGAGAAGTGAACCGAAGTCAGTCAGACTATAAGGAAGCTGGTGGAAAAGGGATCAATGTCTCCCGTGTATTGGATCGCTTTGGCGTTCAATCAACAGCACTAGGTTTTGTCGGTGGTTTCACCGGAAAATTCATTACAGATTATTTGACAGAGATCGAGATTGAACATGATTTTGTTTCCTTAAAACAAGACACGAGAATAAATGTAAAACTAAAAGCAGCTTCAGAAGAATCAGAAGTAAATGGAGTTTCTCCAACTATAGAAGAAGATGAATATCAGGCATTTCTTTTAAAACTTGAACAGTTAAAAAAAGGTGACATCGTTATCCTGGCAGGAAGTTTGCCAAGTTCCTTGTCCATCAATGTTTATCAGGAAATGGTCGCCATGCTGAAACAACAAGATGTTATTGCGATCTTAGACACTAGTGGAGCACCTTTAGCAGAAGCTATTAATGCGAGTCCTTCGTTTATTAAGCCGAATCATCATGAATTAGCAGAGCTGTTTGATACAGAAGTGAAGGATGATCAAGACGTAATTCGATTAGCCAAACAACTGCATCAAGAGCAGCAGATTGATCATGTTCTAGTATCAATGGCAAAGGCAGGGGCTATTTATGTTGGTGTAGGTGGTGTGATGAAACTAAGTGCACCAAAAGGTACAGCAGTGCACTCAGTCGGTGCAGGAGATTCTGCAGTGGCTGGATTTATTTACAGTTGGCAGACATCAGAAAATGCAGAGGAAGCCGCTAAATATGCTGTTGCGGCAGGAAGTGCTACCGCATTTTCTAAAACACTGTGTACGAAAGAAGAAGTAGAGGCTTTACTTCCACAAGTAAACGTAACACACATATAAATGCCTCAGATTTGAATGAGGCCTATAAATAGAAAGGAAGAGGGGCTATGAAAATAACAGAACTCTTGAAGCGTGACATAATTATTTTAGAAGCGCGCGCTCAATCAAAAGAAGAAATCATAGATGAGATGGCAAATAAATTAGCAGAAGGCGATTATGTTCATGATAAAAAGCAATTTGCTAAAGCGATCTGGGATCGTGAGAATCAAAGCAGTACAGGTGTAGGAGAAAGTGTAGCCATTCCGCATGCGAAAACAAGTGCTGTGTCCACTCCTGCAATTGCTTTTGCCAGATCAAAACAAGGTGTAGATTATGATTCATTAGATGGTCAACCAGCACATTTATTTTTCATGATTGCTGCAAGTGAAGGTGCGAACAATGACCATTTACAAACACTATCAAGATTATCTACATTGCTAATGGATGAAGATTTTCGAAACCAATTAATGGAAGCGAATTCCACAACAGATATTTTGAATATTATTGATGCGAAAGAACAGGAAAAGTTAGGAAAAGAAAAATCAGAAGCAAATAATCAACAGTCAGGACCAGAATTATTAGCTGTAACAGGATGTCCAACAGGTATTGCCCACACGTATATGGCAGCAGATGCATTGAAGGACAAGGCGAAAGAATTAGGTGTTTCCATTAAAGTAGAAACAAATGGTTCAGATGGGGTAAAAAACCGTCTGACGGATGAAGAAATAAAAAATGCCAAAGCCATTATTGTTGCGGCTGATACAAAGGTAGAGTTAGATCGATTTGCTGGTAAGCAAGTGTTGCGCCGAGGGGTAACAGACGGTATTCGCAAGCCTGATGAATTAATTAATACAGCGCTTAGTGGTAATACACCAGTTTATGAGAGTGATGGCAGTGGTGAAGGGTCCAGTTCAAGTGGTGGACGTACAGGGTTCTATAAACACTTAATGAATGGTGTTTCTAATATGCTGCCATTTGTTGTTGGTGGCGGGGTATTAATTGCATTATCCTTTTTCTTTGGTATAAATTCTGCAGATCCGGAAAGCGCGGAATATAATGAATTTGCCGCCGCCTTAATGAGTATTGGTGGTGATCATGCCTTTGGGTTAATGGTAGCTGTATTAGCAGGTTTTATTGGAATGAGTATTGCAGACAGACCAGGTTTTGCTCCTGCTATGATTGGTGGGTTTATGGCCTATACAGGTGATGCAGGTTTCCTTGGTGGTTTGATCGCCGGTTTCTTAGGTGGTTATGTAGCCTTAGGTGTTAAAAAGCTCTTAGCAAATTTACCGAAGTCATTTGATGGAATTAAAACGATTCTATTTTACCCAGTTATTAATATATTTGTTACTGGACTTGTCATGTATGTTATTGTCGAGCCAATCGCTACGCTTATGACTGGTCTGGAGTCATGGTTAGGCGGTTTAACAGGTACCAATGCGTTATTGTTAGGTCTTATTTTAGGCGGTATGATGGCTGTCGATATGGGAGGCCCCATCAACAAAACAGCTTTTACGTTTGGTATTGCAATGATCGAAGCAGGAAACTTGGGACCACATGCAGCAGTAATGGCAGGTGGTATGGTGCCGCCATTAGCATTGGCGTTAGCCACAACATTCTTCCGTAACAAGTTTACGAGGGAAGAGCGTGATGCAGGTAAGACAAACTATGCCTTGGGCTCATTCTTTATCACAGAAGGTGCAATTCCATTCGCAGCAGCTGATCCCGGACGGGTAATTCCTTCTATTATTATTGGTTCTTCAATAGCGGGAGGATTATCATTACTATTCGGTGTTGGTTTACCAGCACCACATGGTGGAATATTTGTTATTCCAACAGTTGAAGGAAGCGGCTTGATGTATATTGTCGCGATTCTTATTGGTGCTATTATTTCGGCATTAATGATTGGGTTTTGGAAGAAACCATTGGATAAAAAATAATAAAGGATGTCAAAAGCTATTTCGCTTGAGAGCGGAATAGCTTTTTTGATAAGAGAAGAAAGTATAAACTTTGTGCGGGTGTCTTCTCGCTTTTCTCGGTGATTCCTTTATCTCAGTTTACTCTGAAGTCGCTACATTTCTAGACGGGCGCTCTGCGCTTTTCTTAGGTAAAAGTATCATCCCTGCAAATTTGTAGTTAAGACTACTCAGTATAGTTGAGATAAAAAATTATATATTTTTAATTACCCTGACATACAGTTGTCAGGGTAATTGCTTATAATAGGCTTTAAGAAGTGTCATTATGAAAGCGGGGGAGTCCATCATGGATGAAAATCAATATATTAAACTTACTGGTTTGAAAGAAAATAACTTGAAAAACGTTTCGCTCCTTATACCAAAGAAAAAAATAACGGTATTTACTGGGGTTTCTGGATCTGGTAAATCATCAATTGTGTTCGACACGATTAGTAAAGAAGCCGGGCGTCAACTAAATCAAACGTTTACGACTTTCATACAAAATCGGTTGCCAAAGTATAGTCGACCAGATGCCGATTCAATTGAAAATCTTTCTCCGGCTATGGTTATTGACCAAAAGCGATTGGGAGGGAATGCTCGCTCAACGCTGGGAACGATTACTGATATCTACGCTATGCTCAGACTTCTGTTTTCCAGAATCGGAGAGCCGTTCATAGGTTATTCTCATGTATTTTCCTTTAATGATCCACAGGGAATGTGCCCTGAATGTGAGGGACTAGGGAAACAAATCAAACCAAATATAGATAAAATGATTGATCAATCAAAGTCACTAAATGAAGGGGCGATACAATTTCCGTTATTCCGTGTAGGCAGCTACTACTGGAAAACATTTGTATTATCCGATCTTTTTGATAACGACAAGAAATTGGAAGACTACACGAAACATGAGTGGCATCAGTTACTATATGGAGAAAACATAAAAATCGATTTGCCTTCAGTTTGGGAAACTCGTCAAGACTATGAGGGAGTGATAGTTAAATTTAACAGACTTTATCTGAAGCGGGATTTAAGCGAGCATTCCAAAAAAACAAGGAAACATGTCGAAGATTTTACGGTGTCAGGTGCTTGTTCTAATTGTGGCGGAACAAGGCTGAATCAGAAAGTGTTAAGTTGTAAAATACATTCGTACAATATCGCAGAGCTTTCTGCAATGGAGTTGAGTGATTTATCTCTTTTTTTAAAAAGTCTCATGGATCCCGTCACAAAACCGATTGTCGATAAAATGTTGGCGAGTATCTCACATATGAATGGTATGGGCCTAGACTATTTAACGTTAAATAGAGAGACCACGACGCTTTCAGGGGGTGAATCTCAACGAATTAAAATGGTTCGCCATTTAAGCAGCAGTTTAACCGATATGATCTACATTTTCGACGAACCAAGCATTGGGTTGCATCCCCGTGATGTCGAGAATTTGAATCAAATGCTTAACAGAATTCGTGATAAGGGAAACACAGTCATTGTTGTGGAACATGATCGGGATGTAATCGAGGTGGCAGATCACATTATTGATGTTGGCCCCGAAGCCGGGACACAAGGTGGAGAGATCGTTTATGAAGGTGATCTTATTGGACTGATGCATTCAGGAACATTGACTGGTCAGTATATGAAGGTAAAGCCTTCATTGAAGGAACATGTACGTCATCCACGAGGTTATCTGGTAATCGATAAAGCCACTTCTCATAATTTAAAAGGATTTGGAGTAAGGTTTCCGAAGCATACATTGACCGTTGTAACTGGGGTGGCTGGTTCTGGCAAAAGCAGTTTGATACATGGTGAGCTAGTTCCGCGTTTTGAAGATATTGTTGTGATTGACCAAAAGGCGGTGAGTACTTCTAGACGATCCAATCCAGCTACCTATACCGGAATTATGGATTCCATTCGAACGTACTTTGCAAAAGCAAATCATGTTAGTAAATCTTTATTTAGCTTTAATTCAAAAGGAGCCTGTCCAGAATGTGGTGGAAACGGGGTTATCTATACGGATTTGGCATTCATGGAGGGTGTTCAAACACGATGCGAAACTTGCCAGGGAAAACGATTTAAGGATGAAGTTCTACAGTATAAACTAGGGGAAAAACATATCAAAGATATCTTAGACATGACCGTCAACGAAGCGCTTCAATTCTTCCAGAGAACAGAAGTAGTTCCAACGCTTCAAGCATTATCTGACGTTGGATTGGCTTATATGACATTGGGACAACCTTTAAGTACGTTATCTGGTGGCGAATGCCAAAGAATAAAACTAGCCAGCGAATTGTATAAATCCGGAAACATTTATGTACTGGATGAGCCGACGACAGGACTGCACATGTCTGATATTGGCCAGTTGGTATCGATCTTAAACCGCCTTGTGGATAATGGAAGTACAGTCATTGTGATTGAACACAATATGGATGTGATGAAGCAAGCAGACTGGCTGATCGATTTGGGGCCAAGCGGTGGAAAAAAAGGGGGTGAAATTATGTTTGAAGGCACGCCACATGATTTGGTAGCAAAGAGTAACTCCCTAACCGCTCAATATCTAAAAAAAGACATGTAGGAAGGGAGGTACGGGCTATGAAGATTGATCGTTTACTGGGAATCATTGTGCTGTTAATTCATAAGAAAAGAATGAAAGCAGTGGATTTGTCAAATTACTTTGAGGTGGCTGAACGAACCATTTATAGGGACATGGAAACCCTTAGTCGTGCAGGAATTCCGATTCTATCAATCGCAGGAAAAGAGGGTGGGTACGAATTGATGCCCAGGTTTAGGCTAGATAAGAAGTATCTCACCCTAGATGATTTACTTTCGATACAGTGGGCACTTAATAGTGTTCAACAAGCAACAGGATTTGAGGAAATTCACCAATTAGTTTTAAAAATCAATCAGCTAATTGAGCCAAGCGCAATGAAAGAGAAGAGTATCCAATTAGATATGTCATCTACAACTATACAAATGGAGCATGTTAAAACGATCTATAATGCTATTCAAAACGGCGATGTTCTAAGAATTTGCTATGTAGATCATAGAGGAACGGAAACTGATCGATCCATTGAACCGATGGGAATCTATTTAAAAGATGGTTTCTGGTATACTTGGGCTTACTGCTTATTACGAAACGAGTTACGTGTATTCAAACTCACACGTATCGTAGATATATATCTTACTGGGTGTTCTTTTATTAGGCGCCCCTTTGTCATAGAGGATATAGATGCAAACAGGGGACAATCTGTGGAAAGTGAAACAACAACTTTTACTGCATACCTCCAATTTAACAGCTGTATGAGAGCGAAAGTATTGGATGATTTCCGGGAAGAGGAAATCATAAATAATCAGGATGGTAAGTTGAGTATCGCAAAGGAGTTTTACTCCATGGATCAAGCTATATCTCAAATTTTGAGTTACGGGAATCAAGTTCGAATTATCTATCCTAAGGAGTTAATGACAACATTTATCGAACATATTGAAGAAATAAGGCAATTGTACAACGAGTAAATAAAAAAGAAAACAGGAGGACTATGGACATGACAATAAATATAATTGATGTTCGGAATCTTGAAAAGTCATTCAAAGGCGCAAAGTTGTCGAGGAATCCAAAAAAACTTATCAAAAATTTCCTGAGTGGACTGGCTGTTTTAAATCGAAATTTAGTAATCAGAAAAGGTACTCTTCAATACTTTGTATTCCTTACACCAGACAGAGAATTGGAGGATGAAAAACTTATGATGCCGGCTTTGCACTGCTTTTGAATTATTTTCAAATAAAGGCATATTTCAATGTGAAATGTAGTGGCCAGCTTGCCTGGGTAATGTTGGCTAACCTATCATTGATTATAGCTGTTTTTGATTGAGAAATAGGATGCTGGAATAATAAATAGAAGGCCACCTTAAGGTAGCCTTTTATTGTTAAAATAATTTATTCATAAACCGCAGCTTGAATCTCTTCATCTTCCATATTGTCAGCATCATACCAATAGAATCCCGTATCAATATTTTCAGGTACTTCTTCACCATTTAATGCGTCTACTGCAGCTTTGACAGTTTCATATCCGATTCCCTCTGGATTTTGCGTGATCGCACCAGCCATTATGCCTTCATTTATTGCATCGATTTGTTGTTTACCAGAGTCAAAACCAACCACCGTTACTTCGCCTTCTTTACTTAACTCTCTGACAGCATTCACGACACCTATTGCTGACCCTTCATTAGATCCATAAATTCCGGCAATATCAGGATGTGCTTGTATCATTGTTTTTGCTAGGTTAGTAGACTCTAAATGATCACCACCACCATATTGAGTATCTACAATTTCAATATCAGGATAATTTTCTTCTATTGTTTCCACAAAACCATCGCGACGCTGTACACCAGTAACAGATACCTGGTCATGTACGACTAATGCAACTTTCCCTTGTTCACCAATTAATTCCGCCATTTTTTCTGCAGCTAACGCAGCGGCAGCATAGTTATCTGTCGATGCAGTTGTAAGTGGAATATCGCTATCAACACCAGAATCAAACGCAATAACAGGAATATCAGATTCATCAGCTTTCTCTAGTAGTGGTGATGCTGCTTGCGAATCTAATGCAGCAAAACCGATTGCATCAGGATTTTTATCTAGAGCTGCTTGTAACATTTCCATTTGTTTATCTACTTGTGATTCATTTTCCGGGCCTTCAAAAGTAATCTCTACATCAAATTCTTCTGCTGCTTGTTCAGCACCCCTTTGTACTGCTTGCCAAAACTGATGTTGGAACCCTTTAGAAACAATTGCTACGTAAGGCTTGTCACCAGCATCTTCATCGGTTGTAGCTGTCTCTTCCGTACCAGATTCTTTTGCATCCTCGTTTTCAGCATTATTATTTTCAGATGCTTCTTCAGATTCACTACCGCAAGCTGATAAGACAAATAAAATAGAGACAAAGACAACTAAAAGTGCTAATAATTTTTTCTTCATGTTAACTCCCCTTTTAAAAAATTAATTTATGAAACAACTCAAATGTTTGAGTTAAATCCGAAAGAAAAGTAATTAACTATTCTTTTTGCGTAACATATCAAAGTAAACAGCTAATAATATAACAAAACCTATAACAACTGTTTGCCACTCCTGAGGGATGGACATAATACGTAGACCATTCGTTAGGACACTCATAATTAGTGCACCAATCATGGTACCAATAAGCGAACCTTTACCACCACTTAAAGAAGTACCACCAATCACAACAGCTGCAATCGCTTCTAATTCATACCCCATACCTAATGCAGGCTGTGCAGAATTTAATCGTGATGCCATAATAACCCCTGCTACACCAGTAAAGCATCCGGCGATCGTGTAGATAATCATCTTCCATTTTTTAACGTTGATCCCGGATAGTCTGGTTGCTTCTTCATTACTCCCGATGGAAAAAGTATATCGACCTACAATCGTTTTCGATAATAAAATCCATCCAATTAAAACCATAATGAAGAAAATTAACACTGCATTTGGGATAGCTCCAGGAAATATTGAACCTAATGCAATGTTATTAAATCCTTCAACATCACTAAAATAAATAGGTGATGCTCCTGAAATGACGAGAGATAATCCTTCTGCTATCATCATCATTGCTAGTGTTGCAATGAATGGCGGGATCCTTAGGATAGATACGGAAAAACCAGATATAAAACCAATCAATGCACCTGTAACAATTCCACCAATAATACCGAGTAGGACTGGTAATCCAAGAAATACGATAAATACACCTGTCATGACAGAAGTTAACGTCATCCCTGTACCAATAGATAGATCGATTCCACCCGTAATAATGACAAAAGTTGTTCCTAGGGCAAGGATACCAATGACTGTAGTAGATAATAGTATTCCTTCAATATTAGACCATTGCAAAAAATTCTCTGAAGCAATAGAAAAAAAGATAACTAAAATAATAAGACTGGCAAATGCTAATATTTGTTGCAATGCTCCAGAACTTACAAGTCTTTTCTTTTGATTACTTGTTGATGGGTTACTTGTTAATGTTGACACCTCTCCTCACTCCTCTAAACACTTTAGTTATGCTTTGTAGCAAGCTCCATAATTTTTTCTTGGTTTGCGTCTCGATTTAATAATTCACCAGTTATCCGACCTTCGTTCATCACTATAATACGGTCGCTGAGTCTCAAAACCTCGGTTAATTCCGAAGAGATCATAATAATCGATTTACCCTGATCAGCTAACATTTCCAATAAATCATAAATCTCTTGTTTTGCACCAACATCAATACCTCTAGTAGGTTCATCAAAAATTAAAATATCGCAATCCTTTAGTAACCATTTAGCAATGACGATCTTTTGTTGATTACCACCAGATAGCAGCTTTACCTGTTGGTTGACACTCGGTGTTTTTACTTTTAATTTACTGGAATAATCTTCAGCATCTGTTTTCATGTTGGTTGGTTTAACAAAAGCGGCAGTCGAATAATTAGCCAAAGAAGATATTACAATGTTTTCTTTTACAGTCATTTCAAGCATAAGACCAAAGCGTTTTCGATCCTCGGATAAGTATCCAATCCCGTGTTTAGCGGCATCGACTGGCTGTTTGATCGTTACTGCCTTTCCGTTTATTTTTATTTCACCCGAAAAGGGATCCGCTCCAAAAATTGCTCTGGCTACTTCTGTTCTCCCAGCACCAACTAAACCAGCGAATCCCAATATCTCTCCCTTTTTAAGATGAAATGATACATTTTTAATATAGTTGTTATGTAAGTTGTTTACTTCAAGGACAGTATCAGTAAATACATCTGGATCAGAAACTTTCTGTTCGATTTTTACTTCCCTACCAACCATTAATGAAACGACTTGGCGGATTTCTGTTGTTTCTGTGGGTAGTGTAGCAATATACTCTCCATCTCTCATAACAGTGATTCGATCAGAAATGCGTTTTAATTCTTCCATTCGGTGTGAAATATAGATAATGGCAACACCTTCATTTTTTAACCAAGTAATAATATCAAATAATGTATTGATTTCTTTGTCTGTTAAAGCAGCGGTAGGTTCGTCCATGATAAGTATTTTTGCATTAAACGATAAGGCCTTGGCGATTTCCACCATTTGTTGTTTTGCGACAGTTAATTCAGAAATTTTCGTTCTTGGATTTAAGCTAATATTTAATTTTTGAAATAATTCAGCCGTTTTTTGATTTAATTCTTTATTTTTTAAAAAGAAATTTAGTTTATCTCTTGGTTCTCGGCCAATAAATATATTTTCAGCGACAGTTAAATCTGGCATAAGGTTTAATTCCTGATGAATAATATTGATTCCGAGTTCTTGGGCTTCCTTGGTATTAGAAGGCGCTATTTCTTTTCCATCATAAATAATACTGCCTTCATCTTTTTGGTAGATGCCGGTTAATATCTTCATCAATGTAGATTTGCCAGCACCGTTTTCCCCGATCAATGCTAAAACTTCACCACGGTGTAAGTCCAATTGCACATCAGATAATGCCTTTACACCAGGAAATGACTTGTTAATGTTTTGCATCTCAAGTATTTTATTGGACATCTGCTTGCTCCTTTCCCTTAGGTTTACTTTATTACTTAAGACTGGTCGTGTATTTTTCCCAATCACTCTGAAACACTGCTAATCCTTCCGTTGTTAAAGGAGATTGAAACATCTTTTTGAAGATTGGAAAAGGTATCGTAATAGCATCATATCCATATCTAGCTAAATCAGCGACAACCTGAGTATTTCTTATACTAGCACCAATAATTTTAGTAGATGCACCAAATGACTGAATAATTTCTTTAGAATGTTTAATAAATGTTTGCCCATCAAGGCTTTGATCATCCATTCTGCCGATGTATGGGCTAATATAATTAACATCTGCTTTAGCTGCAAGTACGACTTGTGATAGTGAGTAGATGAGGGTCATATTTACTTCAATATTTTCTTGTCTCAGTCGATAAGCAGCTTCCAAGCCATCTTCATTCATAGGTAACTTAATGACAGGATGATCGACCCAATTCTTTAATTCGATAGCTTCTTGATACATTGCTTCTGCTGTAGTTTCGGTAACTTGCATCCAAACTTTGCCTTGAATATGCTGGTTTATTCTTTTGATTACATTTTTAAATGAGTCTTTTTCCTTTGCGATGATGCTTGGATTGGTTGTAATACCATTTAAGAAAGGAAACTTAGAAGCAAATTGTAAATGATCTGGATTTGCAGTATCTAGGTATATTTCCATTGAGAATCTCCTCCTTTAAAAGAGTGCTTTGGTTGCATGAAATGCTTTGATAAATTGATTTTTGGCAATATCATATGCTTCCTTTGTTTCTTGATTGGGATAAACAAGGAAATCTTGATTACTCCACTTTTTTGCTTCTGTAAATCCGTCCATCAAACCTATTCCAATACCTCCTACAATTGCAGCTCCTTTAGATGTTGTTTCATTAACATCATGAGGAATAGCGAGTGGATATTGTACAAATCAGATAACATTTGCCGCCATATTGGACTGTTAGCACCTCCGCCGAAAAGCCACATGTTATCCATTTTTAAACCGCTTTCAATAAAGGCGCCATAAATAAGACTTAAGTTAAAAGATATCCCCTCCATAGCTGCTCGTGCGATATCTCCACGTTGATGTTGAGCTGTTAATCCGAGTATCGATGCTTTTATATCAGCATTCCACCAAGGAGATCTTTCCCCTAGTAAATAGGGGAGAAAAACAAGTTTCCTTGCCCCTATTGCGGAATCGTTCATTTCTTGATTCATTATTTCATATGCCTTATTTTTATTTTCTTTTGCCAATTCTTTGTACCATTGTGTTATGACCCAATCTATCAAGCTGCCAGCTGCTTGCATCGTACCCATAGGCAAATATTTAGAATGGTCAAGGTGAATAAAATTAAAGGTCCTTTTTTGTCTGTCCAGTACAGGTGTGTCACTAACACCAGCAATCCATGATGAAGACCCCAAATAATTGAAGGTATCTCCAATCTGGGTGATTCCTGCCCCTAATGCTGCGCAAGCTCCATCAGCTCCGCCAATCACTACAGGAGTACCACTTAATAAACCTATTTGATCAGCGATTTCTTCTTTTATATAACCGGCGATGGTGGTGGATGATACTACTTCAGGTAATTTTGCTATATCTAAGCCCCAAAAATGGATCAGATCTTCAATCCAACCTTTCTTGCGAATATCATATAGGTTGGTACCGCTAACATCAGAGAAATCAGTTAAGAAGTTTCCTGTTAATTTTGCAACTATATAATCTTTAGCTTGTAACAATTTATATGCTTTCTGATACGAAGAATGTTCATTTTCCTTTAACCAAGCCATTTTAGCTCCGCTATAGGACGAGGTCATTTTGTTGCCGGTTAGTTTGTATAAATGGTCTTCACCAAATTCTGCACATGCATGATATGCCTGTTGACTAGCGCGCATATCTGCCCAAATCAGCGCTTTTCGAATAGGATTGGCTTTTTTATCGACTGGAACGACACCCATCATTTGTCCACTAAAAGTAATAACCTCAATATTACTTGGTGCTATTTTATTTGTATTAAGTAAGTGTTTTGTGGCGTGACATATTGCTTTCCACCAATCATCAGGGTTTTGCTCAACCTCATTTTCCTTCATGAAATAGGTTTGATAATTGGTAGTGCAGCTATCAACAAGATTACCGAAGCGATTAAAAAGAGTTGCTTTAACACCGCTGGTACCAATGTCGTGAGCTAAAATTAATGTAGATGAATGAGTCATTATTTCATCCTCCTCATTATGATAGCGCTTTCGGTTACCGGTAACATAAAATTATCATAAGGGTTCAGGTGTGTCAATAATTATTTTTTGAATGTTAAGTTGTGTTATCTTAATATATTGTAGGATAATGCAATATATTCAATGGGTTTGTCACCTTTTTAAAAAAAGAATAGTAAATCATTCTATAAAAAACACTTGCATTAAATAAATGATACCGGTATCATTATAAAACAAAAGCTATTAAAAAGAGGTAGACAATTATGGTGACAATCTATGATATCGCAAAAAAAGCAAATGTTTCTCCGATGACAGTTTCTAGAGTGATTAATAATTCTGGTAACATTCGCATGGCAACGCGGGAAAAAGTTGAAAAAGCAATAAAAGAACTAGGATATGTGCCTAATTCTGCAGCAAGAAGCTTAACATCCAATCAAACGAAAACATTGGGTTTAATCTTAACAGATATATCGAACCCTTTTTTCTCAAAAATCGCAAGAGGCGCAGAAGATGCTGCTGTAGAAATGGATTACCGTGTATTAATGAGTAATACGGATGAGGATAGCGATAAAGAAATCAATTACATTGATATGATGCTCTCAGCAAGAGTTGATGGAGTCTTGATAGCCCCAACAAGTGATAAAACTTTAGATCAAATTAAACGGCTGAGGGACCATAATATCCCTGTGGTTCTAATTGACAGAACGATTGAAGGGTTTGTAGGAGATTATGTCTTAGGTGATAGTTATGAAGGTAGTCGAAAGCTAGTAGAACATTTAATTGGATATGGACATCGAAATATTGCACTTATCAATGGGCCATCCAATGTTTCGACAGCAAGAGAACGGCAGAGAGGTTATTTAGAAACGCTCAAATTGAATGACTTACCTGTACATGAAAAGTATATTTCCGAAATTGATTTTAAAAGTGTTCAAGCCGGAAATACGAAAAGTATTGTAGAGCAGCTTATGCAATTGCCTGAAGAGAAGCGGCCAACAGCGATTTTTGCAGCAAACAACTTTATTGCAATTAGTGTGATGAAGGCATTGAAAGAGTTAGGGTTACATGTTCCAAAGGATATTTCGGTAGTGTGTTTTGACGAGGTAGAGCCGGTTGTTTATTTTGATCCATTTTTTACGGTTGCAGCTCAACCAGCGGCCGAACTAGGCAAAATTGGTATTCAGTTTCTTATTGAAAGAGTAGAACAGAAGAATGTAGAGCAAGAACGAAAGATTATATTACCTCCCGATATCCATATAAGAAAGTCTACAAGAAGAATCAAATAAATTAGACAGGAGGGGTATTAATGTTAAAAGGAATACCCAACATCTTGTCACCGGAACTATTGAAAACGCTTCACGAAATGGGGCATGGTGATGAGATTGTGATAGGTGATGGTAACTTTCCAGCTGCAAATTACGCTAATCATTTGATACGCTGTGATGGACATAATGTCCCTGACTTATTAGAGGCTATTTTAGAATTGTTCCCACTGGATACTTTCGTGAATAAACCAGTTACATTAATGCAAGTAGTGGATCAACAGAATGAGCCAATACCAGAAATATGGCATAAATACAAAAATATTTTAAGTATCCATCAAATGGATGGAAGTCAAATCGGTTATGAAGAAAGATTTGACTTTTACGAAAGATCCAAGAGAGCATATGCCATTATAGCAACAACAGAGAAAGCATTGTATGCCAATATTATTTTGAAAAAAGGTGTTATTTCTTAAATATGTCATACAGGAGGCTGAACAATGACAAATGTTAGAGAACAATTAAAAGAGTATGCGGCAAAATTAGTTCAATCAGGGTTAGTGGTAGGTGCAGGTGGTAATTTAAGTATGCGTGAGGATGGGTACATGTATATATCACCAAGTGGTTTTGATCTGCAAGAAATAGAAGAAGAGCAGTGGGTTAAAGTCCATATTGAAACGGGTGAGGTATTAAGTGAATTGAAACCGTCTTCAGAGGTGTTAATGCATTTGGAATGTTTTAGAAGAAGGCCAGACATAGATTCGGTATTACATGCCCACCCTAGTTATTCTGTAGGTGTTTCTTCTGCTGAAAGAGATATACCGAGCATGTTCCCTGATTTTCCAGCAATGATCAGAAATGTGAAGTATTTAGATTACATGATCCCCACTACACATGTATTAGCAGATGCAGTGGCAGAAGTAATTGAAGAAACAGATGTTGTGGTTATGCGGAATCATGGAGTTTTGACAGTTGGTAAGTCGATGAAAGAAGCATATTTCTTCATGCAGCTTACAGAAGAAGCTGCGAAAGTATATACCATTTCCAATATGGTCGGAAATCCCAGACTTTTAACAGAACAAGAGTGTCAAGATTTACGTGACCTATCCAGTGAAAAATATCGTGCAAAATTATTGAAGGATGCCCAAAAATAGTTTTTAAGTGTATGAAGGGAGGAGTTATATGAAGAAAGTTTGGGCATTTGATATAGGTGCCTCCAATGGACGGTTAATGCTAAATAGTTTTGATGGTGAAAAGATGTATTTGGAAGAAATACACAGATTCCCTAACCATCCTGTCCACGTAACAGATAATTATTATTGGGATATTCTAAATATTTTTTCTGAAATGAAAAAAGCCATACAAGTAAGCATTCAAAAGGGTCATGAAAAAGTCGAAAGTATGGGAATTGATACTTGGGGAGTTGATTTTGGCTTACTTTCGAAAACGGGAGAATTACTAGCAAATCCGTATAGTTATCGAAACCCACAGAACGCAAAAGGGATGGAGGATGCATTACAACATATTACATCAGAAGAGTTATTTACTCTAACCGGTGTGGAGACAGCGCCGATTAATACGATTTTTCAATTATATACGATAAAGCAGAATAACCCTGAATTATTAGAAAGAGCAGACACGTTATTGCTAACACCTAATTTATTGGCCTATTTATTTTGTGATGTAAAAAACAATGAATTCACTATCAGTTCGACAACGCAAATGTTAAGGGGGGGTACAGCAGAGTGGGAAACAGGTATTTTGAGGAAGTTAGGTATCACCAGTGAATTATTGGCACCTGTTACAAAGCCACTTACAATTGCTGGGGATACCTTGCCGGCGATTAATAAAGAATTACAAATTGATCCTGTAAAAGTAATCAATGTAGCGGGGCATGATACGGCGAGTGCGTTAGCAGCACTTCCTTTAGAAGATAATCAGTCCGTTTTTATGAGCTGTGGTACATGGGTGTTAATTGGTGTTCCTGTTGACCAGCCAGTGACAGAAGATAAAGCAATGCAGTGGGGTTTCACCAATGAAGGAACGATAGAAGGGAAGTATCGATTGCAGAAAAATAATATGGGCATGTGGTTATTGCAACAATGTCGTGTGATATGGGAAAGAGAAGGCATTGAAACAGACTTTGAAAAAGAAAACTATCTTTTTGAGGAAGCAGCGCCTTTTCGTTCTTTTATAAACCCGGATGATCCCAGATTCTTCAATCCAGCAAATATGATTGCTGAAATGCAAGAGTATTGTCAAGAAACATCGCAACCGATCCCCGAAACGCAAGGGGAAATAATCAGATGCATTCTGGAAAGCTTAGCATTGAAATACTATTGGGTGATTAATAGATTAGAAAAATTGACATCGAAAAAATTAAAGCGCATTCATATGGGTGGCGGTGCCATTCGTAACGAAAAATTATGTCAGTTAACAGCAAATGCAACAAATCGGGAAGTTGTTGCAGGTCCCGTTGAGGCTAGTTCAATTGGAAATGCGATTGGCCAATGGATTGCTTTAGGAGAAATAGAAAACATTCAGAAAGCAAGAGAAATTGTGCAACATTCATTTTCTGTCAAGCATTATCAACCCACAGAGCTAGCAAGCTGGCAATCAGCTTATGAGCGCTTTGTACGGTTTGTAAATGACACATCATATTAACGAGGAGGAGTAAATATGACAGCAAAGCAAAGATTAATCGGAGATATGCCAAAGATAGGAATTCGTCCAACTATAGATGGTAGAAGAAAAGGTGTGCGTGAATCATTAGAAGAAAAAACGATGAATATGGCGAAGGCTGTAGCACAAATGTTATCTGAGAATCTACATTATAATAACGGTGGGCCAGTGGAAACAGTTATTGCAGATACGTGTATTGGCGGTGTAGCAGAAGCGGCTCAAACAAAGGCAAAATTTGATAAAGAAAATGTTGGCGTAACGATTACCGTTACCCCTTGTTGGTGCTATGGATCCGAAACGATGGATATGGACCCAAGAAGGCCCAATGCGATTTGGGGATTTAATGGAACAGAACGTCCTGGCGCTGTGTATTTAGCGGCTGTTTTGGCTGCGCATAATCAAAAAGGGATCCCCGCCTTTGGTATTTACGGGAGAGACGTACAAGATATTGATGACAATATGATTCCGGAGGATGTGCAGGAAAAGATTCTTCGTTTTGCCAAGGCTGGTATTGCAGTAGCTATGCTTAAAGATAAATCCTATTTATCTATCGGATCCGTTTCCATGGGAATAGCAGGAAGTATGGTTGATGAGGACTTTTTCCAAGATTATTTGGGTATGCGAAATGAATATGTCGATATGACCGAACTGACCCGTCGGATCAATGAAGAAATTTATGATAAAGAAGAATTTGAAAAGGCCTATGCCTGGGTAAAACAAAATTGTATATTTGGTTCTGATACAAATGCGGAAGAAAATCAACGGACAGCAGAACAAAAAGAAGAAGATTTAAAAATGAATATTAAAATGACGATCATAACAAGGGATTTGATGGAAGGTAATCCGAAATTAGCAGAGTTAGGCTATGAAGAAGAGGCAATGGGTCATAATGCGATTGCATCAGGTTTTCAAGGTCAACGGCAGTGGACCGATCATTTTCCAAATGGAGATTTTATGGAGGCTATTCTAAATTCCTCGTTTGATTGGAATGGTATTCGTGCACCATACATGGTTGCGACAGAAAATGATACATTGAACGCAGCCACGATGCTATTCGGTCACTTATTAACCAATACAGCTCAAGTTTTTGCAGATGTTAGAACGTATTGGAGTCCTGATGCGGTACAAAGAGTGACGAATCATCCACTTGAAGGAAGAGCAAGCGATGGGATTATTCACTTGTTAAACTCGGGTTCAGCTGCATTAGATGGTGCTGGTGAACAAGAAGTTGACGGCAAACCAGTAATGAAAAGCTTCTGGGAGATTACAGAGAAAGAAGTAAACAAAAGTTTGCAAGCAACTCAATGGCGACCAGCTAATACAGAGTATTTCAGAGGTGGAGGATTCTCTAGTAATTTCAAATCAAAAGGAGATATGCCAGTCACCATTGCACGTGTTAACCTTCTGAAGGGATTAGGCCCTGTATTACAAATCGCTGAGGGTTATACCGTCGATTTACCTGATGACGTTCACGAAGTGTTAAATAACCGAACGGACCCAACATGGCCAACAACCTGGTTTGTTCCAAACCTGACAGGAGAGGGTGCATTCCGTGATGTATATACCGTGATGAACAATTGGGGGGCTAACCATTGTTCGATGAGTTACGGTCATATTGGAGCGGATTTAATTACACTTGCTTCCATGTTACGTATTCCAGTCAATATGCATAATGTTGTAGAAGAAAAAATATTTAGACCGAGTGCGTGGAATATGTTTGGTACAAATGACATAGAGGGAGCGGATTATCGCGCATGTCAAACATATGGACCATTATATAGATAATAATAAAGTGAAACACCATCAGTGGGGGGGGATCTCTCCCCGCTGATGGTTAAAAAACTTATTAGGATATTACTTACCTTGATATGCTTCTATTAATTTTTCTATGTCAAATTTTTTCATTTGAAGAAATGTTCTTGTTAATTGCTCCATTTGTTCGGTTGTCGCGTTGGCCATCATTTCTCCCATTATCTTTGGCCAAACTTGCCAAGAGATGCCGTACTTATCTTTTAACCAACCGCATTGTTCTGCTTTTGGATCTGAGGAAAGCTTTTTCCAGTAGTAATCAATTTCTTCTTGATTTTCGCATTGGATTAAAAGGGAAATTGCTTCATTAAATGTAAAGTCATGAGCCTGAGCACTGTCCATAGCAGCAAACCAATACTTCTCTAACATAAAATCTGTAAACATCAAAGTCCCTTCCTTGTCCGGCTCCATGCCAGCTGGATAGCGTGCGATTTCTCCACGTCTAGACTCGTTGAAAACAGAAAGATAAAAATCAGTGGCTTCTTCCGCCTTACCGCACACATCCTGAACATACATCAACGAAGGTATGATAAATGGTCGTTCTTCACCATCAGGGTGCGTGAGGATCAGCTGCCATGTCAGACCATATTTATCCTGTATCCATCCATAACGGTGACTGAATGGATATTCTTGAAGTGGCATGAGAGGTGTCCCGCCTTGAGATAGCTTTTCCCATAGCTGATCTAAATGTTCCCTCGCGTTTTCATCTCTAGAAGGGTCAAAATTGACAAAGAAAGAAATCGAGGGGTTGAATTGAAAATGTGGCCCTCCATTTATGGCCATGAATGAATATCCTGCGAGATTAAAAGAAACGACATCACTATCTCCAGATGGTGTATCGTGAACGGTAGCGATATCAGTAAATGATGAATCTGGAAAAATCGATGTATAAAATTGGGCTGCTTCTTTTGCATCCTGATTAAACCATAGATGGGGGACAATTTTTTGATCAGTCATTGATATTCCCTCCTTTTATTATTTAGCTACTTGATTTTGTTCAAACGCTCTTCCAGACGGTTCCAAGTCTCGGTTATACCTTGTAACATACCCATGTCCATAACAGCTTGGAGAGCTTCCGCAGATACATATTCAGCATGATTAACTAGTTTCGTCTCGCCGTCTCCCAGATCGATGAACTCCAATTTGATCTCGGATGATGGCATTGTTTCGTTGATATTACCATCAGCATCTGAGAAGTAATCGGTGTAAGTGATCATTTCTGGTTCGACAATATCCTTGTAAACGACTTTCCCCCAAGACTCCATACCGTAATATTCTCCTTGATTCTGGTCCGTACACTTCATACAGAAATGCCATGTACCACCTGGCCTAAAATCAATGTGGCATACAGGAAGTTCCCAACCCGTAGGTCCCCACCAATGCTTAAGATGCTCAGGTTCTTTAAACATTTTGAAAACTAGGTCGCGCGGTGCATCGAAAATACGCTCCAGTACCAATACATTATCGTTCTCAACTCTAGATTTTAATTCGTTGTTAATCATGTTAATTCCTCCATTCAGTTGTATAAACTTTTTCTGTCTTTCGTTTATTTCTCCCCTGTATAGCAACGGCATTATCTTCATCATCCGAAATACTCATAGGGAAAGAATTCGCTATGATGTCTCTGAACTTTATGCGCCAAGTGACCTTGCGAAAGTTTGTGTATTTTACTACATAATCATTAATTCAATGGCTTTTTTCCTTGTAAAACATTGAGATAATCGTCCAATCGATCCATTCGCCCTTCCCATTCCCGACGATAGGAGTCTAACCACTCATCCAACTCTTGAAGCGGTTCTGGTTTTAGCTTATATATTCGACGGTTAGCCATAGGCTGAACCTCGACAAGGCCAGCTTCGCTCAAAACGCGAAGATGCTTCGAAGCTTGGGGTTGGTTTAGATTTAGCCTTTCTGCAATTTTCCCTACTGGAAGTGGTTCTTCAAGAAGAAGATCTACTATAGCTAGTCGGTTGGGTTCCGCCAAAGCACTAAATGTTTGTGTGTTCATGATGACTTCTCTCCTAACATGTGTATTTTTCATAAATCAAAATGCTGTTAAATTAAGCATACCACCCCCGAGTTTTTACTTTTAACAATGTCGTATCCTGTTGTTAAATCAATTATTCCATAACAGGAATATTCCTGTCAAGTAATATTAATGATGTTTTTTAGAATGGTATGAAATAATA
Source organism: Gracilibacillus salitolerans (assembly GCF_009650095.1). Classification (GTDB taxonomy): domain Bacteria; phylum Bacillota; class Bacilli; order Bacillales; family Amphibacillaceae; genus Gracilibacillus; species Gracilibacillus salitolerans. The sequence continues at coordinate 4,806,570 of NZ_CP045915.1, read as the reverse complement.
AGCAACAAACGGGTGGTAAGAGTTATACAAGTCGATTATTAAAAAGAGTAGCAGACCGTGCGTCAATAACTAAGCAACTCCCGAGAACGATCTAAGGCAAGTCATTTTAAGAAGGATAAGTTCTACTTCCAGAGTTGGTTAACTGGGATGACTGATTAATATGTACAAGTTATAGCATAAAGGAAAAATTATTTAAGGGAGAGTGCATTCATTTTAAGTAATGCACTTATTTACTTGATAGATTCTACAGTTTATATTTAAAAAAAGACATTTAATGACTATACTGGAAATGTTTATAGAATAATGAATATCAGATTTATACAACCAATTGTACATAGCTTCGTCTAAATAGTTAAAAGGATATAGAGATTGAAGAAGGGAGTACCTATGTGGAATCAAGATGATCAACGAGTAGATGAATTATTGGAATGGTTAATGAATGAATATGGGCAGAGCATAACACGACTGGCATTTACTTAAAAGCAGAATCACATGGCTGAAGATATTGCCCAAGAAGTATTCATAAAGTGTTATCGTAAGTCGGGTGAGTTTCGGCATGAATCCTCTTGGGCGCATATCCCAGATCTTCTATGGCGTTAGATATATCCCAAGGTTTGTTATTATTATTGGATACCCCATAATAAGTACCAAATTTTACTTTTGCTTCAATTGCAGCCGAAAAAAACTCGACAAGATCTTCTCTTGACAGCAAAGTTCGCGTTAAGCGATCGTCATGTTTTAAAGCATCTTCTTCATTTTTTTCTGGAACTGAGCCGATTCTGATATTAATTATCGATAAGTCCGAATGTAAAGAAAAAATAAAGCCTGCTTGTTCAGAAGCAATCTTCAATACCCCGTATAATCCTTTAGGGTAAGGATAATCTTTGGTTGTTATTTCACGTTCTAACTTAGAATGGCCATTTTCCTCATAGTAATCAGTAACATGATTACTACTAGCAAAGATGACTTTCGGTATTTTGTATTTCGTCGCAATTAACATGATATAGTAAGTCGCCTTAAAGAAGACATCTGTCATCTGGTCAAATACTTCTTCGGGTTCAATGGCATGAGCAGTATCGATCCGGAGTAAGTTTATAATAACATCTGTGTCTTTTGGCATTTCAGAAGCTAATTGCTTAAAATCAGTAGCATCTACATAGCGGTGTGTTGAGGTATTATTTTTGATATTTTTATCCAAAACTAGCACATCATAATTGTTTTGTAACCTTTCAAACAGGATGTCACCAACTGTCCCCGATCCGCCAATGATTGTGATTTTCTTCAATGTGATCATGCCCCCTCCAACTTTTCTTCTATGTAGTCTAACTCTTTTCCTCATGAAGATACATGTTCGGGCTAATTTGTATGATTTTAGGTCGAATAACAACAGTCTAAAGGACAGGAGAGGCGAAAAAAATGCCCCCGTGTCTAGAAGCAATCTAAATGTCGGGAGCGACGAAAAAAAGCGTCCTCCCATCAAATAGAAGCACGCCAGCTTTTTCTCTTGCCAGAAACAAGGAAAGTCTTAAGTTATACCGACTGTATAAAGTCCGAGATAAATGGCAATGCCGCTCCTTTTGGCACTCCTTGTTCTAGGGAGCGACTAATATGAATGAATCGTTGGTCACTTGGGAACGCCGTTTTCTGATTAACTTTTTCGTGTAAAATCTCTAGATCTTGTTCTGTGACATATGGTGAAAGATGGCCACCTATAATAAATTCGCGATTAATGACAAGGTGAATATTATTGATAGCAAAAGCTAAATTCTCTAGGAATTGATCCCACCTTTTGACATAGTCAGGTGTTCCTTTACGAACCTCCTGGAAAAAGTCGTCTAACGTATCACCTTTATTTAATAAGGCACTAACGGAACAATATGTCTCCATGCACCCTTTTTTTCCGCAATAACAGCGTGGACCATCAGGGTTCATCGTCATATGTTCTACTGTACCGCTGTGTCCTTCTTTTCCCATTTCGATCTGATTGTGAATAATGATGGCGCCACCGAGATGTGTCCCAATTGATAAATAAACGGCATCTCCAATATCTTTTCTAAGCCATAATTCCGTCGTTGCAGCACATTTCGCATCATGAATAAATTTACATGGGTATGGAAGGTGCTGAGAAAATGCTTCAATTTCTAATCCTGTACAATCAAGAATTTTTCCATATGTAATAGTTTTCCCATTTGCTGAAGTGAGGGCTTGTACTGCAAAGCCTACCCCTAATACTTGGTCTGATGAGAGCTCCAATTCAGTAATAAATGCTTCGATTTCGTTACTCAATGCTTTGAAATATAGATCATCCTTTGTAAAAGCAAGTGTCCTTTCCTTTTGCTGAAAGACTGCCCCTAATAGGTCTACAGCGAGGAGTTTAACTGTATGTTTTTGAATTTCGACACCTATACTTACACGAGCTTTTGCATTAACAGCATAGGCTGTTGCTCGCCTACCTACGGACGATTGAAATTGTCCACTTTTTTCAATAAGATGCTCCTCTTCTAAGCGGACAAGGTTTTGTGTAACAGTCGGTAAACTTAGTTGAAGCTGATTGGCGATTTCTTGTTTTGAGCTTTTCTCGTTTTGGTACAGTAACTGAAAAATCGCTGAATAATTGCTCTTTTTTATATCTTTAAACGTGATGTTATTATCCATGAAAATACCTCATTATATAAAAATATTTTATAAAATTAGTTTATTTAAATATACCATATTAATTGTTATTCCTACAACATTCTTTAGAGGCTGCAATAACACTAAAATATATATGTTGACGTTTTCACTCATTCATACTATTATATAAATAAATTTTATAAAACTATTTTACAAAATAAATTTATGAAAAAAGTGAGGGAGAAAAAATGGGAATTATCGAAAAAATGAGATTAGATGGCAAGAAGATTTTTGTAACTGGGGGCGCACGTGGAATTGGGAAAAGTGTTGCGACTGCTTTTGCTGAAGCCGGTGCTGATCTTGCTATTGTTGATTTGGATGTAGAGGAAGCAAAAAAGACAGCAAAGGAAATTGCTGAAATGAATGGGACAAAAGCTATTGCCATCAAAGCAGATGTAACGAAACCAGAAGATGTAAACGCTATGATTGGCCAATTTTTAGCTGAGTTCGATCGTTTGGATGTTGCTTTTTGTAATGCAGGAATTTGTATCAATGCACCAGCCGAGGATATGACCTTTGAGCAATGGAAAAAAGTTATAGATATCAACCTTTCAGGCGTCTTTTTGACGGCTCATGCTGCTGGAAAAGTAATGCTCAAACAAGGGGGCGGTTCCATTATCAATACTGCTTCCATGTCAGCTCATATTGTTAATTACCCGCAGCCACAATGTGCTTATAATGCCTCCAAAGCAGGTGTGATTCAATTGACAAAATCATTGGCAGTGGAATGGGCAACAAGAAATGTCCGAGTTAATTCAATCAGTCCAGGCTATATGGGTACAGAGTTAACCTTAAATTCGCCAAGCCTAAAACCATTGATCGAGCAATGGAGTGATATGACACCTGCAAAAAGGATTGGTAAACCGGAGGAATTGCAGTCGATTTGTGTATATCTTGCTGGAGATACAAGTAGCTTTACAACGGGATCTGATTTTGTAGTAGACGGTGGCTTCACTAGTATTTAATTTAATGAAGTACCTTTATGTAACTAAACAAGAAAGCGTTAACAAAAGATATAAATAAGGTGGCAGAAGAAAATGACAAAGAAAAATGTATTATTAATGAGTGCCATTTTATATACTATCGGTGACTTACGGAGAGATAATGGTGTCGTTAATCTGTAGCAAGTATGGAAAAAGCTATTTTGACATAAAGGCGTAGCTTTTTTCTTGATCAAAATTGTTGTTTCATTCATTCATTTGAATACTACATGGCGTTGAAAGACTATCGTTGAAGGAAGCAGTCTAATTTATCATGATGATAAAAAGCAATTTCAGACAAAAATCAATCAATCATATTATAGAAGGATGGAAATGTAAGTGTTATGATTAGTATACGAATTTAGTAAAGAGCATTTTAATATTCATATACTAAGGGTGATTAATAATGAAGTTATCTGTTTTTACGGTAATGACACCGGATCTTGAACCAGAAGAGTTGATTAATGAGTTAAAACAACAAGGTTTTGATGGTGTAGAATGGCGGTATAAGGAAATTCCGACAGAATTAACAAAAGAACCCGTTAGTTTTTGGGGAAATAACAAATGTACACTCACCCCAGAGATTGCTGAAGAGGAAATCAAACAGTTAAAAACAAAAAGTGAAGCAGCAAATATTGAAGCTGTGAGTGTTACTCCTTATTTAACATCGGGTGATTTAGCAGGAACAGAACAAGTCCTAAAGCTTGCGAAAGCACTAGGTGCAAGTTTTATTCGCCTTGGAGTACCCAAATATAATCGTTCAGAAAATTTTAATACTCTATTCGATGATTGTAAGCGTTACCTTGAAGAGTGTGAAACGTTGTGCAAAAACTATGGTGTGAAAGGTCTTGTTGAGACACATCATCAAACAATTGCGGCAAGTGCCAGTGCAGCGTATCGATTAGTAGAAGGCTTGGATCCAAATGCGATAGGTGTCCTGTTTGATCCTGGCAATATGGTCCATGAAGGATATGAAAATCATCGTATGGGGATGGAACTACTAGGACCATATTTAGCACATGTTCATGTGAAAAATGCAAAATGGATAAAAGATTCATCCAAGAATGGTCATCAGTGGAAAGTAGCTTGGGAGCTGGTGGACGAGGGTATCGTAGACTGGGTACAGGTGATAGATGATTTAAAATCGGTTAACTATGACGGATACATTGGTCTAGAAGATTTTAGTGGAAAAAAAGAAACAAAAAAAATATTAAAATATAATATAGAGTGGCTTAAAAGCAGGCTATAGGAGGAGAGTATGAAAATAGGGTGTTGTACCAATATCGATCATGTTGATTTTGTGGTTGCAGCAGGGTTTGAATTCCTTGAGTGTACGGTAGTATCGCTAGTCCCGGAAAATGATGCAGATTATGAAGAAATTCGTAAAAAGTTTCAGGATAGTCATTTACCGATAGAAGTATGCAATGTCTTTTTGCCGGGTCATCTAAAAGTTACAGGAAACGATGTAGATGAAACGGCAATTGAAACTTACCTGTCAAAAGCAATTCCACGGGTGAGAGAAATTGGTGCAGATACGGTTGTTTTCGGAAGTGGTGGTGCCAGGTCATATCCTGAACATTTCTCCAAAATAGAGGCGGAAAAACAGTTAATACGATTCTTGCATATGGCAGCAGAATATGCAGAAAAACATGATATAACGATTGTGATTGAGCCGTTAAATAAAAAAGAAAGTAACATCATCAATAGTGTTCCAGAGGCGGTGGAGTTAGCTAAAAAAGTAAATCATCCATCAATTCAAGTATTAGCTGATTTTTATCATATGGACGAAGAACAAGAACCTTTACAACATACTGTAGATGCGGGTTCATTCTTAGGTCATATTCATGTAGCAGATTCTGATCGATTAGCACCTGGGACAGGAACTTATCCTTATGAAGCATTTGCAAATTATTTGAAAGACGTTAACTATTCCCATCGAATATCGGTCGAGTGTGAATGGAGGAATTTTGAAGAAGAAGCAAGTAGAAGTTATAAATTTTTAAAAAAACATTTTAGGAGTGACAACGATGAATAAATCAATAGAAAATCTATATCTCTATTACCGAAATGTAGATGTCAATTTTCGAAAAAGTGATTTTTTTGTTCACTCACATGATTATTTTGAAATTTATATGTTTCATAAGGGAGATTGTAAATACTTGATTAATGACCATGTGATTCAGTTGCACGAGAACGATATTATTGTAATGAACGGATCGGCTTTACATGGGCCAACTCCGACGGAAGGCCAACCATATGAAAGAACCGTTATCGAATTTTCTCCTGAATGGATGAGGTCAATTATTAATCAATTAAATGTTCCGGAAATATTAACCCCTTTTGATGAACTTGGCAATATATTATTACGTGATATTGATTTACAGAAGTTTGAGGAAATACAATCTTTGTATCAAAAGATATATATAAAGCAATTAAACTTGAAAAATTCAGCGAAACAGTCGATTGAGAAGCGGATGCTGAAAGGGGAGATCACTACTTTATTTATTGAACTGTTATTTATTATCTATGAATTAAGTAAATCTAAACTGACAAGTATGCCCATAGGAAACACGCACAAGATGAAGCATGTCAATAAAGTAATTACATGGATCGACTATCATTATCACCAGCCTTTAACATTAGACGAAATATCAGCTCAATTGCATATTAGTAAATATTATATGTCTCGGATATTTAAGGATGTTACAGGTATCACAGTGATGCAGTACATGATGCAACGACGGTTATTACGATCAAAGTACTTACTGGAAATGCATCCAGAAAAGTCGATTTTGGATATTGCATTAGAATCCGGATTTGAAAGTGCTTCTCATTTTAGTAGAAAATTCCGCAAGCATTATCAAATTACACCATCGGAATATCGTAATCGAGATGAAAAAGATTCTAATAGTAACACATTCATCAACCATTTTTACTAAGCAAGGACAGACAAATATATCATGGGATTCGAACAATCAGAGCTAAGATTTATCGATATGGTTTACATATAATTGGTGGTAAAGTAATTCGTTCAAACAAATGTAAACGTTAACAAAACGATAATTTGTTAAAAGGAGGGGAAGGGATGGCTCAAATTAATGAGAATGGCGTGGAAAATACGGTAACCATTAACGACAATGTTGAAACAATCAAAAGTAAGAAACGAAAAGCTACGTTTACATGGTATATATTTTTATTACCAAGTTTCATTGGTATTTTATTATTTATGGCCTACCCAATCGTGGAATCATTCCGCTTGAGTTTTTTTAAATCAAACGGGACGATTGAATCATTTATAGGTTTACGAAACTTTCAATTGGTATTAACGTCTAAAACTTTTTGGAATACAGTATGGAACACTTTTTTTATCGGGTTCTTTCAAATCTTTATTACTATTCCCCTTGGGTTTATTTTCGCTTCCTTAATTAATTCTGTTAGACGTGGACAAAATTTCTTCAAGGTAGTTTATTTTTTACCCAATGTAACATCTATCGTCGCGGCCGCTATGATATTCCAATTCGTTTTACATCCCGAAATGGGTGTTGCAAATTATGCATTAAATGCAATTGGCCTACCTACCTCTACATGGTTTTCTGATCCGTCTACTGCTAAGTGGGGAGTGATTTTACTAGCAGTTTGGCATTGGATAGGTTTTGTCATCATTATTTGTTTAGCGAATTTACAAGCGATTTCTCCTGAAATGTATGAAGCAGCCAAAATCGACGGGGCTAGCGGACTTCAGCAATGGTTATTTATTACGATTCCAAACATGTCCGGAACCTTTGCGTTTTTATTAATTACTGGTTGGATTGGAAGCTTACAACGTTTTAATGAAGTCTATGTTTTAGGCGGCCCCAACGGTAGTCCAGCTAGGTCGATTCAAACAATGGGCGCGTTTATATATGAAAGAGGTTTTACAGGGTTTGAATTTGGGATAGCTTCAGCAGCAACATACATTATGTTTGTGATTATTTTAATATTTACTTTCATTAATTTGAGAGTTTCGAGAATGCAACTCTAGTTGATCACGGTGCTGTCCGTAAAACCCCCGCTAAGGGAAGTCTTACTTTAAAAGAAGGAGGTCAGAATATGGATCAGAAAACTAGTGAAAGAATATCAAATATAGTAAAGTTTATCATCTTGTTGGTATGCGGAACATTACTGATGATGCCATTTGTCTGGATGGTAAGTGTTGGTTTTGATCGAACGGCTAATATTACCATGCCTTTCCCCCCTCGATTAATACCGGAAACAATATCAAACTTTAACTATGGAATTGTTTTTGAGAATGGAAGACTCATTAAATCTTATATTAACTCCGGTATTGTCACGACAAGTTCCGTTTTTTTGCAAGTATCCGCATCATTACTTGCAGGGTATGCCTTTTCCAAAGGTAATTTTAAATATAAGAGACTTCTTTTTATTCTTGTATTGTGTACGTTGATGATCCCAATGGAACCAAGACTTATTCCGTTATACACATTATTTAATAGTTTTAACTTGTTAAATACCTTTTGGCCATTGATTCTACCAACTGTTATTAATGGTATGCTTATCTTTCTATGTAAGCAATTCTTTGATCAGCTACCGACAACTCTTCGTGAAGCAGCACAAATTGATGGCGCAGGAGAGTTTAGAATATTCTTTACCGTTTATTTACCACTAGCAGGCCCGATTGCAGCGACAATGGTTATTCTTTCTTTTATTTGGAGTTGGAATGATTTCATGTGGCCATTGGTTGTTTTAAATAATCAGGATCTCCATACGGTTCCGCTATATCTCGCAAGCTTTTCTTTAGAAAATGGAACAAGTTTAGGAGGATTAACGATGGCCCTTGCCACCGTTAGTATATTACCTATCGTAGTACTGTACCTTTTCTTGCAGAGATATATTATTCAAAGTATTGCATTAAGTGGAGTGAAGGGAGAATGATGGTCAGTTGTTCTGTTTCAGGAAGTAAACTACTATTCTTTAAGGGGGTAAAAAAATGAAACAAGTTAAAAGTGTCTGGCTAATGTTATTGTTTGCTTTAGTAATAACCGTTTTAACAGTAGGTTGCAGCTCAGATGATACTGCAGGTGATGATGGCTCAGAAACAAATGAGGATGCTGTAGAAGGTGATTGGGATGGCCAAACCATAAAAGTCCAGTTAATTGGTGATTTTGATTTGGAAGACTCCACAGATCCTATTACAGGAGAGACGACTCAAGGTCTTCAAGTTATTAAAGATGAGTTTGAAAGTCAACATCCTGGTGCAACAGTTGAGTTTATTATCATGCCTTGGGAAGGGTATACAGAAAAGACGCAAGCAATGATTACTTCAGGTGAAGCAGATGTTTATCAAATGCCTGGTATTGCAGACTTTGCAGCTCAAGGGGTAGTAGAACCACTAGAGCCATACATTGAAGAGGACCCTGATTTCGATTTGGATAGATTTATAGATAATCAAGTGGATGGCTGGAAAGCACTTGGTCCTGATAGTGATGAACTGGGGATATACGGCCTACCTTTCTTAGGTGATGCACGCTTTATTGCTTATGATAAACAATTATTTGATGAGTGGGGTGTTGAATATCTTTCTGAATACCCTACAATGGACGAAGTAACGGAAAAGGCAAAACAGATGACAGGAGAAAATCCGGTTACAGGTGAAAAAAACTATGGTATTTGGTTCCGTGGTGATTGGTCTTCTGCTTTCACATTAATTAATCTTGCTGAAGGTCAAAATGGCAGTTGGGGATCTGGATTTGCCTGGGATGAAATTGAATTCAATTTTGATAGTCCAGAAATGGTATCCGGGTTAGAGTGGTTATTAGAAATGCAAGAATATGCACCTGACGGACTTGTAAGTGACCAGGGTAGTGAAAAATGGCTGACACCAGACAACGATATTGCTATTATGCTTAATCAAGGTCCTGGTGATACGATTATGTCAGCATATGCACAAGGCCTTGGTGATCGCATTGCCATTGCCCAAGAGTTTAAAAATGATGAAGGTGTAGGCGGCATGTTTGCAGGAAGTCCAATTACAATGGCCAAAGATAGTGAAAATAAAGACTTAGCTTGGGAATGGATGAAGTTTGCCACAAGTGAAACTGTTCAACAATATATATTCGAAGAGGCAAATGGAATGCCAGCTATCCAAGCGGCAGAAACATGGGATAGTTATGCAAAAGTGGAAAATCTAATGGATCCGACCATGGAAGCAATGAGTACACCATGGACACCTAGATACCCTTGGGCTTCGTCACAACCACGTTTTATATTAACTTCTGAAGTTGAAGCTGCTTTGACTGGTGAAAGGTCAGCTCAAGAAGCAGTGGAAAAAGCCCAAGTGGAGAGTGAAGAATGGTTGGAAAATAGAAATTAAAAGGTATAATTTGATGAAAAAAAGGAGGATTAGCCTCCTTTTTTCATCGTTTTTTTACTGCGATAAGTTCCCTTAAGAAAAAGTGACAAAGGCAGTACAAATTAAATAACAATAAAATGGAAGTGAAATGGGTGAACGAAAAATGTATCATGAGGGGATTTTATATAAGACAATGGTATGGATTTCGCGTCTTGCCTATCTTAATATACTTTGGCTATTATTTAGCTTAGGAGGTTTACTATTCTTCGGTTTTTTTCCGTCTGTAGTTGCTGCACTGGCAATTGAAAGGAAATGGATTCGCGGTAATCGGGACTTCTCTTTATTCAAACAATTTTGGTTAGAGTTCAAGAATAACTTCAAACAAGCAAATTTGATAGGCTATTTTTTGATATTTGTGGGAGGTTTACTATATGTAAATATTATGCTGGTTAGCACGATTGATCACTGGCTTCGGTGGTTACTCTTGTTCTTGCTATTTGGTTTGGCATTTTTAGTAAGTATTATCTCCACCTATATCTTCCCGACATTTGTGCATTACAATGCTAAATTTATAGATTATATAACCTATGCATTTGTGGTTGCACTTGTATCTCCTTTAAATACTATTTTGATTCTGCTTAATATTTGTGCCTTTTTCTTTATTGGTTATTATTTCCCTGGTATCATATTTGTATTTACAGGAAGTGGATTGACGTTTATAATGATGTGGTTTTCCTATCAATCATTGAAAAAAATTGAAAATAAAACTTCTCTTTACATGAAATCCACAATGTAAATGTGACCACTTTAAGAAAGCTCAAAAAGATAACGGTCACAAACGTTGTAGAACAACTTTATAGCGGAGGCCGGCCGCTTCAACTCCTATGGGAACTGTTTTACCTGAAGGTCCACTTTTCCAATCGATTTTTGCTTGGAAAAGTTAGCTGAAGGGAAAACCCCACGGAAAGGGAAGCGGGCAGCCGAAGCGATGGCCTAGCAGGTTAACCATTTCAAAATAACCACCTTATTATAGTTCAAAATACTATGATACTCTTCCTTATCTTATTAAATACAATATAGTATGGAGGTTTAACTTCCATGCTTATTTTTTTAGATGAAATAAACAATAGCAAACGTATCAGGTGTCTTGTTAGAAAAAAAGAAATGTAAGGGCTTTCCTTTCTGACTGTTTTTCTGTATCATAAATTTATACAAACAAATGGATGGGGGTATCAAAGTGCCTTATTTAAGTGGATTTTTCAAATTTCTTTATAGTTTTGGTAATTGGTTAGCTAAAATTATGTTTCTTCATATATTATGGCTTGTTTGTACTCTTCTAGGTTTAGGGATTTTCGGATTAGTACCAGCAACGTTGGCAACGGTTTATATCATTCATAAATGGTTTGTAGAAGGATTTGATATACCAATAATGAGACCATACTGGAATTTCTATAGAACAAATTTTTTAAAGGCAAATGGTTTTGGTTTGATATGGGTAACTATAGGGTTATTTCTTTATGCAGATTACTATATCTCTAAGCAATTTATTCAGTCCTTTTATTTCCATAGTTTTCTTATCATATTAATGGTGTTGTTTACTATTAGTTTATTTCATTTTCATACGGCATTCATTCGATATGACTTGAAGTTTTTTCATTACTTTAAACAATCGTTATTGATAGGTTTAGCTCGACCCATCGAGTCTATAGCGATGGTGATAACATTATTACCAATATATTATTTATATAATATATTTCCAATTTTTATAGTGTTTATGGGATCATCATTAACACTTTACCCAATTGTATGGTTTTCTTATCGTGCTTGTATTTTGGTAGAAGAAAAGAGAGAACGGATACATAAAGAAAGCACAAGTCTGTTATAGAGAATGTTCAAAAAGTCACCAAATGATAAGCGGCGAATCTCTTCGTTGGCTTGTTTCTCCGTTGCTCACGTATGTAAATGCATACGCTCCGCTACTCGAACCTTCGCCGCCTCGACCTTCTAGCTTCTCATTCGGCAGCTTTTTGAACACGCACTTATAGTAATACATTCATTATTTTGTGTTTTTTGGAGGGGCTATACCATGATCAAATCTAAATTATTCATAAAATATATTTTTTCTTATTTATTTGTATTTTTGGTCCCTTTTATTGTAATGAGTTCTATTATTTATACGAACTCTGTTTCTGATCTAAAGGAAGAAATAGAACAGTCAAATTTAAGTAAATTAGAGCAAGTTGCAACACTTACAAACGAAAGGGTAAGTGAATTAGAAACAATTGCTAATCGTATAGCGTATGACCCTAGGTTAACACCATATATGTTGAAGCATGAATATTATGGTTCAGAAGCTATTGATGAATTGAAGAAATATAAGGCAAACAGTTCAATCATTGAAGAAATTCTAATATATTACCATGGGAATGACCTTATTTATTCTTCGGAAGGTTCCTATACGGTCCCTTCCTTAATCAGAAAATACCAATTTTATAATTGGGATAATGCCCATTTAGTAGAAAACTTGCAAACAAATATTCCAATTAATACGGTTGTTGATCAATTATCGCCCCAAGAAAGAAACAACCATTATATTACATATTTTTTTCCTTTAACATTAGATAACAACAATAGTTATGGAACGGTTGTTTATCTTATTAAAGATCGAACAATCAATGAATTAATAGCAAATACGATGAGCGATTTTAAAGGTAATGCTTATATCATATCTGAACATAATCAAGTTATTGCTTCGACGATAAAAGATGAAAATATAGATAGTAAGTCGATAGATATTGAAAATAATAGCTATGGAGAGGTAAATACTGTTGAATTAAATGGAAATGAATATTCACTCGCTATCGTAGAGTCCGATATAACAGGGTGGAAATTTATTATTATGATGGAAACAGATCAATTCTTTGAACGCTTATCTAATACAATAATGATCATGATTATATTGTGTCTAAGTCTGTTTATTGTGGGTAGTATTTTAGCGATTGCTTTTGCCAAAAAACAATATCAACCTATCAGATCTTTATTCGATTCAGTAAGTAATAACAGGAAATTGGAATTAAAAGGAATCAATGAATTGGATACTATTAAGAGAACCGTTACCTCTGTGTTTGAAGACCATGAAATGCTTAGTGAAACGATATTTAAACATCAAACTTTTGCAAAGGATCAATTTTTAACGAATATTATTAAAGGTGACTTTACTACAGAAGAGGAAATCAACAGTTATAATGAAACGTTATACCTTGATATTCATGGTGATTATTATTGTTCGATGATTATTTCATTGGAGAAGCAACAATTGTCTAAGGAAAAGATAACAGAACGTGAAACTATTTATGAATTATTTACTAATATAACTTTAGAAGATGTTACAGCATATGGCATCGATTTATTATATATGGATGCCATTGCTTTAGTAGTTAAGATTAATGGTGATCGATCGGTTGCTCAAACAAAACGTAATGAGTTTGTAAAGCAATTAAAGTGGGACATAAAAGAAATAACCGGAATTAAACCAATGATAGGAATAGGGAAAGTATATGATAAGACTACTATGATTAACAGGTCTTATATTGAAGCGTTAGCAGCATTAGAGCACAAATATTTCTATAGTCAGGGAAGTTGCATTTATTTTGAAAACATAAAAGAAGAAAAGGAATTCGATATTGGGTATCCCAAAGAAGACTTGTTGAGAATCGTGCAAAGTATTAAGCAGGGAGATAGTCAAGTTGCTAAAGAAGCCTTGTTATCCGTTTTTGATAATTTACAACAGAATGAGCTATCTTTGTCCTTTTTAAAGGCCATATGCTTCGACATTATCAATACAGTGATGAAAACTATTACAGAAATAGGTGTTAACCCATCTAAACAAAAATGTGAACAAATCTTTGATTTCCAGACTATAGAGCAATTATTTGAGAAACTGAATGACTTAGTTTTTTATGCTTGTAAGGAAGTGAATGAGAATAAGAAGAGTCATAATGAACAACTTAAATACGATATTATTGAGTATTTGCATAAGCATTTTGATCTTTATGATCTATCGTTAGAAAAAATAGCGATTGAATTTCGATTGTCAGCTTCGTATGTCAGTCGATTTATTAAAGAACAAACCGGCTATACATTTAAACAGTATGTGCAGTATTTACGCATGGAAGAAGTGAAGACTCAGTTAGTCGAAACGAATAAACCCATCAAAGCAATTGTGTTGGATGTAGGTTATAAAGATGTGGCAAATTTTACTCGTAAATTTAAGAACGAGATCGGAATCACACCAGGAAAATATCGACAGATTTACACAGAAACGGCTAATAATTAACCCTCCATTGTTTATAAATGGAAGGGTCTGATCTATAAGTTAGTTCCTTTTTCCACCAACTAAAATATATTCGTTTTTTAGTAAAAGTTTGATGATATAGCTTGCGCAAACTCGTGACTTCACTCGTGAGTTAGCAAGCTTCGGTTGAGGCAAGCATTAGCTATGTTAATCAACCGACATATTATAAAGGTAATAGTATATTTGGCACCAAACGTATGTTATGCTATTTTAAAGGATCTTTTTTCTGTTTCAGCTATTCATTAGGAAGTATGGTTAGGCCTTTGCATCCATAATCAGAAAAAGTGTAAGAGGTGAATACGATGCTGCGACACAAAGCCTATAAATATAGAATCTATCCAACCAAAGAACAAGCCATTCTTATCACGAAGACAATAGGTTGTTCCAGATTTGTCTATAATTATTTTTTGGATCAATGGAATACGTGTTATGCAGATACGGGAAAAGGACTAACTTATTCCGCTTGTTCTAAGTTGTTAACCCATTTAAAGAAACAACCCGATACAGAATGGCTTCGTGAAGTAGACAAGTTTTCCCTTCAAAACGCTCTTCGAAACCTCGCAGATTCATTTTCGCGTTTTTTCACCCACCAAAATGATCAACCACGTTACAAAAGCAAAAAGAACCCTATTCAAAGTTACACCACACACTTCACGAATAACAATATTGCCGTTTGCGACAAGTATATAAAATTACCCAAACTTGGATGGGTTACATGTGCTAAAAGTCAAGAACCAACAGGACGTATTGTAAAAGCAACCATTCGCAAACAGGCTAGTGGTACCTTTTTTGTGTCGATTCTTTGCGAAGAAGAAATGCACGAATTACCCAAGACAGATTCGGCAATAGGGCTGGACCTTGGCATCACAGATTTTGCGGTTTTTTCGGATGGACATAAAGTAGACAATAATAGATTCACGGCCAAAATGGAAGCGAAACTTAAACGGGAGCAACGTAAATTGTCCAGACGAGCATTGGTTGCAAAAAAGAATGGCATTAGCCTGTTTGAAGCGAAAAACTATCAAAAGCAAAAACGAAAAGTGGCCCGCTTACATGAAAAAGTAATGAACCAACGCAACGACTTTCTAAATAAGCTCTCCACAGAAATCATCAAAACCCACGATGTGATCTGTATGGAAGATTTAAACACAAAAGAAATGTTGCGTAATCACAAACTAGCGAAAAGTATCTCTGACGTATCATGGTCTAGCTTTGTTGCGAAATTACAGTACAAAGCGGAATGGTACGGTCGTGCCATCATCAAGGTGGATACATGGTTTCCATCTAGTCAACTATGTTCGGAATGTGGTCATCGAGATGGCAAGAAATCACTCGACATTCGAGAATGGACATGTCCTGTTTGTCATGCCCATCATGATCGTGACATCAATGCTAGTAAAAATATCTTGGCCGAAGGTCTAAGGCGGTACACATTGGTATAATCATTAAAAACAAACAACCGTAGGTACTACGGGGATAGCTTGGTAAATAAGAGAAACCGCTGCTGGTAAAGAAATAATCTCGCAAGTATGCTCTCTTCCCAAGAATCTCGTGACTTTAGTCATGAGAGGTTCAAATATTCCTGTTGTGATAGTCTTGCATCCACTAATTAGTTTGTTCTTTAGCAAAAATATTATTATCAAGGATTACATATAAATTATAGTATTAACATATTGTGATTATCGTTGTAGTCCTCAATAATTGAGCAATTAAGATTTATTTTATAGGGGAGGAATATAAGTTGTTAAATGTAGCTTTGTTGAGTAGATGGCATGTGCATGCTGATGATTATGCAAATCAAGTTAGAGGAAATGATGACATGACCATTACGATGGTATGGGATGAAGATTTAGAGCGTGGGAAACAATGGGCTCAAGAACTAGGAGTTCCTTTTGAGGCAGAACTAGATGAAGTATTATCAGATGATAGGGTAGATGGGGTAATTGTTAACACACCGACTAATCTACATAAAAAAGTTATTATTAAAGCAGCACAATATAAAAAGCATATTTTCACAGAAAAGATCTTAGCTTTTACTATACAAGATTGTCAGGAAATAATGCGTGTGGTGGAGAATAATGGTATCCATTTAATGGTTTCCTTACCACGTTTAACAGATAGTTATTATTTATATGCTCAATATGTGTTAGATAGAGGTTTGCTTGGTAGATTGACACTTATTCGTTGCCGGTTTGCACATAATGGGGCGGTTCCTTCAGACAACAGTCCTTCCGGATGGTTACCAGATTATTTTTTCAACAAAGAGCAAAGTGGCGGTGGTGCCTTAATCGATTTAGGTGCGCATCCAATCTATTTAACAAATCGTTTAGCAGGTGGAGCAGCAAAAGAAATATCAGCTACTCTTCAATCTATTCGAGAACCGTATGATGTTGATGATAATGCACTAGTAACAATTGAATATGAGGCAGGTGTATTAGGTGTTGTGGAAACCAGCTTTCTCTCGAGTGGGAGTCCATTTCAACTTGAACTATATGGGACAGAAGGAACTCTTTTGATAGAAGATGAAAAAGTTAAACTAAAAACAAATACAGATAACACCTGGGTGACAGTTGACGAACTGCCAAGTCCCTTATTAATGCCAATGGAGCAATGGGTTAAGTCGATAAAACATCATATAGAACCGACAATTACAAAAGAGGATGTTCTTCATTTAACCGCTATTAACCAAGCTGCATCTCTTTCCAATACGACGGGGCAAAAGGTTAAATGGAGTGATATTATATAAAAACACAATGTGATAATTTTTCATAAAGAATATCTAAAATTCTATTGATTATTATATAAGCAAACTAAGGCTTTCGCTATAAGAAGGTGACGAAAGCCTTAGTTTCTTTATCGTGGTGCTAATCGTCCGTTAAACGCCCGCTGAGGGAAGTCTCGCTGTCATCAATTTCCAGTCTACTGTCTTCAACAATTGTCAAGTTTTACATATCGAATGAATTTTACATATCGATTAGGAAGTAAACCCTTTATTAATAAGGGGTTTCTTTTTATATTGTCTGAATAATGACAATTAAAAATTAAAACTACATATTGATAGCGCTTTCTTTGTTCGTTTATGATGAAAGCAGTTACATAACAAAAAAACACAACAAAAAAGGAGGAAAGTGCTGTATGAGTTTAGGAACAACAATCGCTAACAAATCAAAAGATGAAATAAATGTCACGAAGCTGAAAAAGTCTAGACTTAAAAAAATCTTACAAAATTGGCAATTGTATATTTTTATATTACCAGCATTGTTGTACTTTATTATCTTTCATTATGTACCGATGTATGGCATCCAAATCGCTTTTAAAGATTATGTTCCATCATTAGGATTCTTGGGAAGTGAGTGGGTAGGTTTAAAACACTTTGAAAGATTCTTTAATTCCTATTACTTTTGGGATCTTCTAAAAAATACTTTAGGAATTAGCGTTTATGAATTAATTGTTGGTTTTCCTCTACCTATTATTCTGGCTTTATTATTAAATGAAGCAAAAGATGGACTATATAAAAGGACAGTCCAAACCGTTACATATGCACCTCATTTTATTTCAGTAGTGGTTATTTCAGGTATGATTATTGCTTTTTTGTCACCTACTACAGGTATTATTAACCACGTCATACAATTTATGGGTTTCGAACCTATTAGTTTTATGTCCGATCCTAAATGGTTTAAAACCGTATATGTTCTTTCTGGTGTATGGCAAAGCACTGGTTGGGGTACGATTATTTATCTTGCTGCATTATCAGGAGTAGACCCTCAACAACATGAAGCAGCTATTGTGGATGGGGCATCGAGGTTTCAGAGAATTATGTACATTAATATTCCGACTCTAGTACCAACCATGGTTATTCTATTAATTATGAATTTAGGTAATATTATGGCATTAGGCTTTGAAAAAATACTACTATTACAAAACCCTTTGAATTTAGAATCATCTAATGTCATAGCAACTTTTGTTTATCAAGCTGGTTTATTAGATGCACAATATAGTTTTGCAGCAGCGGTTGGTTTGTTTAATGCTGTCATCAATGCAATCTTGTTAGTCGCTGTTAACCAGATTGCCCGAAAAACAAGTGAAACAAGCTTATGGTAAGGGAGGTTGTATAGAAAATGGATTCCACTTTGTATGAAACGAAAACCGATAAGCTGTTTAAGTTTTTTGTCTATATTTGTTTAACAATTGCGCTGATAGTCGTACTTTACCCATTAATTTATATTATTAGTGCTTCTATAAGTAATCCTACTTATGTTAATTCAGGGAAAATGTGGTTATTGCCGAAAGATATTACCTTTGAGGGCTATCGATTAATTTTTGGAAATGATTCGATTTGGCGAGGGTATTTAATGACTGTTGTGTATACAGGATTAGGTACATTCATTAATCTGTTGGTTACAATTCCTGCAGCTTATGCTTTATCAAGAAAGGACTTCTATGGAAGGGGATTTTTCACTGCTATTTTTGTATTAACCATGTTTTTTACAGGTGGATTGATTCCCACTTATTTAGTAGTAAGGGATCTAGGATTAATTGATACGATATGGGCAATGGTGTTACCTAATGCCGCGGCAGTTTGGAACATTGTGATTGCCAGAGTGTTTTTTCAATCCACAATACCAAAAGGCTTGGAAGAAGCTGCAACAATTGATGGAGCTTCCAATTTTAAATTGTTTTTTAAAATTATTTTACCTTTATCAGCTCCCATTATTGCTGTAATGGCTCTTTTCTATGGGGTAGGTCACTGGAATGGTTACTTTAATGCATTAATTTATATCTCAGATCGAGATTTATTTCCCCTACAGTTAGTATTAAGAGAAATATTAGTATTACAGGACATGTCTTCTAATAGTGCGACAATGACAGGGGATACAGCACAACTGATTCATAGTAATCAACAATTGGCAGCCATCATTAAATATGGGGTTATGATTGTTTCATCACTGCCAGTCATCATTGTGTATCCATTCTTACAAAAGTATTTTGTTAAAGGAGTTATGATTGGATCACTTAAAGGATAAAAAATAACCTGGTGAAAGTTTATATTAAGGGGGTGATACGTATATTAAATAATTCTACCAAACATTCACTGGAATCAAATTAAATAACAAAAGAGAGGGGTTAAGTAATGAGGAAAAAAATATGGTATTTATTAATAGGTATTATATGTTGTGCATTAATTGTAGGATGTAGTGATGATGAAACTGCAGGAGATGACAATAATCAGGAAAATGATGAATCAACTTCTTCTGATGTTGAAGTGAATAAAGAAGGATACCCAATAGTAGATGAAGAAATTACATTGTCGCTAATGGCACCAGGTACAGGATTGGCAGAATGGGAAGATATGCCAACATTACAACAGTATTCAGAAAAATCAAATATATATTTTGAGTATGATACACCTCCATTAAGTGATTTTCAAACTAAATTGAACTTAGCATTTGCGAGCGGCGACATAGCTGATATTATCTTTGGGGCTGGAACTGCAGATTTAACGCCAGGTATGGAAGTGGATTATGGTCAACAAGGGATTTTACAACCTTTAGAGGATTTAATCGATGAATTTGCACCAAATTTTAAAGCGTTAATGGAAGAAAACCCTGAGATTCAAAGATCTATCACTACAACAGATGGACATATATATGCGCTTCCTGCTATTAACCATCATCCTACTGCTGCTTGGCCGGCAGGTCCAATGTGGTTTAACGGTCAATGGTTAGATGCATTAGGTGTGGAGGAACTACCGAAAACCACGGAAGAATTATATGATTTATTAGTTCGATTTAAGACAGAGGACCCTAACGGAAATGGTGAAGCAGACGAAATACCATTAATAGATGTACAAATGAACAGTACAAGAAGATGGTTTCTGGCTGCATTTGGGATGAAAGAATGGGGCATGGAAGAAGCAAATGGCGAAGCACGTTATGCACCTATGACAGAGAACTATAAAGAATACTTAACCTATATGAATAAATTATATGAAGAAGAGTTACTAGATCCTGAAACATTTTCACAGGCGGATGAACAAAAGAAAGCAAAAGGTCAAGAAAACCGGTTAGGATTATTTCCAGATTGGTTCTCCTTCTTTACAACTGGTGAGACAGAGGAAGAAGCAATCAATAATCCAATGTTCCATCCTTTAACAAGTGATATTTCCCCGGAAATTGTTTTGCCAGGAAATCCGGGTATTAGTAGAGGGGCCTTTGCTATTACGAATAATAATGAACATCCGGAGGCTTCTATCAGATGGATTGATTATTTATACTCACAAGAGGGTAGAGATTATTTTGATCAAGGTCCAGAAGGTTACTTATGGGAAGAAGGAGAAGATGGACAAAGGGAATTCTTAGAAGTTCCGGAAGAGTATGATAGTAGTGAGGACTACCGTGGATCCCTTACACCAGCATATGGTATTACAACACCTATGTTAGTAGATTTAGTTGAAAATGCACCAAGGTCAGATTTTGATTTATTTATCGAAGAAGAAACACAAGAAAAAGTCGATCCATATGCAGAAACGGCATTTCCTTTAGTATATTTATCAGATGAAGAACAAGATACAATTAATACTATTGAAGTAGATTTGGAATCGTATGTAGAACAAATGGAAGCTAAATTTATTACTGGCGTAGAGCCACTTTCTAAATGGGATGAATATATTCAAACAATTGAAAATATGAATATTGAACAATATATTCAAATCCATCAAGAGGCTTATGATCGTTGGGCAGAAAATTAATTATTAGTAAAAATATAGGGCTCGTTGTTTCTAATAACGAGCCTCATTACATATCCAACGCGTACTAGAGGTTAACATAGTAAGTTTTTAACGACTGATAAATTAAATGCAAGAATAATAAATTAGAAACAACGAAGTGAAATATTATATCCAGCCATATGAAATAAACACCTTTTTAATCGAATTTTATCGTTAATTTGGAGGTATTGTTGTGAGTCAACCGAAGAATAAGAAAACCGTTCATATTATTTCTCATACACATTGGGATCGTGAGTGGTATTTACCATACGAGAAACATCATTTCTTATTAGTAGAATTTATGGATCAATTAATAGATACATTAGATAATGACCCGAACTACAAAAGTTTCCATTTGGATGGTCAGACTATCATATTGGATGATTATTTGGAGGTGCGTCCAGAGCGAAGAGAAAAACTTAAACAATTAATAGAGCAAAAGCGCATTTATGTCGGTCCTTGGTATATATTACAAGATGAATTTCTTACAAGTAGTGAAGCTAATATTCGCAATTTACAATATGGCATCAAAGATGCTAAAAAGTGGGGGAATGTTTCCAAGATTGGCTACTTCCCTGATTCATTCGGGAATATTGGGCAAGCGCCACAAATATTGGCTCAGGCGGGAATTAAGCATGCCGCATTTGGCAGAGGGGTAAAACCTACAGGCTTTAACAATTTAGTAAGTGACGCAGATATGTATGAATCTCCTTATTCAGAAATGAATTGGAAGTCTCCAGATGGTAATGAAGTAGTCGGGCTTCTTTTTGCTAATTGGTATTGTAACGGAAATGAGATTCCTTTAGAAAGAGAAGCAGCCAAAAAATATTGGGATGGCCATTTAGAAGCGATGGAGAAATATGCTTCTTCTAATCACTTATTAATGCTAAATGGGTGTGATCATCAGCCTGTACAAACAGATTTGTCTGAGGCTATTGAGTTAGCACAGGAACTATATCCTGACATTGAATTTATTCATTCTAATTTTAATGAGTATGTGAAACAGCTGGACCATCAGCGAAATGAAGATCATTTGAAAACAGTTGAAGGAGAATTGCGAAGTCAACATACGGATGGATGGGGAACGCTAGTAAATACTGCCTCCTCTAGAGTTTACTTAAAGCAAATGAATCAAGAAGTACAAACTTTATTAGAAAGTGAAGTAGAACCATTAGCTGCTTTCGCTTATTTAATGGATGAGAAGTATGATCATGATGTACTGGAATATGCTTGGAAAATACTCATGCAAAACCACCCTCATGATAGTATTTGCGGTTGTAGTGTAGATGAAGTGCACAGAGAAATGGTGACAAGGTTTGAAAAGAGTAAACATATGGCAGAAAGCATGAAACAAGATCTATTAGAAAAACTTTCAAAGCATATAGATACCATGTCATTTAAGAAATTTGGTGAAGACTCGATCCCATTTGCCATTTTTAATACCACAGGACAAAGACGTACTGGTGTGGTAACAGTAGAGTTAGATTTGAAGCGGGAGTACTTTGCTGATGGTGTTCATCGCAAACAATTAGAAAATTACAGAGTAGATAATAGAGTTTTGATAGATGAGAGAGGTAGTATAGTTGATTATGAGATAGAAGATTTAGGGGTTTTATTTGATTATGATTTACCAAAAAATCAATTCCGACAACCTTATCTAGCAAGGAGAGTAAAAATATCGCTAGAAGCACAAGATGTAGCACCTTTAAGTCACCAAACATTTGCTTTAGTAATAGGAGAGAAGAAAAGCAACACAACAAATCGGATTGCTACAGCAAAAAATGTACTTGAAAATGATTATATGTATATCAAAGTTAATTCAAATGGCTCACTCCATATACGTAATAAAGCGACCGATCAAGTTTTTGAGAATCTATTAGTGTATGAAGACACTGGAGATATTGGTAATGAGTATATGTAT
This sequence comes from Gracilibacillus salitolerans, assembly GCF_009650095.1. Taxonomy (GTDB): domain Bacteria; phylum Bacillota; class Bacilli; order Bacillales; family Amphibacillaceae; genus Gracilibacillus; species Gracilibacillus salitolerans. The sequence goes on along the minus strand of NZ_CP045915.1, from coordinate 4,783,527 downwards.
AAACAAGCACCTCAAGATCTTCCTATTACGACAGAGGGATTACAAGCATCTATCAAGCTGGTGGAGGATACACCTATTCGAGCTACTTATGAAATCATGCATGAATTAGAAATTCCGGAAAGTGCGGAAGCTGCCTTAGAGAAGGAACAACAAGAACTTGTATGGTTTTCCGGACGTAAAGCAAAGCGAAGCAAAAACACCACTCTCTTTACCATCAAAACTCACGTTAGTTTAGAGCGATATGGTAAGGGGATCGATATTCAAGTTTCTTACTGTAATGTAGCGAAGGATCATCGTTTGCGTGCTCTGTTTCCTACAGACATTGAAAGTAAAGTACATTACGCGGATTCTATATTTGAAGTAGCTAAAAGAAATAATCAGCCATCGGATCAATGGACGAATCCTGATCATTCCCAGCATCAACAGGCATTTGTCAGTATGCACAATGGAGGAAAGGGTATTACGATTGCTAACAAGGGATTAAACGAATATGAAGTGTTGAGAGATGACAGGAATACCATTGCGATTACGTTAGTTCGAGCAGTAAGAGAATTAGGAGACTGGGGGTATTTCCCGACTCCAGAAGCACAATGTTTAGGTGATCAATATGCTGCTTTTAAAATTTTCCCCCATGTCAATCAAGAGGAGCCTGCTGAAGTGTATCAGCAAGCCTATCAATACCGGATTCCATGGTCTCAGATTCAGTTACCAAATCAGGTTGGTTCCATCCCTGCTAGTCATCAATATATATCGGCAGATACTTCAAAGGAGACAGTTTTAACATCTCTTAAAGCCTCTTCCTTGACGGATGATCTTCATATGCGTTTTTTTAATATGATGGGTCACGATGGAACAGTCCATATTGGTCATAACAATATGGTGGAGCAGTATTATCTCAGTAACATACTAGAGCAACAAGGTGAAACATTAGTGGAATCCAATGATTCTATCACATTACCAGTAGCTCCCTTTGAAATAGCAACGATTGGTTTAAAAGTAAAGGAAAGAAGTGAATAGATATGACACAACAGCTAAGAACCTCTATCCAAGGTTTAATTAAAAAAGTACACAACTACTATCAAACAGATCAAAAACTGCAAGCTATGTTCGAAGAATGTTTCGTTAATACGTATCAAACAACGATACGTCCTCAATCAGATGGTACTACTTTTGTTATTACAGGTGATATACCGGCAATGTGGTTAAGGGACTCTGCAGCGCAGGTTCGTCCTTACTTATTATTAGTAGATCAAGATCCAAAGATAGCAAAAATGATCCAAGGTGTGATTGAGAAGCAGATGTTCTTTATCAATCATGATCCTTATGCCAATGCATTTAATGAGCGTCCGAATGGTAACCGTTATCATGAAGATCAAACGAAGATGACGGATTGGATATGGGAACGCAAATATGAAATTGATTCACTTTGCTATCCTATCCAGCTTGCTTATTTGTATTGGAAGTCATCGGGGATCACCACTCATTTTAATCAGCAGTTTACAGAAGCTATGGAGAAAATAGTAGACGTTTGGATGACAGAACAGCATCATGCAGATCAATCAGATTATCATTTTGTACGAGATAACTGTCCGCCACAAGATACACTGTCTAACGATGGATATGGGGCACCAGTGGGATATACAGGAATGACGTGGAGTGGATTTCGTCCCAGTGATGATGCATGTAAATATGGTTATTTAATTCCTTCTAATATGTTTGCCGTTGTATCTTTACAACAATTAGCCGAAATAGCCCTTTCCATCTTAGAAAATGAGTCGTTAGCCAACAAAGCAAACAAATTAGCATTAGAAATCGAGCAAGGCATTCAACAATTTGGTATGGTGGAACACCCTGAATTTGGTCTTATCTATGCTTATGAAACAGATGGTTTAGGAAACTATGTGTTAATGGATGATGCGAATGTTCCAAGTTTGTTATCCATTCCCTATATAGGATACCGGCCGTTCGATGATGAAATTTACCAAAATACCAGAAGGTTTATCTTGAGTGAGGAAAATCCATATTATTTTAAAGGCAAAGTAGCAAGTGGTATCGGCAGTCCTCATACACCAGATCAGTATATTTGGCATATTGCATTAGCCATCCAAGGCTTAACCTCAATAGAAAAAGAGGAAAGAGATCGCTTGATCCAATTATTTAAGGAAACAGACGCTAATCAAAATTTAATGCATGAGGGCTTTCATGTAGAGGATCCAGAGCAATTCACGCGACCTTGGTTTTCTTGGGCTAATTCCATGTTTAGTGAATTTCTGTTAAGTGAAATGGGCCTTGTGGTAGAAGGAAGTCCATTGCAAGCCTATAAGAAAAAAAGGATATATTAAAAAATTTCAATATAGTAAAGGAGGTTGAATAGATGACAAATGAGCATGAAGTAGCAAATGGTGTTCACAATTTTAGTCCTGAAAAGAATTGGATTAAACCAAACGATCCCATCTTGCTAGAAAGATTAGAGTGGTTTAAAGACCAAAAGTTGGCATTGATGATGCACTGGGGACCATATTCTCAATTGGGACTAGTAGAATCATGGGCTTTAAGTGATGAAGATGGTGATTGGTCTCGTGATGATATCGATTGGGAAGAAGACATGGAAGAATTTAAAAGGCAATATTTTAATTTGAATCGAACCTTTAATCCGATTAGATTTCAGCCAGATAAATGGGCTGAACTTGCTCATAAAGCAGGGTTTAAATATTTGATTTTTACGACCAAACATCATGATGGCTTCTCGATGTGGGATACCAAAGAAACAGATTACAGTATTACAGGAAAAGACTGTCCCTTTCACACACATAAATATGCGAATATTTGCCGGAATGTATTTGATGCTTTTCGTGAGAAAGGAATCGCAATAGCAGCGTATTTTTCTAAAGCAGATTGGCATACACCATATTATTGGGCACCAGGAATGGAAAGAAAAAATCACATGTGGAGAGGCCCATCTTATGATCCGGAACAATATCCTTGGATGTGGGAAAAGTTTATATCATTCACGCACAATCAAATAATGGAATTAATGACGAAGTACGGAAGGATAGATATCCTTTGGCTGGATGCAGGCTGGGTTGGAAAGCGTAATCAGGATATCAGACTTGGTGAGGTCGTAGAAAGAGCTCGGCAACATCAGCCATGGTTGCTAACGGCAGATAGAACAGTAGGAGGATTATATGAGAACTATATTACACCTGAACAGACTATTCCCGATCAACCGATTGATGTACCTTGGGAAAGTTGTATAACGATTGGAACTTCCTTTTCATTTAAATTTGAAGATGAATATAAATCTTTAAGAGAAATCATTCATACACTTATCGAAATAGTAGCTAAGGGTGGGAATTTGGCTTTAAATGTTCCTCCTCAACCAGATGGCCGACTCCCGAGACAAGCGTGTGAATTAATGAAAGGTATAGGTGAATGGATGCAATTATATGGGGAATCAATTTATGGAACAAGAATGGTTGCCCCCTATTACAAAGACAATTACGCCTTTACCATCAAGGATGAAAATGTATATTGCTTCCGTTTATATCAAAATAATGATCGTTCCTATCAAGATAAAGAAATAGTTATTCCTTATTTCGACAAAGTAGAACGTATCGACATGCTCCATGTTTGTGATTCATTGGAGTTCTATCAAGGTAATGATGGATTAACGATCAAAATTCCTCCTATAGAAGAAGGAAACACACCAATTACACATGTATTCAAGTTTGCGTAACGAATTAACTTCTCATAATGATAGGCATTTGAAAGAGAGGAGGTTGAACGTTGATTAAGAAACAAGTCGATGATTTGTTGAAGCAAATGACTTTAAAGGAAAAGGTAGGGCAATTGAACCAAAAGTTATATGGCTGGCAAGTATATCGAAAAAATGGAAATCAATATGAATTAACAGAAATCTTCAAACAACATGTTCAAAAGTTTCAAGGAATGGGGGCTTTATACGGTTTATTTAGAGCTGACCCATGGTCTGGCATAAATTTCGAGAATGGCATTCCTTTAGAGGATGCATTACATGTTACAAACATGATTCAGGAGTATCTAAGGGAACATACTAGACTTGGGATTCCGGTCCTTTTTTCAGAAGAATGTCCCCATGGTCATCAAGCGTTAGATAGCACTGTTTTCCCTACTCATTTAGGATCTGGTGCCACATGGAATCCAGATTTACAAACAAAGGTATCGGAACATATAGCATCAGAATTAGTGGAAAGGGGTGTGCATTTAGGATTAGTTTCCACATTGGATATTGCGCGAGATCCCAGATGGGGAAGAACGGAGGAATGTTTCAGTGAAGATCCTTATTTAGCTGCCCGTATGACAGAGGCTGTCGTTAAAGGTATGCAAGGAGATAATAAAGAGTCCCCTCATGTTATTGCTGTTCTAAAACATTTTGCTGCACAAGGAGCTGCGGTTGGTGGACATAATGCTGGCCCTGCTTTAATCGGTGAAAGGGAATTAAGAGAAATTTATCTCCCACCAATGAAGGCAGGAGTCAGATCCGGGGCTTTAGCGTGTATGGCGGCCTATAATGAGATTGACGGAATCCCGTGTCATGCTAATCGAAAATTACTAACAGATATACTTCGTGAAGAATGGAACTTTAACGGAATTGTTATGGCAGATGGAACAGCATTGGACCGATTACTTTTACTCACTGGTGATAAAGAGTTGGCTGCAGCCTATGCTTTAAACGCGGGTGTTGATTTAAGCTTATGGGACGATGTTTATACGCAAATTGAAGCAGCTGTTAGGAATGGAAAAATAAAAGAATCGGTAGTAGATAAAGCGGTTAAACGTGTATTGTATGTAAAGTTTTTGTTAGGGCTATTTTCAGAAGTTGACGACAAACCAAGAAGTGTTTCAGTAAATAGATCGAAAGGTCAAACATTAAATATGGAAATGGCGAGACAATCTATTACACTGTTAAAAAATGAACATAATCTACTTCCTTTAAGTAAAAGAAACAAAACAGTAGCTGTTATTGGCCCGAATGCAGACAGCGTTTATAACTTATTAGGAGATTATACAGCACCACAAAGAAGAGAAGCAGCTGTTACGATTAAACAAGGTATAACTAAAATCGTTGAGGAAGATTGTGAAATTCTTTATACCAAGGGATGTGGCATTCGATCAACAGATATGTCAGGTTTTGATCATGCAAAATCGATTGCGAGTAAAGCCGATATTGTGATTTTAGCATTAGGCGGATCGAGTGCAAGAGAATTTGGTATGGAATTTGAAAATAACGGAGCGGTACTGGACTACGATCAGGCTGAAATGGATTGTGGGGAGAATATAGATGTAGCAAATTTGGATTTAGGCGGTGTCCAGAAAAATTTAGTGCAAGAGTTAGCGTCTTTAAATACTCCGATGATCGGGGTATTCATCCAAGGAAGGCCATATAGTTTGAAAGATATTGAAGCCTATTTAGATGCGATATTAATAGGTTGGTATCCAGGTCAACTAGGCGGTCAAGCGATAGCCGAAGTCCTATTCGGTGATGTGAATCCAAGTGGGAAACTACCGGTATCTATTCCATATTCGGCAGATCAATTACCGGTATATTATAATGTCAAAAATAGCGGAGCAAAACAAGATTACTATGATGAAGTAGGTCGTGCCATGTACAGTTTTGGCTATGGTTTATCGTATAGTTCGTTTCAGTGTGAATTTTCAACAAAAGAACAGGAAGCAATCAGTATCCATGCGTTAACAAATGGTGAATACATCAATGTGTCAGTCGATGTCGTAAATATAGGAGCATATGATGGTTTTGCGGTTGTGCAATTATACATTCAAGACTTAGAAGCATCTGTTACGCAAAGAACAAAAGAATTAAAAGCATTTCAAAAAGTTTGGATACCTGTTGGAGAATCAAAAAACGTAAAATTACAATTAGGTTTTGAAGAATTATCGATTTGGAATATAGAAATGAAACAAGTAGTTGAGCCTGGCATGGTAATGTTAATGGCAGGCGAATCATCCGATCAATTGGATGAAAAAAAGTTAGTGATTTATGAAGAATAGTGAGGGATAGTCATGCAAAGAATTCATCGTTTGATTCGGTTGCTAAGAAACAACCAATATCGTGCATCAAAAATCATCAATAATTGGGAAATGAATAGATTTAAGTATGAAGGCCCGGAGAATTACCATTCTTTAGAGAAAAGGAATTCATTTGAGGCAGTAAAAATCGGGGAACCGTTAATAGAGTCTGGAGTAACAGCTTTTTTAAAAAATAGTATAGAAATTCCGAATGATTGGTCTTCAAGGGATATTGGAATCATATTCAAAGCTGGTGGGCCAGGAGGCATTCCATCTCATTATGAAGCATTAATGAGTATCAACGGAGAGCCTATGCAAGGTTTTGACCGCAACCGTTCCTTTTGCTTTTTGGCAAATCATGCACATGATAGACGTATATTAAATATAGAAATGGAACTATTTAATCCTGTTGGTATTCCAGAAGATTCTTTACGCGGCTTTAATCAGGTAGCAAGTGCGGAAACGGCACCACCCCCAATATTTTTAGAAAACAGTGCATTGGTATTAGTTAATAGAGCAGTGCAAAGTCTTGTCTATACATTAGAAACCGCCAGCAACACATTAGCTCTCTTGGCTGATTCTGATACTCGTAAACCAATCCTTTTTAAGGCATTAGAAGATTTGGCGAATGAATGGAAAATACCTGATGAGAAAGAGCTGACGAACCAAAAGAAGTTGATCGAACAGGAACAGAGTATTCAATCACTATTAAAAGAGATGGCAGGATATCGCGAAGGAACCATTCGAGCTATTGGTCAATCACATATAGATGTTGCCTGGTTATGGCCTTTAAAAGAAACGATTCGTAAAGCATCAAGGACTTTTTCAACCGCCTGTACTTTACTGGACGAGTATGAGGAATTTGAGTATGCGCAAAGTCAACCGCAATTATTTGAATATCTAAAAAATTATTATCCTAAAATATATGAGCGAGTCAAACAGCAAATAAAAGCAGGACGTTTTGAAATTATCGGTGGCATGTGGGTAGAACCAGATTTGAATATTCCATCCGGTGAATCATTGGTAAGACAGCTGTTATATGGCAAGCAGTATTTTAAAGAAGAATTTGGAGCAGAACCAAAAGTGGAATGGTTACCAGACACATTTGGTTATTGTGCATCTTTACCTCAGATTCTGAAGAAGGCTGGTACGGAGTACTTTATGACGACCAAGTTAAATTGGAATGATACCAATCGTTTCCCGTATGATTTATTTCATTGGGAAGGTATTGATGGTACAACAATTTTATCTTACTTACATACTATTTTGGGGCAACAAACGAATCCAAAGGATATGAAAGCAACATGGGATGATTTTAATCAAAAGAATGATCATAACGAAAGAATGTTGGTATATGGATATGGTGATGGTGGAGGTGGTGTTACAAGAGAAATGATCGAAACAGTTAAACGCTCAGAATCATTACCGGGTCTGCCTAATGTGAAGTTTAGTAAGGTACATGACTTTTTTGAACACATTAGTCAGCAAAAACCCACATTGCCAAAATGGTATGGTGATTTATATTTGGAACTTCATCGAGGGACCTATACTACGCATGCCAAAACAAAAAAATATAACCGGCAAGTTGAATCGTTATTTAGAAGTTTGGAAATATGGCATTCATTTGCTGATCTGCTAACAGGAAATAATTATCCTGTCCAAAAAATAAAAGATCTTTGGAAATTAATTTTATTGAATCAATTTCATGATATAGTTCCTGGTACATCCATTGAACCTGTCTATAGATTATCAGACCAGCAATATAAAGAAGTACTGACTGAAGGCCAATCCTTGCAAGCGGATGCGATTGAGCAAATCATAAGCAGGATTAATACAGAAGGCCCTGGTGAACCAGTAATTATATTCAATAGTTTGGGATGGGATAGAGATCGTCTAATTACAATGAGTGGTGATCAAGAGTTACTATCTAAAATAATGGTGGATGAAGAAGGAAATCCGTATCCGGTAGAACATGTAAAGGTTGATAATTCAACCATTGAATTACATGCACTAATTCCCAATGTGCCACAACTCGGATATAAGACAGTTTGGTTACAAGAAAAGGATGGAAATGAGTTGGCATCTTCCAAACCATTGAATGGTAAGTGGGAAACGGTTAACTATATAGTGGAATTTACCGAACAAGGCTTCATCACACGATTATATGATAAACAGTGTGATAAAGAGATTGTTCAAGACGGGGCTGTGGCTAATGAACTACAATTATTTGATGATCTGCCTACAGACTGGGACGCATGGGATATAGATCCAAACTTTGTATCTCAAAAGATCGATAATATGAAGTTGCTTGAGGCAAATGTTTATTACACAAGTAACTTAACAGATGAATTACATTTTAAATGGAAGTTCAATGAATCTACTATTACACAGAAGATGATTTTCCACCATTATTCTAAGTTGATTGATTTCGATACAGAAGTGGATTGGAATGAAAAGAACAAATTGTTAAAAGTAGCATTTCCAGTTAATATTTATTCATCACATGCTACTTATGAAATACCGTTTGGAACGATCGATCGCCCGACACATAATAATACGACATGGGAGCAGGCACAATTTGAAGTTTGTGGCCAACGGTGGGCAGATTTATCAGAGGGTAACTATGGCGTCAGCCTACTAAATGACAGTAAATATGGATATGATATCAAAGGCCAAAATATCAGGCTATCTTTGTTGAGGTCGCCGAAGTGGCCAGATCAAAGCGCAGACATTCACAGACATCAGTTTGTATATTCTTTATATCCTCATCAAGGTGATTGGAGAGCAGCTGAAACGGTCAAAAAAGGTCACGAGTTAAATACAAGAGACTTTATATCTGTAACAGAGATATCTAAAGGAGAATTGGGAAGTGCCCTGTCGTTTATTAAAATAGATAGTGAAAGCGCTATACTGGATACTATAAAATTAGCTGAAAACAATAAAGGAATGATTATTCGATTATATGAGGCAGAAGGGAGCGAGGTATCAGCAACAGTGAGTATACCGGAAAAGGCTATGTTCCAAGAAACCAATCTTCTTGAAAAACCGATCGATCATTCCGGAATAAGTACGGATAGCTATAAAACAAAATTAAAGCCTTATGAAATTAGCACATATCAAATTACGACAGAGAAAGGGTGAAGAGGTGTAATGAAAGTTACTTTGATTGGTAATGAATCAGAATTAAATAAACATTTATCATGTTGGGAATCCATTCCTGAAGTGCGAGTGGAACAATCGATAGTGATAAATGAAGATAACCCAGATTCATTACCTTCTTTTAGTTCATCCCATGAGCAGTCAGAATTGGTTGATGTATGTGTATCGACAGAATTAAAGCCTGTTATCTTAAAAAGGTTAGGAAGGGACACACCTATTACCCTGGTATCGCCCCTTGCGTCAAGTATAAACGAAACAAAACAATTAATAAATTTTATGAAAGAAGAGCAGATGATGGTTCGTATAATCAATCCTATGCTACATTCACCGGAGTTGGTGAATTTAAACCTAAAGTTTACAACACAACAATTAGGTAATAGTGGTGTCCATCGAATATCTTTAAAATCAGAAACATTACCTTCTAATGGCAGATTCCTCGAACAGGAAGTCCATTTAATTGGTTGGATCTATCATACATTGGGAGATTTTAAAACTATTTTTGCAAAACAAATAGATAATCGTTATATGACCATTCATATCAGACATGAGGACAGCAGCTTCACCCAACTGGAATTAGCTCGTGGATTTGGCAAAGAGGAATTAAATATCGAACTTGCTGGTTCTGAAGGAATGCTAACCCACAAAAGTAATGAAACAAATCCGATAAGTGTTGTAAAAACGGATAAAAGCAAACGGGAGATTCATCCAATTGGAACACCGTTGATTCAGCGTCAATTGGAAGATGTATATGAAGTTTTAACCAAAGACCGTCATTCGTTCAATAATATAACAGAGGTAACGAGAGCTATTGATTTTAGGGAAGCTATTGAAGCATCGTTAAATAGATCTATACCTGTTACAAAAGGAGGGGCATAAGATGTTAAAAGTCGGAATCATTAGTTTTGCCCATATGCATGGATTTAGTTATGCAAATGCTTTAACGAAAAGTAAAAATGCCTCCCTTGAGAGTATCTGGGATAACGATAAACAAAGAGGAACTGATATAGCAAACACCTTTAAAACATCATTTTATACTGACTTAGATGAAATGCTGCAAACTGATTTAGATGCTGTTATTGTTTGTTCAGAAAATGCAAATCACAAAGAGCACGTTGTGAAAGCTGCACATTACAAAAAGCATATATTATGCGAAAAACCGATTGCAACAGAAATAAATGATGCAATGGAGATGATAGAGGCATGTAATCAAAATAATGTCATCTTGCAAATAGCTTTTCCTGTTCGTTTTGCGCCTGCGATTCAAGAAGTACAAAAATTAGTCAATGAAAGCGAAATCGGCAACATTTTAGCGGTCAATACTACGAATCATGGACAAATGCCAGGTGGATGGTTTGTAGATCCAAAGCTATCGGGTGGAGGTTGTGCCACCGATCATATTGTTCATATTGTGGATACACTCCGCTGGATATTAAAGGATGAAGTGAAAAGCGTGTATGCAGAATTTGATACAAGATTTTACGATATTGTGGTGGAAGATTGTGGCCAGGTTATCTTGGAATTTGCATCAGGTATTGTGGTCACGATTGATCCGAGTTGGTCACGCCCTAAGACTTTTCCGATATGGGGGGATGTAACACTGGAATTCTTTGGTGATCAAGGAACATGTAATGTAGATGCATTTAAGGAGCATACATTACTGTTTAACGATCGTGATAACAAGTTGGAACATCTCGTTTGGTCTGATGATATGGATGAAAGGTTAATCAAAGATTTTTTGCATTGTGTAACGGAATCGCGACCTCCTTTTATAACAGGAGAAGATGGTTTAAGAACATTAGAAGTTGTAAAAGCAGCATATCAATCCAATCAACAAAAAAGGCCGATAACATTAATTCATAACTAGAGGAGGCTCTTAACAATGAAATTAGGGATGAGCTCATACAGTTTAGCAAATGCGATCGCTAAAGGTGAAATGTCGATATTAGATGTTATTCAATGGACAAAAGATCAAGGTGGAGAGCATATTGAAATTGTTCCGATTGGCTATACATTAACAGACAATTCACAATTAGTTGCAGACATAGTAAGTAAGGCTGAGGAAGTAGGAGTAGACATTTCAAATTACGCAATTGGAGCGGACTTTTTAAGTGGTGATGAGAAAGCGTTTCAAGCAGAAATGGAACGAGTAAAACAGGAAGTTGATATCGCCAATCAATTAGGTGTGCGAAGAATGAGACATGATATTTCATTTAAGCCGCCGGTAGAAGCTAGCATGGAACAGTTTGATAACGATTTGCCTAAAATTATTGAAGCATGCCAGGAAATTGCAGACTATGCAAAACAATATGACATTGTAACAAGTATCGAAAATCACGGTTTTTATATTCAAGCAAGTGATCGTATCAATCTCATTGTATCTCGAGTCAATCGTTCTAATTTTGGTCATACGTTAGATACGGGTAATTTCCTTTGTGCAGATGAGAATCCAATAATAGCTGTCAAGAAATGCATCGACCATGCTACGATGGTGCATGTCAAAGATTTCTATATCCGTCCCCAATCATGGCATAACCCTGGAGAAGGCTGGTTTTCCTCAGCAGGTGGACAATATTTGCGTGGCGCTATTACAGGGCATGGTGATATTGAATTAGAGAGTGTTTTGAAAATAATAAAAGATAGCGGCTATGATGGATATGTATCGATTGAATTTGAAGGAATGGAAGAGTGTAAGAAAGCTAGTGATATCTCGTTAAAAAATGTTCGAAATATTTGGGATCAACTTTAAGGAGGTTGAACAATGAGTAAAGTAAGAGTTGGTATTGTTGGTTTGGGTTCGATTTCTGATATGCATATTCAAGGGTACTTAAAAAATCAAGATGCCGAGTTGTTTGCTGTATGTGATATGAATGAAGCTCGTGCGAAACAAACGGCAGAAGAATTAGGTGTAACACATTATTATACCGATTATCAAGAGATGTTAAGTAATAATGAAATAGATGCGGTAAGTATTTGTACGTGGAACAATACACATGCAGAAATCGCTATGGCTGCTTTAAATGCTGGGAAAAACGTGTTAACTGAAAAGCCATTGTGTAAAACGGTGGAAGAAGCTTTAGCGATAGAAGAAGCAGTTAGAAATAATCCCGATCAGTTTTTGCAAATAGGGTATGTTAGACGGTTTGGTACCAACACACAAGTATTAAAACGCTTTATTGATCATGGAGAATTAGGTGATATCTATTTCTCCAAAGCTACCTGTTTACGGGTTTTAGGAAATCCTGGTGGCTGGTTTGCGGATAAGGAACGGTCTGGAGGCGGACCATTAATTGATATTGGCGTTCATGTTATCGACCTTTGCTGGTATTTAATGGGCAAGCCGAAAGTGCAATCAGTAAGTGGCAACACGTATCACAAATTAGGCAATCGTTCGAATATAGAATATAAATCTTTTTATAAAGCAGCTGATTACGATGCTAAACAAAATAGTGTGGAAGATTTAGCAAATGCGATTATTCGATTCGAAAATGGTGCTTCTCTAATGGTCGATGTTAGCTTTTCACTACACGCCAAAAAAGAAGAAATACGCGTTAGTTTACATGGTGATAAAGGCGGTGCAGAGATAGAGCCGCAATTAGAAATTTTTACAGAGAAAAATAATATTATGTTAAACAGTACCCCTCAAATAGATCATCTGACATTTGATTTTGCACAAGGTTTTCAAAATGAAATAGATCATTTTGTTAACTGTGTTAAAGGGGAAGAAGAAACGATAGCGCCGGTAGAAGATGGTGTAGAAATGATGAAGATCTTAACGGGTGTATATAAATCAAGTAAGGAAAAGACAGAGGTTCGCTTTGATTGATAATAGACGGAGGCATGCAAATGAGTAATGTTAGAATGACCTCAATACAAAATTGGTATTTCAAAACAGCAGGCGCAAATGATTGGAAATTAGCTACAGTTCCTGGTTGTGTACATACCGATTTGTTAAAACATGAGATGATACCAGATCCTTTTGTAGGTGAAAATGAGCTGGATTTGCAATGGGTTGATAAACAGGATTGGGAATATAAAACTACTATTTCTCTATCTGCAGAGTGGTTACAAGAAGAAAGAGTGGAACTTATATTTGAAGGTTTAGATACGTATGCAGATGTATATGTAAACGGTGAGAAGGTACTACAGGCAGACAATATGTTTAGAAGCTGGAAAGTAGATGTTAAATCATACCTGAAGAT